>CAZDXI010000017.1:21964-22371 GCA_964509095.1 uncultured Rhodobacterales bacterium
CCTGCACGTCAAACTGCCCGTCTTTGTCGCGCGCCAATGGATCCGCCACAGGACCGCGAACGTAAACGAATACTCCGCGCGTTATTCGATTTTGGACCGCGAGTTCTACATCCCCGCGCCCGAACACCTGAACGCGCAATCCGTGGTGAACAATCAGGGCCGGGGTGAAGCGCTGACCGGGGACGAAGCCGCCCGCGTGCTGGAATACCTTAAAGCGGACTCTGCGCGGGCCTATGACCATTACGAGGAAATGATCTCTCAGGACGATCAACAAGGCCTTGCACCCCGACGAGATCGGCGCATACGTCGACACTCTGGCAAAGCGCATTGCGCGCTTCCCGGCAGAATCGATCAATGCATGCAAGCAGATGGTCTATGAATCCATCGACAAGCCGATCAATGAGGCC
>CAZDXI010000018.1:0-16267 GCA_964509095.1 uncultured Rhodobacterales bacterium
GGGTGGCACGCATCTGCCGCGAAGGGCCGGAAATTCTGTCCGGGGTGGAGAAGAACGGGCGCAAAGGTTTGCGCAGTTTCTCTGTCTCGGGTCGCGTGAATAAGCCGGGCGTCTATCTGCTGCCTGCGGGTTCCACCATGCGGGACATAATCGAGGCCGCTGGCGGGATGCTGGATGGGCACGTCTTCAAGGCCTATCAACCGGGTGGGCCGTCTGCAGGACTGCTGCCTGCGTCCCTGTCGGATATCGCGATGGATTTTGACGTCTTGCAGGAACACGGTACGTTTATTGGCTCGGCGGCCATTGTCGTGTTGTCGGATCAGGATTCTGCACGGGATGCGGCCTTGAACATGCTGCGGTTCTTTGAAGATGAATCTTGCGGGCAATGCACGCCATGCCGGGTTGGTTGCGAAAAGGCGGTTAAACTTATGCAGGCGGATACATGGGATCAGCCGCTGCTGGAGGAACTCTGCACGGCGATGGCGGATGCCTCGATATGTGGATTGGGCCAAGCCGCGCCAAACCCGATCCGGCTGACCTTGAAGCATTTCCCGGACGAGGTCTAAGCCTAAACCCGCAACAACTGCCCGGGCATCGTCGCGCCGGGCAGTGGCCCCGCGCGCCTCAGCATGTCCCAGCCGAGCACGAGGTTGCTGGATAACACGGGCACACCAAGGGCGTCTTCCAGCGCGGGGATCACAGAGAACGTCTTGAGGTTCGTACACGACAGAAACAGCGCGTCTACGTCCGAGCCGTCCATCAATGCCAAGGCCGCATCGCGAACAGAGGCGGCGTCGATATGCGCGACGGTCGTTTCATCGCCTTCGCCAAAGCTGCCAAAGACGGGCGTGTCGATCCCAGCACCGCGCAGCACATCACGCAAATGATTACTGACGGACGCCACATAGGGCGACAGGAAGGCCAGCCGGGTCACCGACAAAGTAGAACAGGCCGCGACAAGAGCAGACACAGGCTCGGTCACGGAGGAGGTCTTGGTGCCTGCGCGGATCAGCGACGCGATGTGCGCCGCCCCGATCTGTGCAGTGCCAGAGGTGCAGCCATAGCCCACCACATCAAATCGCGCGGCCTGCGGGAAAAGCGCGGCGGCACTTGTCAGGTGGCTCTCCATCTCCGCCAGAGTATCACGCGTGACTTCAGTGGCGGAAGGTACACGCGACACCATCAGGCGCGCGTCGCGGGGCAGAATGGTACGTAATTCGTCCTCAATCGTTTCATCCGATTGCAAAACCACCAGCCCCAAACAGGGGCGCGTGTCCGTGAAAGTGGTGAACGGAAAATCGCTCATGTCGCCAACCGGGGCAGGGCGCGCGGTGCGGGTGTGGACAGATACTCAGCCCCGGTGGCCGTGATGACAATGTTTTCCTCATGCACCAAGGTCTGTCCACTGGGCAGGGTGATGCCGGGTTCCAGCGTCAGCACCATGCCGGGTTCCAGAACGGTGTGATCGTCCGGGATCAGGGACGGCCATTCCGTCAGTTGCATGCCTAAGCCATGACCCAGCCGCCCGGCGTCTGAGCCACCCGCACCTCCGGTTACGACACGGTCCATCGCGTGAAACAGCTCGGCGGCCGTGGTGCCGGGGCGGCAGATGTCGAAGGCGGCGTCGCTGGCCTCGATCAGGCGGGCATATCCGGCATCGGCTTCGGGGGAGACATCGCCAACTGCGTAGTTCCGGTCGAAGTCGCTGAAATAGCCGTCGAGCACCACACCGGTGTCCAACATCACCACATCACCCGGCGCAAGCGGGCGGTCATCGGCGGGGGAGATCACGTCACCATACCCGCCGGGACCTGCGCCCCCTGCGAGGTAGCTGACCCAATCGGCGCCTTCCTCAAGGCAGAGCATCTGAAACCGGCGAAACACCTCGGACAATGACACTCCGGCGCGGGCGATCTCGGGCACACGCGCGAAGGCGCGGTCTGCTACAGAACAGGCAGCGCGAATCTTGGTTATCTCGGCGTCTGACTTCACCATGCGAAGGCTGCGCAAAAGAGCGGAGTCGGACACGATGTCCCGCTTTTCGATCTGTGTGCGAAGGGATTCGAAATGCGCCACAGGCATGCGCAGGTGGCTTTCCATCTCGCTCGGTATACCGGTGGTGCCGCCCAACGGGACAACCTCACGCAGGGTCGCGGCCAGAAGTGAGATGCCGTCGTCCCCATAATCCGGGGACCGCCATGTGCGGATATCGGTGATCCAGCTTTGGCCCATCAGATGCGCGCCGATGGACGGGATCACCGCGATGGGGGCACCGCTGGCAGGCACAACAAGGAACCAAGGCCGGGTCGGGCTTTCCCAGAACCGGGTGAGGAAGCCGGTGAAATAGCGGACCTCTGGCTCCGTGGTCAGTAGCAGCGCGTCAAGCTCTGCGCTTTGCATGCCTGCCTGCGCCCGCGAAAGGCGGTCACGGTATTCGCTGTCTGGAAAACCGCGTGTGCTCATGCGCTGGCTTCCTCGGAGAGGATCACAAGGACGCGGGCGTCTGAGGGCAAATTCAATTCAGGGATGGCAGCCAGTCCGGCGGCACCCGATGGGGTGGACGGATAACCCGCTTTTGCTGCCATCGCGGCCCCGGCATGGCCGGTGTCTTCGGAGATTGTCACGAAGGCATCCGCATCCTGCGACAAGCCTTTGAGCGCGATCAGCGAAGGTTCCTTGCAATCAAGCCGTCCCATGGCGGAGTTTGGTCCTGTTGTGATGACCGGTTTGCCAGTTTTGATCGACTCAATCAAAGCAGGGGCCGCGTCTGGTTCCACCACGATGATCTCCGGCGCGTCGCCCCAATGCGCGCGGGCCATGGCAGCGCAAGCACCAGCAAGGCCACCGACACCAGCTTGCAACAGAATATGGGTGGGCACGGCGTCGATCTGTTCGAAGGTTTCTGCCATCAGTACAGTGTAGCCTTCCATCAACCGGTGCGGGCGATCCATGTATCCGGGCCACGAGCTGTCCGAGAGCAGGATGGCGTTTTCGGCCTTGGCGTAGTCAGCGGCGGCGGCCATGCTGGCCTCATAATCTGCCCCTGCACGGACAACTTCCGACGGGATCGCACGCAAACGCTCTGCAAATGCCTCGGGCACTGTGTCGGCAAGAAAAATCACGGCGCGTGCGCCAAAGGCGGTTGCCCCGGCTGCAACAGACAGGCCGTGGTTCCCGGCACTTGCCGTGACATAGGTCTGCCCGGCGGCTGTCCCCGCGGTGTGATCGCAGGCAATCACATATGCCGCGCCAAGAGCTTTGAAACTGCCAAGCCCCATGCGTGTGCGTTCATCTTTGATCCAAAGCCGGGCCATCCCAAGTTGGTCTGCCAAAGCGACCGCATCAACCAGTGGTGTGGTGTTGGCGTGTGGGCAACGTTCCAGCAGCCGCATGGGTGCCTCGGCGTTCGTGCTTGGCAGCGGTACATCCGCCAAAGCGGGATCAGGCAAGCCAGTGCCTCGGTAAGGGTTCGTGATATACGTCATCGCTGTTCGTGACCTCATCCCGGGTTCGTGTGACCTTATTGCGCCAGAAACCGGGGATCGCGTTGACCTAGGCGCATATGCGTTTACGGTGACGCCAAGGTTGCGCACCGCTCTGCGCTGCAGACTGCAACAAAACAGAAAACAGGTCACGCGGTTTGACGCAGCAAACAGCCCTAGAGTTTCGCGCTTTGCGCCTGCCTCTGACAAAGCGGCTGTTTGATGTGTTTTTCGTTCTGATCACGGCCGTTTTGACAGTTCCGTTGGGGCTGGTGATCTGGGTGTTGATCCGGGTGCGCGAAGGCGGGCCGGTGTTTTACAAAGCTGCGCGGTCCGGGCAGGGCGGACGTGTTTTCATGGCGCTGAAGTTTCGCACCATGCGGGAGGTCGATGCGCACGAGAACTCGGGCGTCTCGGGCGGCGACAAGACGTTTCGGATATCGCGCTTTTGTGCATTCCTGCGGCGCACGCGGCTGGATGAGCTGCCGCAGCTGTTCAACGTGTTGCGAGGAGACATGTCTTTGGTCGGGCCGCGTCCGCCGGACCCACACTATGTCGAAAAGTTCCCGCATATATATAGTGCGGTGCTGCGCTCTCGCCCCGGACTGACCGGGCTGGCGACCTTGTATATGCACCGCTTCGAGGATCGCGTGTTGAAGCAATGCTCCACACCGCAGGAAACCGAAGAGGTCTATTGTCGCCGGTGTGTGCCGCGCAAGGCCAAGCTGGATCTGATGTATCAAGAGCGTCTGAAGGAACCCAACGCGATCTGTTTTGATCTTTGGATTATTGCGCGCTCGATCTCTTCAGTGTTGCGTTAGTGCGAACAGTGTTTTTCCGCTCAGCGGTAGTTTGCGAAGTTTTGGCCGCAAATCTGCCCATCCATTGCCGAAACCTTCCTGTTAATTAACCCGAGTGAGACAATTGCTGCTGTAACTGTCATTGAGTTCTCACATGGGGAAATGGAGGTCCGTCCGAAATGTGCCAAGTCTGCCAACAGATCCGAAATCAGGATGTCGAACGTGCTGAAGAGTTGAACTTCGGCCTTGGTGATCCTGTCGGACCTGCCGCATCCGGAGCGGTGCAACAGCACGTGGGTGACGTCTTTGACGGCGTTCTTTCGGTCAACGGCACGGAGTTTGTGGAGGTCGAATTGCTCGCCGGCCAACAATATTCCGTGTCGTTCGTGTCGGGAGACGATGACTCCGATGCACCGGCCCTGTCTTTGGTGGACGGGACTGGTCAGGCGTTTGAGTTTGAAGACATTGACGAAGATGGGAGTGACGGCACAGAACTGGTGTTCACGGCCGAAACCAGTGGGACCTATAAGTTGTTTGCTGGTTCCGCACTTTCCAATACCGAAGGTGGTCAGATTTCCGTCACCATGAGCCAGACGCTTGTGGAATGGAGCTTTGATCAGATCGCCGATTATCTGACCTATGGCGGATGGGGCAACGAAACGTATCAATGGAACGTGTCCCCGGGGGGAACGCTGACCTTTGATGTGTCCGGGCTGACCAACGCAGGCAAGACGCTGGCACGGGACGCGCTGGAAGTGTGGAGCGATGTGACTGGAATCAATTTCCAGGAAGTCAGCTTCAGTGGGCAGATCAGCTTTGACGACAATCAGTCGGGCGCGTTTGCTCAGTTTTTTACCAACGGGCTCCACATCACGTCAGCCGACGTGAACGTGTCGACAGGTTGGGTGAACCAATACGGTACTGACCGGAACGACTATGCGTTCCAGACCTACATTCACGAGATCGGCCATGCGCTGGGTCTTGCGCATTCAGGTAACTACGACGGCGGCGCGCGTTACGGTCAGGACAACCTGTATCTGAATGACAGCTGGCAGCAGTCCGTGATGTCTTACTTCGATCAGGACGACAACACGCATGTGAACGCAAGCTACGCGGCTGTTGTGACCCCGCAGATTGCGGACATTCTTGCCGCGCAGGAGTTGTACGGCGTGGCTGGTAACCTGCGTACGGGCAACACCACGTATGGAGACAATGCATCAGGCTCGGGGTTCTATGCCAATGTCATGACTCTGGACAGTGTGACGCTAACCATCATTGATGATGGCGGGATCGATACGATCGATACCAGCAGCTTCAACGGCTCTCAAAAGATGTACATGGACGATGAAACTTACTCCAATCTGTTTGGTGAGGTCGGTAACATTGGTATTGCGCGCGGCACAGTGATCGAGAATTTCGAAGGTGGCAGCGGCAGTGATCTTGTGTTTGGCAATGGGGCCAACAACACGATCAATGGCAACAACGGCAACGACTCGATCTATTCTGGGGATGGTGACGACACTTTGACCGGAGGCAATGGCAACGATCGCCTTGTGGGTAACGGCGGAGACGACGACCTGACCGGTGGTGCGGGCAATGACGTGCTGAAAGGCAAAGAAGGCAACAACACCATGCGCGGCGACGGTGGCGACGACAAGATGATCGGCTCTGACGATGGCGTGGACACGATGTACGGGGGCAATGACTCCGACATCCTGATCGGCTTGCGCGGTGCCGATACGCTGGCGGGCCAGAATGGAGATGACTACCTTTATGGCGGCCGTGACGATGACGATGTCAGTGGCGGCGCCGGAAACGACATTGTGCGTGGCAACCTTGGCAATGACACGCTGAGCGGTGGCGCTGGAGGGGACAGCCTGTTCGGCGGTGGAAGCAACGACACCCTGTCCGGCGACGAAGATCGTGACTTCCTGCTGGGCGAAAACGGCAACGATATCCTTGATGGCGGCACAGGCGACGACAACCTGACTGGCGGTGCCGGAGCGGACACCTTCATCTATCGCGATGCGAATTATGGCTATGACCGCATTCTCGACTTTGAAAACGGAACCGACCGCATCGACTTGAGCGACTTTGGCTTTTCCGGCATGGGCGACATCAACCCGATTGCGGCGGATGTGTCCTCTGGCGTGCGTCTGAATTTTGGTGATGGGAACGTGCTGTTGATCGAAGGTATCAGCGAAAGCCAGCTGGATGCGGGTGATTTCATCTTCTGAAAGATGTGAACGCAGACCTTATTGCAGCACCATTCTGAAAAGTTAAAATCATCTCATTCGATTTATGAGGTGGTTTTATGCCGACATTTACAATCAATGGCTTTCGCACGACGGGCAGCTATTCTGATGGGACGCTGACATATGCTGGGTCTGCACAGTACCGGTTGGTCGTGCCCGAAGGATTTCGCTTTAGTTTCAACTATCTCAGCCCTACCAGCGATGGGGCGGCCCTGAACGGGTTTGGTATTCCGGAAATTGAAGACACCAGTGACTATGGCCCGGGTGGGTTTGGCAGGCTGGTTGGCGGTCCTGCCATCGAGGAGGCGTATTTCTATGTGATGTCGAGCGGTGGCACCCGCTGGTACGTGTTTGAAGTGTATGACGCGCAAAGCGACACGGCGTTTCTGTTTCCGGTCACGAGCGCGAGTACACGAGGACATGCTTTCGATGTGCCGACATCCCAAGAAGAACTGGATGAAGTTCTGAGTGCGTTCAGCTCGGGGACGCTTGCAGGTCAGGTTCGACGCTATTTCGACGATCCCGAAGATTGGGACAACACAACGAAAAGCGAGGATGATCGCGTATTCGACACGCTTGGGAATTCGGGCGGTTTTGACACCGGTGCGGGTGATGATCTGATCTATGTCTTTGACGGGGATGATGTGGTCAGCGCTGGCGAAGGGAATGATCGGATCGTCGCGTCCGGGGCGGGCACGAACCGGTTCTTTGGTGGCGAGGGGAACGATGTTCTGAAGTTCAAGGGCGACGCGACAGGCGAAATCTTTGGCGATGCCGGAGACGACCGCATGATCGGCGGATCTCTGGACGACACGCTGGAAGGTGGGGAGGGCAACGATATCCTGATCGGGCTGTCCGGCGAAGACACGTTGCGAGGCGACGGCGGGAACGATTTTCTCTATGGCGGCCGCGATGCGGACAATGTGTTCGGTGGCGCGGGCGACGATGTCTTGCGCGGAAATCTGGGCAACGACGTAATCGCGGGATCAGATGGGCAGGACCGCCTTTTCGGGGGTGGCGGGAATGATATTTTGACCGGTGAACATGGCCGCGATTTTCTTCTGGGAGAAAATGGCAAAGACATCCTAGATGGGCGGCAGGGCGACGATAACCTCACCGGAGGGGCTGGGGCGGACATTTTCGTGTATCTGGACTTTATCGAAGGCGGCTTTGATCGCATCCTTGATTTTGAAGACGGCGTTGACCGCATCGACCTGAGCGACTTTTTGTCGGACATCAACGGTATGGACGACGTGAACAGGATCGCGACAGATGTGGCGGCAGGCGTGCGCCTGAACTTTGGTGACGGCAATGTGCTGTTGATCGAAAACACCAGTGAAAGCCAGCTCGACGTGGGCGACTTCATTTTTTGAACCGACAACTCGTTTTTAGGCGTCTGCGATCTGCAAAAAGTGCCTCCGGACAGGCTTGCGAATTGTTGACGCAGCAGTAGTCTCATCCTTGTGAAAACAGGGTGAGATTATGACAACACATACAGTTTACGGCATTCGAGTATCAGGTGATGTTACACAAGGGGCGCTGACCTATGAAGGTACGGCACGGTTCAGGTTTTTTGTCCCTGAGGATTTTCTGTTCAGCTTTACGTATTCCAATCCGGCCACGGACGGCACGTTCACAAATCCGTTCGGCATTCCGGAATTGGACGATTCTTCAACGGATTACGGCACAAGCGGTTTCGGCGCGCTTGATGGCGGAGCGGAAATTGACGAAGCGTATTACTACCAATTGAACTACACCGGTGGCGGCACGACCCATCTGTTCGAGCTTTATAACGAGGCGACGGATATCACCTATCTGTTTGCTGTGGGTGGCACTGTAACCAACCTGCCGTCCTCTCAAGCAGGGCTCGACGACGTTGTCAGCCAGGTGAACGCCAGCAACCCGGCCTCAACCTTGAGTTTGCCGCCCACCAGTCCGGCCGATTGGTCCAACTCTTTCAGTTCAGAAAACGATCTGGTGTTCGACATTGCGGGCAATTCCGAGACCTTTGATTTCGGGATCGGCAATGATTCACTTTATGTCGGAGACGGGGACGACATTGCCTTTGGCCGCGCAGGCAATGACCGCATTGTGGCCACCGGCGGCGAGAACCAGTTCTTTGGTGGCGAGGGCAACGACGTGATGAAGTTCCGCGGCGATGCCTTTGGCGAGATGTTCGGCGAGGGTGGTGACGACAAACTGATCGGCGGGTCTGGAAATGACCAGCTGGACGGCGGGTCTGGCAGCGACATCGTGATCGGCCTCTCGGGCGAGGATGAGCTTGAAGGCAGCGACGGGAATGACTTCCTGTATGGCGGCCGGGACAATGACATTGTCAGCGGCGACCAAGGCAACGACGTGGTGCGCGGCAACCTCGGCAATGATCAGGTTTATGGCAACGAAGGCTCTGACCGCATCTACGGCGGTGGCAGCAATGACCAATTGTTCGGCGGTGATGGTCGCGACTTCCTGTTGGGTGAAAATGGCAATGACGTGCTCGACGGGGGCACCGGCAACGACAACATGACCGGTGGTGCAGGGCGCGATATGTTCATCTTTGCCACGGGCGGTGGGTTCGATCAGATCCTCGACTTCGAAGACGGACTGGATTCCATCAACCTGTTCGACACCGGCGTGTCCAGCTTTGGTGATGTGTATTTTTCGGCTGCTGGCGGCGGCGCGTCGACCCGGATCGACTTTGGTGGGGGAGACGTTTTGTTCCTAAGCGGAGTCACAACTGCACAAGTCGACAGCTCTGACTTCATTTTCGCGATCGGATAAATGGGATTGTGATCTGCGGGCCTCGAATTCTAAGAGGCCCGCTGCTAGGATTCTAATTGGGCGGGATCATTCACCTGCCCAAGATTTATTTTGAATTTCAGGCAGGTGCAAAATGGCCAACCATACATTCAAGGGAATTAAGGTCACAGGATCGCTGGCGGCAGGCACGGCCAGTTTTGACAGCGCTGTGAGCTATCTTTGGTACACACGTGATATTTTCACAGTCATTTTCTATGACAGTGGTGAGCGCATCGACGGGGAGCTTGTCACCAATGAGTTCGACATGCGGGACAAGCGTTTGTCCTTCCCGCTGCCGCATGACCAGATCCTGAGCGATGGAGGCGATTTTGATCAACGCTATGCGTTCGAACTGAACTTTGGTGGCGGGCAGGTCACACAGATCTTGCAGTTATATGACAGCGCCAGCGATACCAGCTATCTGTTCGCGCTGGGAGGGACTGAAACGGACCTGCCGGACGATCAGGCCAGCCTGACCGCCTGGTTGGGCAATATCGATAGCAGCAACGCTTTTGACAACCCGAACCAGCTCTTCGATCTGCGTGCGGCCCCCCACATTGCGACGCGGGATCGTGATTTCTATACCGTGTCTGAAAATTACCCGGTGCGCATGGATTTTGGGACAGGGAATGACGTGCTTTACGTGGAAACTGGGGGCGCGACCATCGGCGCCGGGGCCGGGAATGATGTGTTGATCGCGTTACCGGGCGCGGATGGCAGCACTCTGATCGGGAATGAGGGAAACGACTATATCAAGTTTCGCGATTTCGTGATGGGCGGCGCATCAGGTGAAGCAGGCGACGACCGGATCATTGGAAACGACAACTTGCAGACCTTCTATGGTGGGGAAGGGTCTGATGTGCTTATCGGACTTGGCGGCTTTGACACCCTGTTCGGGGAAGCTGGCGATGATTTCGTCTATGGCGGGCGCGACAATGACGTTGTGACCGGCGGCGATGGCAACGACGTCGTGCGCGGCAATCGGGGCAATGACCTGTTAATTGGGGATGATGGCACCGCCGGTGATGGCAGTGACCGCATCTATGGCGGGGGCGGCAATGATGAACTGCGGGGCGGCGGCGCGCGCGACTTTCTTCTGGGAGAGAACGGCAACGATTTTCTGGACGGTGGTGCGGGTGATGACAACCTCTCTGGTGGGGCCGGGCGGGACACGTTTGCCTATAACTGGTGGAGCTTTGATACATACTCGCACGGCTTTGACCGGATCCTCGATTTCGAGGACGGGCTCGATCTGATTGACCTTCGTGTCTCCACCTTCACGGACGCTGCCGATGTGATCGCTTTGGCCAGCGACACGGGCTCCGGCATGCGCATCCGCTTTGATGCGGGTGATGTGCTGTTTCTGGACGGGATGAGCGTCGCGCAATTGGATGCGAGCGACTTCCTGTTGAACTGACGCTTACTTACCGGTGATCTGCTTATACAGTCCCAACACCTGACGGCGGTAGATGTCGGGGTAGCTCCAGGTTTCGGCGTCTTCCCACAAGGGTTCGAGCCCTTGGTATTCGTTGGCTGTCTCGATGATCGCTTGCGCCCAAGCTTCGACGTCCTCGTCGACAAAGCGGATCGTGTCTTCCATCTTCATCCGCTCGGCTTGGGTCTTCAGGCCCAGCGTTGCCGCAGAGATGATCTTGTAACGCATGATCGCATACTCGGCGAACTTCAAAGATGGTGCGTACTCGTGGTATTCGTGGTTCATGAACGCCAGACCAATGCCCGGATAGTCACGCAGCAGCTTGTACAACTCGTGCCGGGGCAGGCGGCCGTGATAAAACACGTTCGGGTTCGCTTGCAGAGCTTTCTTCTGCTTGTTGTTTGTTGGACCTGCAACCCGGATCATGATGCGCCGTTCGTCGCGCCATTGCGCGCCAAGGTTTAGTTCGGACACGCGGTCAAACACATCAATCAAGAATTGAGACTTCCGATTGCGCGGCTTCAGAGAGCCGATGAACCAGACGTTTACTGTCTTGTCGATCGCTTCGGGTTCCGTCGCCTCACCTTCGGGCAGTTGGTCATAACCCAAATCAATGATGTGATGCGGTTTCTTGATTTCGGTGTGGTTTGTTTCAGCCGCCCAAGGGTTGCCTGCAAGGTGGTGCGTGAAGCGCTGCATGACCCAGTTCAAGGCCAGCTTGCGTTTCGCGCGCCAGCCCTTGGCCAAATTGACTGACCGGTGGTCCATCACGATCTGGCTTTTGCACCCTATCAGCATCATCACAAGCCGGAGATAGATCAGAAGCAGAGCATTTTGTTGACGGTAGAAGATGTGGATCACATCGACTTTGTCCTGCTTGGCTTTGCGCGCGATGCGGATGCCGTGCAGGATCGTGGGACGCTTCTTGCGCAGGCGCAGGAATTCCGCGCCTTGTCTTTCGACGATCAAGTGCTTGTTACGCGGGAAATCGGCCACGATGACTTGATCAATCTCGGGGCTTTGCACGGATAGGCGCGGGAAGATGTCGGCAGCATTGGCACCGGCATCACCCATGACCCAAGATGTGACGTAAAGAACCCGCATTCCGGACACCTCAGCGGTGCGACAGGCGAATGGCTGTGATGCGATCGGTTTCTCCAAGCTCCATCGTGGAGCCCCGGCGCATGTCTTTGGTGTTTTCGGTCTTGCCGCGTTCGTTTACAACGCAGAACTGGACTGAATAGTCGCGTTCCATATCAAAGCGCATGGATTTCACGCCCTCTGGGTTAAACGGTTCCTTGCCCAAGACCACCAATTGTGACGTACCATCGTGACGTTCGACTTGCAGCGTGATCTCAAAGCCTTCGGGCGCGTGCAACGTGACCTCGTTCAGCGCGATGGCCTTGTGCAGGCCCCAGGACCAGCTTGCCGCGATGTTGCGATGGGTCCGGTCGCCATGTTTGACGACCAGTTCGCAGCCTTGCAGCTTGGGGAACGCATCGTGCACGGCATTTGCAATACGGCTGTCATCCACGCCTGTGAAGGCCCAAACGCGCCCGATCACAAAGAGCTTGAGCCCCGCGTCCTCGGTGATCTGGTAGACGTTGCGCACAATGTCCGGCCAGCCACCTGCGAAATCGTCGCCGCAGACAATCGCGTCGTTCGTAAAGAAGGGAGAGAAGAATTCGTAATTGTCCGTCCAGCCTGGATCGCCATGGGTAGCGTCATCGAAGTAGAACCCGATCTGCTCGGACCACGTTTCTTTGACCACATCCGGCGCATAGCCTTCGTGCACGTTCAGGTTTTCGATGCCTTGTGTGAACTTGTCGAACATCTCGCGCGACAGATCGATCCCAAGGCGCTTTTTGACCCAAGGCGCGGCTTCGAACGTGTCGATGGTGTGGATCGGCACGGTCTCATCTTCACGGCCAGCATCAATCGCGTTGGTAGAGGATCCGAACAAAGGTCCGACTTCAAGGAAGCATCCCGATTTACGTTCTTGCGCGAGAGCTTGCAGAAATTGCAGCCCAGCCAGCGTCATCGTGCGCGGCGCATCGTTTTTCATCGGTCGCATATCAAATGCCCCCCAAAGGCTTATTGCGTTTTTTGGAACCAAGCGAGCGTTTCGTCCACGCCACGTTTGAGGTCAAATTCAGGTTCAAAACCAAGCACTTCTCGCGCATGGTTGATGTCACAAACATTGTGTTTCACTTCGCCGGGAAGATCTGGAGCATGCACAATCTCCAGCGGTCTGGATGGATCCACGGCGCGCAATACCTCGACCAATTCGTTGATCGACGTTCCAATGCCTGTGCCCAGCTGAAACGGGCCTGTTGCGCGTTTCTGGATCGTTTTCCACAGCGCCTGACAGATGTCGTCGATATAGATGTAATCGCGCGTCTGCATCCCGTCGCCGTTTACCTGCAAGGTGCCGGTGTCCATGTAGCGTTTGCAAAACACTGCCACGACCGAAGACTTACGTTCTGAATTGGGACCATACACATTGGAAAATCGCATGGCCGCTGACGGCATCCCGAAGGACCCGGTATAAGCGGTCAGCAAACCTTCGACCGCCAGCTTGGTCGCGCCATAAGGCGACACGGGGCGGGGCGGGATGGTTTCGTTGATCGGGCCGTCCCACTCGCCGATGATCGCGCCGCCGGTGGAGGCAAACACGAAATGTGCATTAGGGGCCACGTCGCGCAGATGGTCCAGCAACGCCTGCGTTTTAATGACGTTGTTATTGAAGCTGCGATAAGGGTCCTGAATGCTCTCCTGCACCGTCGTCGTCGCGGCCAGATGCAGTACAACGTCCGCACCTTCATAGACAGGTTTGGCCTCATCCGAGGCAAAACAGCAGATGTGGCTACCGTCGAACAGGTCGTGGTCTTCTTGCGGCGCTCCATCGAACCAGTCGATGGAATGCAGCTCGTGATCTTCATTCAGGCGCTTCAGGTACAGGGCAAAGTTCTTGCCGACAAAGCCGAGGCCCCCGGTGATGACGATCTTCATGGTTTTACCAGCGTGCTTTGGACAGGATCACGTTCTTGTCGAGTCGGTCGGCATACGCGCCGACGGTCTCTTCGATTTCGACGACAAGGCCTTCGTCCAGCTTGATGGGTTCAAACCCAAGGCTGCGCAGACCTTCGTTGGACACCAGCAGCTTGTTGTCTGCCAGCTCTTTGCGCGGGTTGTCGAGGTATCCGATTTCCGTACCGGTCTTCGATGAAATCATCTCCGCCAGGTCTTTTACGGTGTGGACTTCGGCGACCTGATTGAACACTTGCGGGCGAGAGCCGCTTTCAGGTGGGTTCGTGCATGCCAGCGAAATGCAGCGCGCCGTGTCCTGAATGTGGATGAACGCACGGGACTGGCCACCGGTTCCGTAGACCGTCAGCGGGAAGCCGACCTGTGCTTGGGAAATCATGCGGTTCAGCACGGTGCCGTACTCGCCATCATAATCGAAGCGGTTCATCAACGCAGGGTCGGTGCGCGTGATATCTGTTTCCGTGCCCCACACGATGCCTTGGTGCAGATCGGTGATCTGGAAGCCCCAGTTCTTTGCGTAGAACTGCATCATCTGGTGATCGAGCACCTTGGTCAGGTGATAGATCGAGCCCGGGTTTCCGGGATAGGTGATTGAGACGTCCTTTTGTGTGCTCTTCACCGTGACGTCCAGATAACCTTCTGGAATTTCACCGAAATCATCATTGTAACCATACACACCCATCGTGCCGAGGTGCACGATATGAGGGCGTTGGCCCAGATCAACCAGCAGGGACATCAAGTTGTTGGTGCCGCCAACGTTGTTGTCGATTGTGTAACGCCGTTCCAGATCGCCCAGCATGGAATAGGGTGCGGCGCGCTGTTCGGCGAAGTGCACGATGGCGTCGAATTTGCCTTCGCCGAGGATTTCCTTGAAGCGGCCCACATCAGCCGCAATGTCGCAGTACACGAACGACACATCGCCAATTTTCTTGGCGGCAGCGACACGTTCGTCAATAGACCGGATTGGGGTAAGCGACGGGGCGGAAATCTTTTCGCCAATGGCGCGTCGGGACAGGTTGTCGATGATCGTGACCGCGTGGCCTTCCGACGCCAGATGGAGAGCGCTTGGCCAGCCGCAGAATCCATCCCCACCCAGTACTGCTATTTTCATCGTCTGTCCCGTCCAAGTCGTATTTTTCTGGCCCACTTAATACATGCAGGCAGGAAGCTAAAGGCGAAAATTGAGGGTATTATTCCCCGTGTCTCTCACGCAATACCGTCGGTGCTACGTGCCTGTTTCAGCCGCCGGGTTTCAACGGCTGGTTACCCCTGTGCTGACCCCCCTGCACGAAGATTGGCTGCATTGCGGCGATGCAAGAGGTAGCGAATATGGCGCAGGCGATGCGATCCGATGGCCACCTGCATGAAAAACAGCGCGAACGCATAAGGAATCAGGTGCAGCGCACGGGTGTGCCACAAAAACGCGAGGTTCAATTTGAACCCCAGCCATTTCTGGAACATCCGATTCCGGGAGCGCGGGCTGACATTGTAGCCACCTGCAATGATCGGCAAGTTCATCACCCGCAGCCCAGCCTTGCGGGCGGACAACAACAGCGCCTTGTCTTCCAACCGGCGCGACCAATACCGCAGGCCGGCCTTGTCGACCGCCGCGAGCCGGAAGGCCATCGACGGATGAAGGACATACTTGTTTTCGATGTAGTCGCGCGCGCCCGGAGCTGGTTCCGGAAGAACGGCGTAGGCGGAGCGTTCTTCTGGTTTGTACCGCAACCCGGCACCAACGATGTCGGCGGCGTCTGCTTTGATTACATCGGCTTGTTGAATGAACCGCTGTGCCGTGACCGTGTCATCGCTGTCGACGCGAAAGAACACGTCGTAGCCTTCACGAATGGCTAGTTCCAACTGATAGTTCAGGTTTTCACCATTGGTGAGGTGAGGCTGTTCCACCAGATCGAACCCTTCGGCACTAATCTGTTCGCGCAATGTATCCGGGGCAGCTTTGGGATTGTGCCAAAAGACTTTGACGTCCACATGATCGCCACTTCGCTGACGAAACACACCAACGGCGCGCGCAAGGCTGACAAGGCCTTCGTGAATGGCGGTCAACCCATGAAATGGATGGCAGTTGACCGCAATCAAATGTGAAAAACCCATATAGTCCCGTGACCTGTGTGCCAAATTTCTTTCGAAGTGGCTTTGTGTTGTGAAGCAAATACGCCCCAGTATCGCGCGAACTATAGAACCGGAAATTGTAATTGCCAAACCCGCGCGGGCGTTCCATTCGCATAAATCAGCCGAAAATCCCGCAAAACAGGTGCTTTAGCGCGTCGCGAGCACTTTTTTCTTGATTTTTTGCAGCAAGGCCCGGGGTTTAGTCCCCGGTTTTGGCGTGAATGCAGATTGTACATCTGCTGGTGGCTCGTCCGCCAGCGTTACTGTGATCGCGTTTGCGGCGGCTGATTCCACTGCGTAGTGCGCCCATTCGCCATC
>CAZDXI010000018.1:16367-21978 GCA_964509095.1 uncultured Rhodobacterales bacterium
TTGGCCCACGCATCCGCTTCGCGTTTGATATCGGGAAAGCGCATGGTGTAATCGTGCCCGCAAACGATGCCGCCGGGTTTCAGGCGGTCAATCCAGAAATCCATGTTGGCCTTGAGGCCCGGATTGCCGTGAATCGCATCCTCGAAATACATATCCACCGGATCGCTCCAGTCGCTCACCACATCCGGGGAAAAGCCCTGAATGGCCGTAACATTGGGCAGATCCTTGGTGAAATGGTCAAAAGCATCGCGCCCGAATTTGGGGATTTCCTGATACTGGCTGGCGTAGCGGTCCGTCCATTCAACGTCTTCAAACGTATCAATAGAGGTGATCAGCGCTTCTGGATTGGCGCGCGCCATCGCATTTGTCGAACGCCCGTAAAACGGGCCAACCTCGATGATGCGCCCGCCTGCGGGAACCATTGACGCGAGTGCCGCAAGATACGCCATCTCATCCACATCCATTTTGCCGGGGACTTTCAAAAGATCGGCGGAAATGCGGTTATAGGACATGGGCTGGCTCTCTGCTCAGGTGATGTGCGCTTCGTCTACTGGTTTGCTTTGAACGCTGCAAGCCGACCGCGCGCATCGCTAAAGATACAGGATATCCTTGTGCCACCGACGCAAGAAAAACAGCCCAATCACCAAGGTGATCAGCCCAAAGCCAAACACATAGGACGGTGAGGCATAGGCCGCATCATAGGTCGGATAGAAGGCTTTGCGCATAATGCCGATGACGTGCACCAACGGGTTGTACCACAGGATAGATCGGTAGGGTTCCGGGATCGATTCAAACAGGAAAAAGATGCCGGAAATAATGAACATCGGTTTGTGCAGAATGTTCCAGACGCGCTGCCAGACCGGGAAAACTGATATCAGCAAACAGTTTAACACACCGACGCCGCCGCCCAAAACCACGGCCATCAACAAAGACAAGGCCGCAAGTTCCATTTGAATCGTAACGCGCGGGTCAAACAGCAGGATGATGCCGACGATGACCACAGTGAACACCATGATCTGCGTCATGATTGTCAGCAGTGCCCGGCTGAGGACCGCATCGATGTAGCTGACAGCTGGATATTGCAGCAGGGGCTTAGAGAACCAAATCGACACCATCAGCTTCGTATTCATATGCACGTACATCGTATATGGCAGGATGCCCGTTGCATAAAAAATCGGAAAAGAATTGCCGATGGGTGGGGCGCGAAATGCCAAGGAAAACACAAAAGTCAGCAACGCAATACCAGCGGCCGGCTCCATTACAGCCCATAGATACCCGCCGGATGAGCGACCATAGGTCGTCGACATCTCGCGCAGCAGCAAGGCGGACATGGACCGAAGGCTCTTCTTGACCCAGCCCCGCGCTTTGGTGTCTGTTCTTGCCATTGTTAACCTTGTCGGTTCCGTTTCCGCGCATGGTGTCCTAAAAGCAGTGCAAAGAAAAGCAACTACAAAAAGAAGCGAACCAGGTGAGCAACATCGCCGAACACACCGAGAGCGTTGAACAAACGCCGCGCCTGAACTTGAAGCCGGTGCAACCACCGCCTGTGCGCAAGGCGCGTATGAAGCTGCGCCACGTTGGGCTGTTTTTCAGCTTCCTGATTTTTGTTGTGGGCTCCATTCTGGTTGCGGGTTGGTATCTTTATACCCGAGCAGAGGATCAATACGCTTCGCGCGTGGGCTTCACGGTGCGGTCTCAGGAAGTGCAAAACCCGTTGGAGATCATCTCAGGTCTGGGGCAGGGGCTGTCCGGCAGTGCGACGTCGGACACTGATATCCTGTACGAATTTATTCAAAGCCAGCAGCTTGTGGACCAGATCGACAGCCAGCTTGATCTGCGCGCGATGTACTCCAAGCCCGAAAACGATCCGATCTTTGCCTTTGATCCAGATATGCCAGTGGAAGATCTGGTGGATTACTGGCGCTCCATGGTGGCGATTTACTACGATTCCGGGACTGGCCTGATCGAGCTTCGGGTGCGCGCCTTCGCGCCCGATGATGCGGTGGCGATTGCAGATGCAATTCTGGAAAGCTCCACCGATCTGATTAACAATCTGAGCGCTGAAGCGCGCGCGGATGCGACACGATACGCCCGAGAAGAGCTGGCGACGGCAATTGATCGCTTAACGGCTGCGCGTCAGGAGATGGCGAAATTCCGTACAAAGGAACAGTTCGTAGACCCATCCAACGATGTAGAAGGCCAGATGACCGTGCTGATTGAGCTGCAGCAACTGCTAGCTCAGAGGTACATCGAACTTGATCTGCTTATCAAAAACACGCGCTCAGGCGATCCGCGTGTTGAACAGACCCGGATCGAGGTTGAGGTGATCGAAAAACGGATCGAAACGGAGCGGCGCAAGTTTGGTCTTGGGGCGAGCGACGATGATGCGACCTTTGCGGACAAGCTGGCGCGTTTCGAAGAGCTGAGCGTGGAACTTGAATATGGGCAGACGGCCTATTTGTCGGCGCAGGCACAACTGGACACCGCTGTGCGAGAGGCACGCCAACAAAGCCGGTATCTGGCGGATTATCTGGGTCCCACACAGCCAGAAAGCGCAGAGTTTCCGCAGCGCGAGTTGCTGCTTGGTCTGATTGCTTTGTTCGTCTTCCTGATCTGGTCGCTGCTGACCCTGATCTATTACAGTTTGCGCGACCGCAGCTAAGCGATGATTGAGCTCGTCAATCTGTGCAAAACGTTCGGGTCGGGGCGGCGCCGGAAAGTGGTGGCGGACAATTTGTCCGTCGTGTTTCCGCCGCGTCGCTCGGTGGCGCTGTTGGGGCGGAACGGGGCCGGTAAGTCCACGCTGTTGCGCATTATCGCCGGGACGATGAATCCGGATTCAGGCCATGTGCGGCGTGAAGGGACGATTTCATGGCCGATTGGGTTTGCGGGGTCGTTCCATTCGGAGTTGACGGGCGCACAAAATACGCGGTTCCTTGCTCGGGTGTATGGTGCGGACACAGAGCAAATGATGCAGTTCGTGGAGGACTTTGCCGAGCTTGGGCATCACTTCCATTTGCCATTCAAGAACTACTCGTCTGGTATGCGATCCCGGTTGGCGTTCGGCGTTTCGATGGCGGTTGATTTCGACACCTATCTGATTGATGAGGTCACATCCGTTGGCGATGCGGCGTTCAAAAAGAAAAGTTCCGAACTGCTGTTGTCCCGACTGGAACACAGCGGGGCGATTGTGGTGTCACACGGGATGGGCATGTTGCGCCGCATCTGCAACAGCGCCGCTGTTTTGGAAAATGGCCAGCTTACGCTTTACGAAGATCTCGAAGAAGCGATCGCGGTGCATGAAAAGCGCTTGCTCGGGTAGGGCTTCGCGCAAGGCTTGGCAGTATTGCTTCGTGAGTTTTCAGATGTCCGGGTTCTGTTTCGTGATCGGTTGAGACGGCTGTAAAATCCGGGCGGGGGCGTCTTCCATCGCGTCCAGCAGGGCCCACAATTTTCGACAGGCGGCATCAAGTTCGGCAGCTTCGGCATCTTGACCGGTCAGTGCCGTGCGCAACCGCGCCCGACTTTGCCGCATCATGCCCAATAAAACAGGGCGCATTTCATGGGCGGTATCTTGTGCAAAGTCCCGCATCAGTCTGGCTAGTTTGTCGTTCAGGCCGCGCGCGCGCATCAAGTCCTGATGCAGATGTGCCTTTTCCAAAGCATTCAAAGTTGCCCGCCGCAAGACATTTGCATTGAGCACACTTTTGTCGAGGAAATCCGCGCATCCCGCCTTCATTGCGCTTACAGCAAGCGACAACTCACTTTCTCCAGTCAGCATTAGGATCGTGGCATGTATTTGGGCCGGGTGCGCGTGGATGCGCCGCACTGCCGCTAAGCCGTCACTGCTGTTCAATCGATAGTCGACAAGGATCAGATCGAATTTCTGAGCGTCCAACTGAGCCCGAAGACCATCCGGACCCTCAATTACTTGCGTGACAAAGTTCAATCCGGTTTCCGCACAAAGGCGCAAGATGCGCCGTCGGTCAAATTCCGAATCCTCAATAACCAAAGTATGAATTGGACGATCCGCGACTTCGCTTCCGATTTCTTCATGCGACGCGCGCTGCAATGAGGCTGACAAACCTGACATACTGAACCTGCTTTAAACCAAACCAACATGAGGTTACCGCACAGAAGTTAAATCGCGGTCAACCCGGTGGAACTATTTAGTTTAGGCATAAAATATTTTTGCTTGAAATAAATTTACGCTTTGGTACCGTTCCTCCAAACAGGGAGAACAAGGATGCGTGTTGCCTGTCTTGGTGGCGGTCCCGCTGGATTGTATTTCGCGATTTCGCTGAAGCTGCGCGACCCTTCCGCAGACGTGACGGTGATCGAAAGAAACCGCTCAAACGATACATTCGGTTGGGGCGTCGTTCTGTCTGATGAAACGCTTGATAACCTTGAAAGAAACGATCCTGTCAGCGCTGCGGAAATCCGCGCATCATTCGCGTATTGGGACGACATAGCGCTGCACATTCACGGGCAGAAAATTACCTCGTCCGGGCACGGGTTTTGCGGCATCGGGCGCAAGAAGTTGCTGTTGCTGCTTCACAATCGGGCATTGGAGTTAGGTGTGAACCTGAACTTCAGTACCGAGATCAATGCGGCCTCGGATTACATGAAAGACTACGACCTTGTCGTTGCCGCGGACGGGCTGAATTCTAAAACGCGCACTGAATTTGCGGATACGTTCAAGCCGGATATCGATGTGCGCCGCTGTCCGTTTGTCTGGCTCGGTACGCGGCAAAAGTTTGATGACGCGTTCACGTTTATCTTTGAGCACACACAACACGGTTGGGTCTGGGCGCACGCCTATCAATTCGACACAAACACCGCGACGTTCATCGTGGAATGCGCACAGGACACGTTTGATGCCTGGGGTTTCGGCGACATGACGCAAGAGGAGAGCGCGGCGGTTTGCAAAGATATCTTCCGCAATCACTTGGGCGATCATGACTTGATGAGCAATGCCAAGCACGTGCGCGGCTCGGCGTGGATCAAGTTCCCCCGCGTTCTGTGCGAGACATGGCATCACGAAAATGTCGTGCTTCTTGGAGACTCGTCAGCAACGGCGCATTTCTCCATCGGGTCTGGAACAAAGTTGGCACTGGAATCCGCGATCTCCTTGGCAGATCAGGTGGTCAGCGAACCTGACCTCACCACCGCGTTCACCAAGTACGAAGCTGCACGTCGGTTGGAGGTGTTACGCCTTCAGTCCGCAGCCCGGAATTCGGTCGAATGGTTTGAGGATGTGGAGCGCTACCTTGATCTTGATCCGGTGCAGTTGAATTACTCGTTGCTGACGCGGTCGCAGCGGATCAGCCATGAAAACCTCCGGGAACGGGATCCGAAATGGCTCGGGGATGCTGAAGGTTGGTTCATGGAGCAAGCAGGGGCGGGACATAACGGGCCTGCGCGCGCGCCCATGTTCGCTCCGTTTCGACTGCGGGAGCTGTCCTTGGACAACCGCATCGTGGTATCTCCGATGGCGCAATACAAGGCTGTCGATGGATGTCCGAGCGACTGGCATTTCGTACACTACGCTGAACGCGCCAAGGGCGGTGCTGGGCTGATCTATACCGAAATGACCTGCACCTCGGCAGAG
>CAZDXI010000019.1:0-21857 GCA_964509095.1 uncultured Rhodobacterales bacterium
GAACAATCCCCACCATCGCACCTTGAAAGAGCAGAAGGTAGGTGAAGAATTCACCCATGTTGTCTTCTCGCGCGAGGTAAAAGCGCGCATAAGTGATGATGAGCAGCCCGATCCCAAGGATCAGCAGTGCGAAGAAAAACCCAAGCCCATCAAGCATTAAGTTGAAGTTCAGTCCCAACAAGGGAAGCCAGTCGACGCCGGCCTGAACGACGTCTCCCGCCAAAATGGCTGGCAGGTTGGTCAGCAAGCCAATGAACGCCGCCAAAGAGACCGTGAACGTGACTCCGGCACAGGCTTGACGCCCTGCCTGATACATCAAGCCCGGAAGCAATGCGCCGAGGAAGGGCAAGGCAACAATCAGGAAGAGAGACACGCTGGCTCCTGCAAGTAAGGGAATGATTTCGGGACTATTTGTGTCATAAAATGCACTTCCTCAAGGGAAACCGACAAAAATTGTCAAAATTGCCGCACCTGAGGCTGGTTTTTGGGCGGCGTTGTCAGGCTTGGCGCAGTTGGGTGCTACCGAAAGGAGCGGCTGCGCCGCACGCGATTCTATGATTTGAGGGGCCAGCCCCTCAAGCTCCCCGAGGTATTTTTGGCAAAAGGAAGGGGTCAGGGCAGCACGGAGTGGAGGGCGTCAGACAGGGCGTCCAAAGCGGTGGAGAGTTCAGCGTCCGTTGCAATAAAAGGCGGCGCAAGAAGGACATGGTCGCCATGACGACCGTCCCGCGTGCCGGGCATGGGGTAGCAGATCAGGCCCCGGTCGAAGGCGGCTTGCTTGAGGCGAGAGGCGAGTTTCAGAGACGGATCAAACGGCGCTTTGCTGTCCCGGTCCGAGACGAATTCGACACCCCAGAAGAAGCCACGCCCTCGGATGTCACCCACATGCGGATGTTGTGAGAAGCGATCACGCAAGGCGCTTTCCAGCGATGGCCCGCGCCTACGCACAGATCCGGGCAGGTCGTGATCCAGCATTTCACGCAACACAGCCAGAGCGGCCGCGGCAGCGATTGGATGGCCGAGATACGTATGCCCATGCTGGAAGAACCCGGATCCATCGCGGATCGCGGCGTAGATGTCTGAGGTGCAGAGCATCGCACCGATAGGCTGGTATCCCGCCCCTAAGCCTTTGGCAATGCACAGGATATCCGGGGAAATTTCATCTACTTCACAAGCGAACAAATGCCCAGTGCGACCCATGCCACACATGACCTCGTCGAGGATCAGAAGCACACCGTAGCGATCACAAATCTCACGGATGCGCTTAAAGTAACCCGGAGCCGCCGCAACAGCACCCAAAGTCGCCCCAACGACGGGTTCCGCGATGAAGGCCATGACCGTATCTGGCCCGAGGTCGAGGATTTCATCCTCCAACGCTTGGGCCGCGCGCAGGCCGTAGTCTTCGGGTGTCTCATCTGGCAGGCGGTCCATGTAGTCGTAACAGGGCGCGATGTGGTGCATCTCCGCCAACAGAGGAGAGAACTGAGCACGACGCATTTCGTTGCCACCTGCGGCAAGGGCCCCAAGCGTGTTGCCATGATAGCTTTGACGCCGCGCGATAAGGTGGCGGCGCTCCGGCTGACCGCGTTCAAGGTGGTATTGCCGCGCAAGTTTGATTGCGGATTCCACCGCTTCGGACCCACCGGAGACGAAATAGACCCTGTCCAGATCACCCGGAGCATGTTCGATCAGCAAATCGGCGAGATCTTCGGCAGGTTGGGACGTCAGGAACCCGGTATGCGCAAAGGCAAGCTGGTCGACTTGGTCCTTGATCGCCTGCGTGACCCGCGTGTTGGAATGTCCAAGGCAGGACACTGCCGCGCCGCCAGAGCCGTCAAAGTACCGCTTGCCGTCTGCATCAATCAGAAAACACCCGTCACCTGCCACCGCTGTGGGCAATTCTGCATGGCAGTGGCGCGGGAAGACGTGACTTTTCCGGGGGCTCATCGCAGGCCGTCCGTGCCGGTCACGTCCCAAGCCTCCAACCCGCCCATGCGGGAATGGATGCGACCACCGCAGGACATGGCGAGGGCAAAGACGATCTCATCCGCCTTGGGGCCGTCGGGAAGGCCGACTTCGATCCCGTCGAAATGGCTGCGCACATAGGCCGCGTTGATGTGACCCAAAGGGACATCCAGCCGGGAGCCGATCCCACCACGCTTCATGCAGGATGGCACAATCGCATTGCTTTCACCCAGTAGGCCGCGCATCGCGTAACCGCCGGGCACATGCCAGAGGGCACCATGTTCCAACTCCCCCGCTTCACCAACGATTGCGCCTTTGCCATAGCCGTCAATTGCCCCGGACCCACCCAATGCATCGATCAGGCGGGTGCTCATCGCGTGGCCGAGGGACTTAAGGTCCTCCATCGCGGGTTGCAAATCCGGCGCATAGCGCCCGGCGAACGGGTTGCGCACACAAGCCAACACTGCGCCAAGGCGGCGCGGCGTGTCGGGGGCGGGACCTCCGTCATGATGCACCTCTTCGATGATGACTTGCATCTTGCGCAGGACAAATTCAGGCATGGCTCAGTGCTCCTTGATCTGCGCGGGACACGGAATGCACGGCGCCTTTGACGCAAAGTGCGGCTTGCGTGATCCACCCGCGCGCAAGAAAGTCTTGCGCCTGCTGATGTCCCGGTTCAAGCGCTTTTTCGATCTCGGCATGGGTGAGCGCGCCGACATGCGTCGTGACGAGACGACTGCCAAGATCACTGTCCGGCGCGAGGTCACAGGCCGGCGCACGCGAGATCGCGGGATGGCCCGGCAAGTCGATGACGTTAGCGATCAAAGTCGCGGCCACATCGGCAGCGGAAGCTGTGGGTGCGGCGACGGTTACAGCGTCGGCTATCCCAAGCGAATGGCTGCGCCCGCCCCAGCCGGAGGTTGCCACGCCCCGAACCTGATCGTCGTAGCGGATACGCATGGGGCCTGCGGGGCTGACAAGGGTCAGGGACTGATCGGGGGCGAGGTGAAATGCAATGTCACCGCCGTTGTTCACATAGGCTTTGGGTGTTCGAGGGGAGAGGCCCATCGCGGCCAAGATTTCATCGGCGACCGATCCCGCTACGGCGGCCATCGGGGTGACAAACACACCTCTCGCCCTGTGGCGCGCGATGGCCTGCAACATCCGGGTGGCGACGGGGTCCGAGAAGGTTTGCGCATCAGGGGATCGGAGGTCTGGCAGTTCCGCCGCCAGAGTATCCAGCAGGGTGGCAAATCGAACCTGCGCCCGCGAGAAGGCTCGATCCCGCTCTGGTCCCCAGACCTCGATAATCAGATCGATGGGGCCATGATGCAGGTGCAAGCGACGTCCGTCCGGCAGAAGCTGCGCCTGCGGCCCGGTCATGTGCCAGAACCCACAATGCGCGCGGCACTGCCGTATTCGCCGCCCTGTTCCAGAACATCCTCCAGCGCGCGGATCACATCGCCATGTCCGCCGAGGCGCAGGTATTCCGCCCGCGCCGTGGTGAATTCCAAGGGCGCGACAAGCGCCGGGGTTGGGACATATCCGAACGCGCCATCGGGCAGATCAAGAACATCAACCATCACCGTTATGCCGCCGCCCGGCCAGACATAGACAGGGGCGCCGCCCACGGTGACGCGGGTCGCATCCTCGTGCACAGAGCGGGTCAGATGGATCGGATTTTGTGTAACACCCGAACGCAGAGACCCCCCGGCACCGCCCATAAAGAGCACAGTGCACAACGCTGGTTCGCAGTTTTGCGCGATCAACTCGACGGAGGGTCGCAACGCGTCGGGCATGGTCTGAGCCACAGGGTTCAGATCATCATCCAGTACAAAATACCCGCTGTGCTCGCCTGTGGTGGACACCATGAGCAGGCTCAGACCGGGCCGCGCGCCCTTTTCGGGACGCCAAGGGCCGAGGATGGACAAAGGATCATCGATGTCCGTGCCGCCCCAACCAAGACCGGGTTTTGCGACCTTGAAATACCGCCCCGGTGTGGAACGCCGCCCGAGGATGCGGATGCCCGTATCAGGCCAGTCGATGACCTTGCCTGCTTGATGTTCGGATACGACGCCCGTGATGTGATCGTCCACGACGACGACCTCGTCCACCAACCCTTTCCACTGCGAGGCGAACATCCCAATGGTCGCAGACCCACACCCGACGCGCATACGTTCTTCGGGTTGTCCGTCGACGATGGGCGGTTGTCCGGCTTGCACGACAACGGTGGAGCCATCGTCGATCGAGAGTTCAACCGCTTCCTTGTTGCACAGGCGCAAGAGCGCGTCGCAGGTTTTGCGTCCCTCGGCTTTGGACCCACCTGTCAGGTGGTCCACCCCACCAAGGCTGAGCATTTGCGATCCGTATTCGGAGGTCATCACATGGCCAATGGCCTCACCACCCGCGCGCACGGTGGCGGCCTCAGGACCGAGGTGACGGTCGGTATCGATCTTCACCTTAACCCCGCAATAGGAAAAGATCGCTTCGGTCACGACGGTGACACAGTCCACGCCTTCAATGTCGCGGCTGACGATGAAGGGGGCCGGTTTATAATCGGGATAGGTCGTGCCCGCGCCAATAGCAGAAACGGTTACGTCGTCCCCGCTGGCATGTGCGCCGTCCCAGTCCGCTGCAAGGAAAGGTTTGACGGGATCCCCTTTGGCGATGCGACGGTCCAAAATGGTCAGGGGATCGCAGCGCACGATCTTGCCATCCTGATTGGCATAGCGATCACAAGCCCCGAGCTTGCCCTGCGCGATGTAGCACATGACCGGGCAAGCATCGCAGCGGGTTTTCTCCGGCTTCGTCATGGTACTGTCCACCCCGCCCTTTCTTGCCCCCTTAGGGCCGCCAACACACGGTGCGGCAGGGCAGGAACTTTGGTGATTTTCGCACCAGTCGCATCGCGAATGGCATTCAGGATGGCTGGGGCGGTCGGGATCAGCACATGTTCACCCAGGCCTTTGGCCCCCATCGGCCCTTCCGGGTCGGGCTTTTCGATCAGGATCGAAGTTACCGGCGGCATATCCCCAATCGTCGGGATCAGATAGTCATGCAGGTTTTCGGTGCGGCCCGGCAGGAATTCCTCCATCAACGCAAGACCCAAGCCCTGCGCGATGCCACCCTCGATCTGACCTGTGGCCAGTTGCGGGTTGATCACACGGCCCAGATCATGCGCGGCGGTCATGTGCAGTACACGCGTTGTGCCAAGGCGGGTATCGACTTCGACCTCTGCAATCTGTGCCCCGTAACCATAGACCGCATAAGGCGTGCCCTGCCCGTCCGCGTCCAACGTGGTTGTGGGCGGGTCATAGGTTTCTTCGGCACACAGCGCATAGCCATACGCATCGATGGGGAGTTGATCCAACGCGATCTCTCCGCCGGTGTCACCGTCCTGCACGCGCACCCGACCCGAAGCAAAGATCAGCTTTGCGTCATCCGACAGGTTCGTGCGCCGCAAGATCTCGGCCCGTAAGGCGCGCCCTGCTGCCTCTGCCGCTTTGCCGGTGATGAAGGTCTGACGTGAGGCGGAAGTCTTGCCGCAATCGGGCGTACGCGCAGTGTCCGGCCCGATCAGGTGCAGTTGGCCAACGGGGATACCCAAAGCATCTGCAGCGATCTGCGCTATGACCGTGTTCGCGCCTTGCCCGATATCTGTCGCACCTTGGTGCAGCACGACCTTACCCGCCGGGGTCACACCCAGCCGGATGGTCGACGGGTTGGGCAGTGCCGTATTCCCACAGCCGTACCAGCAGGAAGCCACCCCGATCCCGCGTTTCAGCACTCCGTCCGAGTTCGCGTTGAAGGTGGCAGAGTCACGCAAAGCGCGGTCCCAATGGGGCTGCAACGCGCTCAGGCAGTCGAGCAAGCCCACGGCCTCCAGCGTCTGTCCACAAGGGGTCACATCCCCGTCGCGCATCGCGTTCAAAATCCGAAAGGCCAGTCGGTCCTGTCCGCAAGCCAGCGCCAGCTCATCATAGAGCATTTCCTGCACAATCGCGGCTTGTGGCACGCCAAAGCCGCGGAACGCGCCGGAACTCGGGCCATGGGTGTGCACTGCGCGGCTCGTGGCGGTGTAATTCGGTGTGCGGTAGGGTCCTGAAGCGTGGACAGGCACGCGCGTGGCCACGGTCGGGCCCCAGCTGGCATAGGCACCTGTATTGAACGCGCCGTGAAACTGCATGCCGGTCACATGGCCCGAGGCATCCGCGCCGATGCGCGCGCTCATGGTTCCGGGATGGCGTTTGGTGCTGGCACGCATGGAGTCATTGCGGGAAAACACCATGCGGCTGGGACGTCCGGTTGTCAGCGTCACAAGGCCCAGTAAAGGCTGCACGGACAGGTCCAGCTTTGCGCCAAACCCGCCCCCGGCAGCAGCGGGGATGATGCGCACGCGTTCTTGTGGCAAGCCAAGCACCTTGGCGGTGTCGTCCCGGTCCATGATCGGCGCTTGCGTGCAGGCTTGAATGACCAGTGTGTCGCCATCCATCCACGCGCAGCCCGCTTCGGGTTCGATATAGGCGTGTTCGACGTAAGAGGTCTGAAACGTGCCTTCGGCAACATGGGCGGCGTTTTCCAATGCGCGGTTTGCATCACCAGAATGCACCCGCCCCCGGATCAGCGTGTTGTCGGCGCGCGTGGCATGCACCTGCACCGCGCCGTCTGCGCCGCCGTCCAGTTCTGTCAGCACGTGATCCTGTTCGGTCCAGGACACCGGGAAGGTCGTCAGGTCCAAAGCTTCGATCACGCCCGGGTCGCCCGCGACCAAGGCCACCGGTTCGCCCAAGAAACGTGCAGCCCCTTCGGCCAAGGCCGGCTGATCAGCAAGCGGAGGGATCACGCCAAAGCAATTCTCCCCCGGAATGTCGGCGGCGGTCAAAACAACCTCGACGCCGGGATGCTGCGCTTGCCATGCAGCGATGTCGCCAAAGCTGAAATCCGCGTGGAAATGCGGCGAGCGCACAGCGCGCACGGCCAAAGCGCCCTCGGGCGTGTAGTCCGCCCCAAAGACCTCGGTTCCGTCCACTTTGGGGCGTCCATCAAGCCGTTGCACCGGTTGGCCGACTGAGTGACCCGCCTCTGGGTCCACAACTTCGGGCAGTGGGTCATTCACAGCCACGACTGCCTGAATGATTTTGCGATACCCGGTGCAGCGACACAGAACGCCACCAAGGGCCTGTTCCACCTGCGCTTCGGACGGCTGCGGTGACACGCGCAGCAATTCCGTTGCCGCCATCATCAAACCCGGTGTGCAGATGCCGCATTGCGCGGCCCCATGGGCGAGGAAACTGTCCTGCAGCCGTTGGCGTAACGCGGGTTCGGAGCTTTCCAGCGTTTCAATCGAACAACCATCGACCTGCGCGACCGGAATCAGACAGGCGCAGACCTGATCGCCTTCGACCAGCACTGTGCAAGCACCACAATCCCCGGCGTCGCAACCTATCTTAACGGATTTCAGCTGCAATTCCTCGCGCAGCACTTCGGAAAGCCGTGTTCCGGGTGCGGACTGCACTGGATGGTCCTGCCGGTTGATGATCAGGCGTGCGGTGGGTGTCAGGTCTTTCATGCCGCCACCTGTTTGGGACGCGCTGCACGTATACAGCGCGTCACAAGTTCATGCGCCGCGTTCAGGCGATAGTTTGCATCAGCGCGCACATCAGCGATGGGGGCGAGGTGTTGTGTCACAAGTTCTGGATCGATGCGCAGGTCATCGACGGGCTGACCGACCAACGCCGCCTCAAGTTCCGGCAGACGTGCGGCAACAGGAGAACACGACCCCACAGCAATAGCGGCCGCGCGCACAATCCCGGCTTCAACATGTAGCCGCACGGCAACCATCGCGATGGAGATCACCAGATACTCGCGCGCGCCAAGCTTCAGGAAATGCCCCTGCCCGGTCAGGGCCGTGTCCGGCAGGATTACGGCGCTCAGCAGTTCGTCGGGGTTCCGCGCCGTTTGACGGGGCCCTGTCAGATACGAAGCCAGAGACACACGTCGGGTGCCGTGCGCGGCGGCGAGTTCTACTTCAGCATCCAAGCTCAGCAAGGGCGGCACGCCATCGGCGGCGGGCGACGCATTGCACAGGTTGCCGCCCAGCGTGGCGCGGTTCTGGATCTGGCGCGCGCCGACTTCGCGTGCGGCCAGTTTCAGCCCGTCACAAGCGGCAGGCAAGTCAGCGGCGATCAGGTCGCTCCACGTGGTGCAGGCACCAATGCGCAAGCCTTCTGAGACGCGCGTTACTCCGCGCAGTTCCGGCAAGCCGGTGATATCGAGCACAGGACCGGGCAGGATTTTACGCTCGGTCGCCGGGAACAGATCCGTGCATCCGGCAGCAATGGTCACGGCTCGGTCGGCAAGCACCGACAGGGCCTCTGACAGGGACGTTGCGCGGATATAATCGGGGTGGTCCGACATGCCATTCCGGGATTGTTGGTATACAAGCAGATGTTGCGGCAGGCGGTGCAAGCTGTCAATAATTTCGCATGGATGAAGACGATCAGGATACCACACATGGGTATGACCTTGACGCGCAGGTCGGGTTCAACCTGCGCCGGGCAAACCAGCGTCATGTGGCGGTCTTTGCGCGGCATGTGGGGGGGCTGACTCCGACTCAGTTCGCCGCACTTGCAAGGCTGTACGAACTTGGGGGCTTGTCGCAGAACCGGCTGGGGCGGCTGACCGCGATGGACAGCGCCACAATCAAGGGCGTAGTGGAACGCTTGCGCGACAAGGGCATGGTGACCCAAAAGCCGGATGCGAATGACCAGCGCCTGCGTTTGGTCGTGCTGACTGCGAAGGGCCGCAGCGTTTTCGAACGCGCCCGCGTTCAGGCGCTGGCCGCGCGTGAGGAAACTGTCAGCCCCCTTAGCCCAGAAGAGATCGCCACGTTCGAAGCTCTTCTGGCCAAGCTGGTCTAACCCTCTGCCGCAGGCAGAACAGCTGCGCCAAGCCGTAGGCCGGGGGGATCGAGTGCAAGGGCGTCCGGACTGCCTGTCACCATCTGGCGCACGACTTGTGGTGCCGCAACACTGGTCCCACTGATCGCCACTCGGCTCCCGGATCGAGTGCCCGCCGCCAATACGCCGGGTTGCGCAAGGGATCGGTCGCTTTGCGCGCTGATGTCGATCTTTTCCCCTGCATCGTTGAGAGGTGTCGCTGAATACGGTGCTGGACGCAGAGGCGAACCATCACCGACATACCCCCCAACAGCCAGCCTGCGCCCCTGCCCCGTTTCCGTCGCAAGTGCGTTCAGGCTGCCGGTGCGGCGCACAACGGATGTTGTGTCGGCGGGGTCTTCTGTGATCGCGCGGCCTTGCGCGTCGTATTTGATGTAGTCGGGGTCGACGAAGTAACTTTGCCGCCCTGTGTCGCGGAACCCGCCGGGCACGTCATCGCGCAGCACCCACGCATCAATACGGTGCGGCGTGGCAGAACTATGCGTGACATGTATGCGCCATTCACCCGCCGGGGCGACGGTGCGGGCCTCCCCGCCGGGGTCGGTCGCGTCAATTGCCAGTGTCAGGGTCGTGACATTGCCAGCGCCGCGCCAAAGCGAGACACGCCCAATCACGGCTCCATCGCGTTCGAGCAATTGCACGTTCTGCGACACCCGCCCAAGCGCACTGCTGAGCGTGACGGGCTCCAACGCATCTTCACCCGGTGGGGTCAGCGACAAGGTGACCATCGGCAAGCGCCCGACGTTGGGAGTCTCCGGAGCCAACCGGATTTCGACGAAGTTCGCGCTTGGATCAGCAGGTTGCAGTTGCCAGCCGACAGAAAGTTCCTGCTGTCCGTTTAACGCGCGGGCATGGCCTTGGGACAGGTTGCTGTTGCCAGCGGCGAACACCACGGTGAACGGCGCCTCCACCGGGTCGGTTATTCCAGCGCGCCGTCGCACGCGGGTCACAATCCGCTGGTGACGGTTGGCGATGCGATCAACGGTGCGTTCCAGCCGGTGACGTCCGCCGCGCATCCCACCCGTTGTTCCAACGCTGACATTCACGACCACCGGCACGACCTGTTGTGTGCGCTGCATCACTTTCCGCGCGCGGTCCGCGATATACTCCAACCCAAGCGCCAACGGCAGCGCGAGCATGGAACCGGATGTCTCTCGCGTGACCGCATCAGGCAGTGACACAGCGATGATCGGCAGCGCGTCGCCATCCGGGTCCTGCGGGTCAAACCCGGCTGCCAGATCAGCGACATGAGTGCCATGACTGACCCGTCGGCCTAGCCCGTGAAAGCCGGGCCGGGCGAAATCCGTGCCAAGCGCGCGCAGCAAGGACTCCTCGTCCCCAACGCTGGAAGCCAACGCGGTTTCGATCTGCGCTTGCGTCCATTCCCGGCCAAACGGCAAAAACCCTTGCCCCCGCGCGGTGCCCTGCATCCACGCAAAGTTGACGCGGGTTCCATGTTCGCGATGGCGGAAACGGTCATGAAAGATGTTAATGCCGTGATCGATCACACCGACAATCGCGGTTGGTGGCACGGGCAACGGATGTTGCGGCAGGGCTTGGCGCGCCCGCCCCAGCCGGTCCCTTTCTCTTAGACGCTGGACCGACAGAGCGGATCGAGCCACCAACGGCAGCACAAACACTTTGGGGTCTTCGATTTTGTGGCGCATCTCGCGCAACAAATCGTCAAGCTGCGCGTTCGTGAAGGGCTCGGCGGCTGTTGGGCCGCGATCGTTTGGGTCCGGGTTTGGCACGCTCAGCGCGCGCCATGCATCCCGAAGATCCGGTCGAAAGCCATCCGCATCTATCGCCATGGCAAACAGCGTCGCCGCACCCGTGGTGACATCTGCGGTGTGCAAGAACGGGCTGCCGCGCCGGAACAGCCATGCGCTGACCGGTTCCAGGCGCGGGTGAATGCCCGCAAGCGGGTCAGAACTTGTCCAACTATAGGCCATCTCAAACGGCCCACTCGGCTTGCGCATCGGCCCAGACCTGCGCCAGCAAAGGCGACAGGTCGGTGCCAATCGGGGTTGGCAGAGCCTCGATCAGGACCGTACCCCCTTCGGCGACGGGTGTCTGACGTTCTGTGCCGACCCAGACGCGCGAGGAATAAAAGTCATCAGAGCCGATTCCCGGTCCGTTGAACCGGTGCGGCACAACGTTTTCTGCGGCTTGCGCCCGGGCGGCAATCACATCAGCCACGGCCCATCCAAGTGTCGCACCGGCAAAGCTGTCAGCGGGGAAATGCACGCCCGCGACGGTGCGGTTCACGGCGATGCGCGCCGCCATCTGCATCAGCAGACTGTCCACCTGCGGGGCCTTGTGCGCTTCCGGGATCAAAGCGCGCAGGGTCGCGGCGACGGCATAAGCTTCAGTCGCGTGACCGCTGGGCAAGGCGCTGTGGGTCGGAGTTGGAATGATCGGTTGGATTTGTGCGGATACGGCCACCGGACGACGACAAGCCAGCATATGTTTGCACTGTTGCGCGACATGCAGCGCGCCATCTTGCGCCAATTGCAGCAGCATCAGCGTGTTTTTGTGCCGCGCCGGGTCCAGTCCCGCAACGGGCGCGAAATACCCGATCGTCCCGGCGGTTTGATCGATGATCTCGGCCATGCGATCCGGGCGTAGGTCCACGTAGTTCTGCACCACACGCGCTTGGGCGGTGAAGTCCTCTGGCGTGGGAGCAATCAGTTGCGCAAGCGGCGCGACGCCAAACGTCGGGGACGTGCCGGATGGGTCTGTCTGATCCAACAAATAAACCGTGACTGTTTCACTCGCAGAATCAATGCCATAGGTCAACCTGCTGAGAAGTTCATTGGACAAAACAACCTGCTGGCTTTGCGCGCCCCAGGCCTGCAAATTCGCAGGGGCACCGAAGGCACGGGGGGCGGGAACCTGTGCCTCTTGCCAGGCACCGGCGATGCCATCCCGCGCCGTCAGATGGCCCACTGGCGAAGCTGCAATGGTGCCCAGCGACTGAAGGGACTGCAACGATTGCAACGACTGGAGCGATTGCAGGGATTGGAGAGACTGCAAGGATTGCAGAGACTGGAGCGATTGCAGAATTGGCATCTTGGAAATGTCCTTGTGTTCAAATGTGTCTGAGCCGAAATGGCCGTCGGTCAATTGACGGGAACCCCCGCCTGTTTCAGGGCACCAGCCCAAGTCTGGATGATCTCTGTTTGTGCCGCAGGGTGGGTGCGCTGATACTCGGACACACGCAAAGACGGGTCGATGCGCATCAGCTCTTTCGCAGCGTTACGCGCTTCGCTTTCACGACCAGCCAGTTGCAGCCCAATGACACGGCAGCGATGCGCAGAGAGGTGAAACGGGTTGTGGCGCAGTGAGGCTTCGGCCATCTCGACGGCCTCTTCATAGCGCCCTCCCGCAACATAGCTGCCTGCGCTTAGCGTTTGGAAAAACGGGCGGCGCGGATCGCGGGGTGACAACATGAAAGCGCGATCCGTCAACGCCACTGCAGCGGCCCCATTGCCTCTGAAGGTCTCCAGCACGGCGGCAAGCTGCGAGATGAACGCGCTGCTTGGGTTCACTGCGCGGGCGGCGGAAAAGCGTTGCCGGGCCGTGTCAAAATCCGTGCGCAGGATCGTGTGGATATTGCCATCAATCGCCAGCGACAGCGGACAGGCCGCGTTCAGATCCAGCGCATTGCGGATCGCGTTCTGCGCCAGTTTTTCGTCGCGCGCGGGGTCATCGCTCCACTTCTGATAGATGCGCAACAGATGCCATTGCGCAAGCCACGCGCGCGGCACGGAATGTTCGGGACAACGCGCGACGACCTCTTCCAATTGGCCTTGAGCCTGATGGAAATGGCGCTTTTCAAATGAATGCATCAAGGCCACGGCTGACATCATCAACGTATGCGCGGCAAGCTCCGGCAGAGGCGTGCTGGAACTCGACGCGATGGAACGAGACATGACAATGCGCAAGGTTTGCCCTGCCATCTGCCCGGTCAGGTCGTCCTCGCCCGTCAGGAAGGATCGCAGGCTGGTTTTCTGGCGGTCCGACCACAACACGCGGTTGTCGGACAGATCAACCAGCGTGGCATCTACCGTAAGCGCGTCGCCCACAAGGCGGCACTGGCCCGTCAGGGCGTAATCCGCCAGCGGCTCGGGCGCGTCCTCGGCCCCGGAAGAACGGGCAGAGAAGTGAGAGAGCGCGTCCATCAATTGCGACCGCGCAAAATGTGACGTCAGATCATGGGCCAGCGCGTCTCCGACCCCGCTTGGGGCTGTCTCTGAAAGCTCTGCAAAGGGCACGACCATGATGCGCGGCAAAAAGCTGAGCGGGCGGTCATCATCTACGACACGGGAACCGGCATCGTCGGGCTGATCGCAGCGTTGGGTCCGCAACCAATCCTCGAACCCTTCCTGAGCCAGATCGATGCCTTCCAGAAACACACCGTCTCCGTGCTGCCCGGTCAGGTGCACGTGGTCTGCGCGCAGGGCAATGCTGTCGCGTGCAATGTCAAAGGTCTCTTGGAACTGCGCGCCGAGGGTTTGGCGCAGCGCGTGAAGCAGTTGGCGTAAATTCGCGCGTCCACGTTCCGGAGTGCTGTCGGACCACAAAGTGTCCACCAGAAATGCGCGGCTGCGGCGCATATCCGGAGCCGTCGCCAAAAGCGCGATCAGACCGATATTGCGCGCACCGGTAACGGTCCGGTCCTCCTCACCGGAAAGCCGGATGACCGGCGCGCCATACAGGCTCACCGTCAGGTGTGTTTGCTCCCTGTCAGACATCGGTTGGCCCGATCCTGTCCCGGATGGCGGCGCAATTTCCGCGCATCCCCCACGCTTGGACCCAAATCCGGGGTCCGTTCGCGTATCAGAATGTTCCACTTCCGGGCGAAAAACAAGCGGGCGCGCCTGCGAGGGCTGCGCTGGGGCGGGCGATGGCCGGTCTATGATCCAGTGCTGTGACATCGTTTCACTAGCCTCGCCGCGCGCGCGTCAGGAAACCGTCAGGTCCCGATCTGACGTCTTTCTGACGCTGCACAGGTCACAAAGATGGTGTGTCGCGATTTTCGGCACCCGGATGCGCTTTTTGCCTTCGGCTTCAAAACCAATTCAAACCGCGAGTTACATGCCATGAAACATACCGTCATTACCCTGCCTATCGTCGCCACCGCCTTGTGGAGCAGCGTCGCATGGGCCGCACCGATTTCAGCGACAAGCGAGTTGGAGATGTTCCACCGCTACACTGTGAATTCCGGCTCTGTTCCGACAGGGCTGCGGATCAACAACCTTTTTGGGTCATTGATTCTGGAGAGTAGCGCGACTAGCAACGTGGATGATCCCGGGGCTTCGACTACGAACATCCCGTTTGTGCAAGTCGGCAACCCGTTTTCCGACCCTGCGACACCCTACATCGCCCAGCGCATCGACAGCACCACGATCAACGCTGGGACCGAAGGCAGCCAGTCGAGCTATGATCTGACGCTCACCGCTGTGGATGATCCGGACGCCAATCCGGCCGATACCTCCATTGTCGACCGGACAGTGGACACGACAGGGTCTGCCCGGGCCTCTATCACCACGGCCCCCGTCTCGGCGGACGCACTTTCAAGCTATGACGTTGAACGGGGCTATACGTTCGAAAATGAAAGTGACGCGAGCATTGCGTTCAATATCGTTGGAACCGTCACCGCGAGTTTTCTGGCCAGCTACGATGGCCTGGACGGGTTTGCACGCGCGTCTGGCAGCCTGTTTCTGGAATTCCAGGACCTTGTCGGAACCGAGATCAACTACCTGCCGATTGCCCCCTATCTGCGCAGCATTGAAGACGACGCTCCCGGAGCGTTTGTGAGCGAAAGCCTCGTAACCAGCAATGGCGCGTTCAACGGCTTCAACTTTACGGCCGGGGCCAGCGCCATCGGGGATGGTGGCGACACAGACGCCAGCTTTGATGCCACGTTCCGCTACTTGTTTCAGGTGCAGATGGACGCGGGCGCAAGCTTCAATCTGATCACCGGGAATAACCAAGTGAATGGCGTCGAATATACCCCGGTGATCGCACCCGTCCCGGTCCCTGCAAGCCTGCCCATTTTGGGCACCGCCTTGCTCGCCTTCGCCGCCCTGAAACGCCGAGCAAAACGCGCGGTGTCTTTGGGGCGGGGCTTCGTCGCGTCCTGACGGAGCGCCTCAGTATTTTGAACAGAAGGAATTACGCTATGAAACGGAGTATTCGAATGATCTGCGCTGCGCTGGTTGTGTCGGTATTGCCAGCCATTAGCCAAGCCGCGGACCTGCTGCCCGAACGCGGAGCAACAGAGCGCGTGGGCAACTGGTTCTTCAAGTCCCTGTCCGAAGCCCAGTTGAACGCCAAGACAGAGGAACTGAACGCCAGAGTCGTCGATCTGGAGGTCGTGAGCACGTCACCGATGCGGTTTTCCGCAGCACTTGTGCAGAACAAAGGCCCACATACCGGAAGATGGTGGTGGCGCTTTGGCCTGAGCCAAAGACAGGTGAACGAGATCACCCGGGAGAAAGACGCCCGCCTGATCGATGTCGAGGTGTATCGCGTTGGAAATCGGCTGCGCTATGCCATTGTGATGAAGCGCGATACGTCGACGGGATGGTTCTGGTTCGTGGATCAGACCACAGCAAGCCTGAAGGAAAAGTACCGCGACAAAAACATGCGCCTGATCGATGTGGAACGCTATCGCCACAACGGGCGCACCAGGTTCGCCGCGATCATGGTGGACAACACAGGCGCAAATGAACGCCGCTGGGCATGGTTCGTGGGGCGCACACCGGCGCAGATCACGGACGAAATCAACCGCCTGAACTTACGCGTGCTGGATCTTGATCGCCACGGATCAGGCAGTGATGCGCGCTTTGACGTGGTCATGGCAGAAATCGAGTCCGGCAAACAGGGCTGGTGGTACTACTACGGTATCACACCCAAGGACGCGGCGTTGATGACACGCCGTCACGGTGCGCGGGTGTTTGACATGGAACCCGCCGGGAATGGGCGCTTTGATATGGTCATGCTGAACAACGGCATCGCCAAATCCGGCCATTGCCGGGGCAAATTGGCCCATGCCGTACGCAAGGTAGAAGCCACGATGAAGCGCTATGCGATTCCGGGCGCACAGATTGCCGTGGCACGAGGCGACCGGCTCGTGATGTCCTGCGCACTGGGCACCGCTGATCTGGGGCGGAACCAGAAAGTTAAACCCGATAGTCTGTTCCGTGTGATGTCCGTGTCCAAGCTGATCACGGCCGCGGCGGTGCGCAATCAGGCAAGCGAAGGGAAATACCGCCTGAGTGATCGGATGCTGGATGCCTTGGGCAGCCGAGCGCCTGATGGCACACCCCGCGCCTTACGCATGCGGCAGGTGAAGGTCGAACACCTGATGGCGCACCGCGCCGGGTTCTACAACAACCTGCCCTACGATCCGATGGTGTCTCAAACCAGCGTCGCCGCAGATATGAACGACGCACCACCTCTGAAATGCCGGGAGATTGCGGAATACGCCGTCGAGAAGTTCCCGCTTGGCTTTGTCCCCGGCATCATTCCGTCCAGTGTGGACCAGAGCGATGACGAGGAATTCGACGCCTGGAAACGCCGCGCCTATTCCAATCTGGGCTACTGCATTTTACAGCAGATCGTGGCCGAACATGACTCTGGCACCTATCAGCAGATCGTAAAGCGCAAGATCCTGAAACCTGCCGGGATTACCGCGATGCGCATCGGCAAAGGACGGCTGGTGGACCGGGCCGAAGGTGAAGTTCGGTACTATGACCTGCCGTTTGCCAGCAAAGTGTCCTCACAATACGCCAATGTGACCGGCGATGTGCCACGCCCCTATTCCTATGTGGTGGAGGCGATGGCCGCGCATGGCGGCTGGCTGGCCAGTGCGAACGATCTTGTGCGGTTTGCTCGGTTTGCGCCGTCCCACAATGGGGGGAACCACTCCGGTGGGCTGAACGGGACGTCCTCAGTCCTGTTTCAACGCGACGGGGCGACTGTGGCGATCATCTTCAATGCCTCCCCCAAGGACCCGGATGACACTTATGACATCTTCGGTCTGGCCCGGTCGGTCATAAACGATACTTCCGACTGGCCGACACGGAACTTGTGGGCGAACTACGGGTACCCGAACTAAACCTGATCGCTGCCGGGGCATGCCTCCGGCAGCGCTTGGACCGGATTAGACTTTGCAAAGCGTCCGAACTGGGTAAGTCTGATACGGATCACGATTGGACCCAGCCTTATGTCTCGCCCATTTGCCTCTGCAACCAGATCCAGCCTTTCGGAAATCCCGGTGATTGATGTGTCTGGCGCGATCTCTGGCAAGGATATCGACACGGTTGCGCGCGCCATCCACGGGGCCGCCACGGATCACGGTTTTTTCTACATCGCCAACCACGGGATTGATCCCACCCTGATGGATACCGCGTTCAACGTCGCGCGGGATTTCTTTGGCGCACCCGAAGCAACAAAGTCCAGCGTCGCGGTAAACACGCAGCAGCGTGGATGGATGGCGACTGGTATGTCTCGTCTGCCGGGCTCCAAAACACATGACCTCAAGGAAGTCTTCTTCTGGGGGACCGAAGTCACCCCGGACGACCCCGATGTGCTTGCAGGCAAACCCCTCGTCGCAGTGAACCAATGGCCGACCCACACGTTCCCCCGCCTTCAGGCCGAATTGACACCATACTACGCAGCCCTTTGCGACGTCGCCCGCCACGTTATGTCCGCCATCGCCGTGAGCCTTGATCAACCTGCTGATTTCTTTGATGCGGCTTACAAGAAACCCCTCGCCCGTGGGCAGTTGGTTTACTACCCGCCGTCCAGCCCTCAGGATGAGGCGGAAGAACGCTTTGGCGTCGCGCCGCACACGGACTTCGGAGTGCTGACGTTGCTGTTGCAGGACGACAGCGGCGGTCTTCAGGTGCGCAGCAAGTCCCACGGCTGGATCGAGGCTCCACCGATCCCCGGAACGCTGGTGTGCAATATTGGCGATCTGCTGGCCCGGTGGAGCAACAATCGCTTTGCCTCAACCGTGCACCGGGTGATCAACCGCACCAATTCCGCGCGTTTTTCCATTCCGGTTTTCTTTGATCCGCACACTGACACAGTGATCGACCCGGTCGATCTCGGCGTAAGCGCAGCCGACAGCCTGTTCGAACCCGTCACAGCAGGTGCCCATATCGCAGGACGCAACAAGGCGAGCTTTTCGCAATACAAGACCTGACGCCCCGCTGCGGACAGGGTCCGGAGCAGGGTGGTGTCGCTTGGAACATCGTGCAACAGAAAGAGCGGGCCCGCCCAAAAGGGACGGAAGGGATGGCCCGACCGGGGTGATAAACCCGGGCGGAAGACATCAAAAACCATCGTTTCCTGACACGGCCCTCGTCCCGACTTATGGATGCAGGAGGTCTCTGGGTCGTGCTGGTGTTGATCAACGGGCGGGGTTATCGCAAGGATTGGTTAAGGTCGCGTGGGGGCGGCGTTCGCTGGAAGGTGCGTACAGAGCACACACCTTGCAGACACTGGCGGCACGGCTCTGAAACCACGCGAGGCCCGCACGAAAGAGCGGGATGAGCAGACCGCTAAACCCCGACGTATTTCTGCAATAGCGTCCCATCAGCTCGCAGCACATCCGGGGTGACGACCTCGCGCCCGTGGCCGTTCTCGATAAACGCCACGCGGTCCGCGAGCGACAGCACAGCTTCGATCCGCTGTTCCACCAGTATGATCGCAACTCCTTCGGCCCGCATCGCCACCACAGTGTCGCGGATCAGTTGGATCATCGACGGTTGCAACCCTTCGGTCGGCTCATCCAGCAACAACACGCTTGGTTCCAGACACAGCGCCCGCGCAGTGGCGAGCATCTGTTGTTCCCCGCCCGATAGAGTCTCTGCCCGCTGTTTCAGACGTTCGCGCAGGCGGGGGAACATTTCCAACACCTTCTCGCGCACCGCCGCTCCCTTGCCCCGCGTCATCAGACCGACTTCGATGTTTTCAGCCACCGTCAGTTCGGAAAACAACCGCCGCCCCTGTGGCACATAGCCAATCCCGCGTTTTGGCACCTCGTGCGCGGATAACGCAGACACATCTTCTCCGTTCAGGCTAATCCGACCACCGGACAAAGGCACCAGCCCCATGATCGCTTTCAGAGTCGTGGTTTTGCCCGCTCCATTGCGCCCCAACAGACAAAGCACTTCGCCCGGCCGCGCCTCCAGCGACAACCCATGCAGCACCTGCACTGGGCCATAGCCTGCCGATATGCCCTGCACGTCAAGCATCCACGGTCCCTAAGTATGCTTCCTGCACGGCGCGGTTCGCCCGGATTTCCTCCGGCGTTCCTTGCGCCAGCACCCGGCCCTGATCCAGCACCGTGATCTCATCGGCGAGCGCCATCACCACGTTCATATTGTGCTCGATCAGCAGGATTGTCGTCTCCCCCGCCAGCCGTTTGATCAGCGCGTTGAACTCGGCAATCTCGCTTTCAGCCAGCCCTTGGGTTGGCTCATCAAGGATCAACAGGCGAGGCGCCTGGGCCACGCCCATCGCGATCTCCAACAGCCGCTGGTGGCCATAGGACAAATCCCCCGCGATCTGGTCGATCCGCCCTTCAAGACCTACGACCTTGAGCGCCTCAACTGCGCGCCCACGGTCGCGCGTGTTCAGCGCGAGGGCAACGTTCTCAAACAGGCTCAAATTCGCGTAAATCGCGGTGATCTGGAATGTATAAGCCATGCCCAGCCTCATCCGCTTATGCGCGGGCAGGTCCGTCACATCCTGACCATCGAAGATCACGCGGCCTTGGGTCGGCGTAATCCGCCCCGACACCATGCCAACAAAGGTGCTCTTGCCCGCGCCATTCGGTCCGATCAGCGCGTGCACCTCCCCGGTGGCAAGGCTGTAATCCACATCCCCCACGGCGGTCAGCCCACCATAGATCTTGGTCAGCCCTTTGGTTTCCAACAGGATCATGGCAACCACGGCATGAGGCGCTTGCGCACCTCTCCCATGATCCCAGCTGGTGCAAACAGCGTCAGCAGCACCAAAACCACGCCCGCGATCAGCATATAGGCGCTGGTGATCCCTGAGGAATAATCAATCAGATAGAACATGAATACCGCCCCGATCAGCGGCCCAATCGTCGTTCCCGCACCCCCCAGCAGTACCCACAGCAATGGAAAGATCGAATACTGCACAGACGCAAACGTCGCGCCCACATAGCCAAACAACAGCGCGTATCCGGCACCTGCCGCACCCGAGATCGTGCCAGAGATCACAACCGCGCGGAACTTGTGCGAATAGGTGTTGTGGCCCAGCATCTCGGTGCGTTCCTCGTTTTCCCGGATGCCGACCAGCACGGCTCCGAACGATCGTCGCATCATGCCAGCCACGAAAAACAGCGCCGCTGAAAAAATCACCAGCGCTGCGAGATATCTCACCGTTGGCTGCGTGAGGTCCAACCCTGCGATCTGACGGGCGCCTTGCGCAATCACGAAACCCTCATCCCCGCGCGTATAGGCTCCAAAATACAGGATCGTCAGGAACACCGCTTGGGCAAACATCAGCGTCACGATCATGAACGCCACCCCCACAGTGCGCAGCGCCAGCACCGCAACCACCGCCGACAGAGCCGCAGCACTTATCAGACCCATCCCAAAGGCCGGGATCGCCGGCAACCCGCCCAAGTGCATCGCAAGCCCCAAGCCATACATGCCTGCGGCAAAGAACATCGCATGCCCTAAGCTCAGCAAACCAGTATAGCCAAACATCACGTTGTACCCGATGGCATAGGTCGCGAGCACCAGGATACGGGCCATGTTCCCTTGATGGTAATCCGGCAGCACAAAGCACAACGCGAACAACAACGCGACCAGCCCAATATGCAAGGCGTGGGCCTTCATGCTGGCTTTTTCCCAAACAAGCCTTGCGGTCGGAACACCAGCACAAGTGCGACCAGCAAGGTCGCCAAAATCTTTGCCAGCGTCGGTGAGAAAAAGACTGAGATGATCCCGTCACTCATCCCGATCAGCAGGGCTGCCACGATAGTGCCCCGGATAGAACCCAACCCTCCGATGATCACCACAATAAAGCTCAGCAGCAGCGGATCGCCCCCCATCAGGTAATGCGCTTGTTGGATCGGCACGATCAGCACCGCCGCCATCGCCGCCAGCGCGGCTCCGAGACCGAAGACGAGCAAATACACCCGCTCCACCGGGATACCGAACGCCAGCGCGGTCTCGCGATCCAGTTGTGTGGCGCGCATAATGAGCCCAATGCGGGTCTTGGACAAAACGGCCCAGAAGCCCAGCAAGATCACCACCGCCGCCCCAATCACAAACAACTTGTAGGATGTAATCGACGGCGCGCCCCAGCCGCTGGGATAGTAAAACCTCAGCCCCTCTTCGCCCCACTCCAACAGGGGCAACAAGATGCGCTCATTGAACGGTGGCTCTACTGGTCTGGCTTCCGGCCCAAACGTCATCAGCGCCGTTTGCTGCATGATATAAAGGATCCCGATGGTCGCCACGATCGTGGCTTCGGGGTCGTAATTCACGCGCTTGAGCACAAACCAATCCGCCGCCATCGCAACCAATGCCGCCACCAAAGGAGCCACCAATAGCGCGCCGACAAATCCCACAGCCGGATGCGCAGCCAGGGCGTTTGATACGAACCACGCCACCACCGCGCCCAGCATGTAAAACTCTCCATGCGCGACGTTCACCACCCGCATAACGCCAAATACAAGGCTTAAGCCCAGCGCCGTCAGGGCCAGCACAGCCGCGTGTACGGCCCCTTCCAGCGAAGCCAACATCAAATGCGCGCCAAAATCCAACGCCCGTTCCTCAGCCTTGCTTCATCTGTCCAGAAATACCTCGGGGGTGTGGGGGCTGGCCCCCACGGCCTTGAAACCCCACCCCATGAAATCTTAAAAACTCTGCG
>CAZDXI010000020.1:0-15069 GCA_964509095.1 uncultured Rhodobacterales bacterium
AAAGAGCCGAGCGGTGGATTTGATGCCGATCAGCGCGTCGTCTTCCTTGTCCTGATGGGCGTAGATCGTGTCGTAAAACAGCGTCCAAGCGATGCCAGCGAGGTACAGAACCACCGCCGGTGCCGCGAGAGAGCCGGAATGCGCCGTCCAAGCGAGCAGGGCGCCCCAGTTGAACGCAATCCCAAGGAACGCTTGCGGCCACCACGTGAACCGCTTCGCGAACGGGTAGATGCAGACCGGCAGCAGAGAGATCACGCCAAGCAGGATGGCCATGGGTGGGAAAGTCAGAAGGATGCCAAAGGCGATCAAAGCCTGAATGACCATCCAAAGCACGGCCTGTTTGACGGAGACCTGACCCGACGGGATCGGGCGGGAGCGCGTACGCTCGACCTGTGCGTCAAAGTCCCGGTCCGTGATGTCATTCCACGTGCAACCTGCGCCGCGCATCAAGAACGCGCCCGCCGCACAACCCAGTGCGATCCATGCATCATAAAAGCTGGCCGTCTGAGTGTAGAGCATGGACAGGGCCAATCCCCACCAGCAAGGGATCAATAGCAGCCAGGTTCCAATTGGGCGGTCCGCTCGGGATAGTCGCAGATAGGGGCGAGTCCAGTCCGGTGCATATGTGTCGACCCAGTTGTCTTCGACTGCGTCTGCGACCTGACCCTCTGGCATTGCCGGTCCGGCTCGCAGATCTGGTCACCCCAGGAGCGAGAAAATCCGCCTGTCTGTAGACGCTGCTCTGGGGGAGGGGCAATCGGATCCTCTGTCCCGCGAGCAGGCGAACTATTTGTTCAACGTCATGCGTTTGAGTGTGGGGGCACATGTGGCCCTGTTCAACGGGCGGGATGGCGAATGGCGCGCATCTGTCGCACAGGCAGGCAAGCGCGCTGGCGTCTTGGTGTGTGAGCAACAAAGTGCACCGTTGCAGATGCCGCCGGATCTGTGGCTGCTGTTTGCCCCGATCAAAAAGGCGCGCACGGACTTCATCGTAGAAAAAGCCGCCGAGATGGGGGCCGCGCGGATCTGTCCGGTGCTGACTGAGTTCACGAATTCAGAACGGGTGCGCGTGGATCGCTTGCAGGCGCACGCCGTTGAAGCCGCCGAGCAATGCGGGGGGACGTATGTTCCTGACGTTACCGAACCGCAGAAGCTGTCGCAGGTCTTGGACGCTTGGAACCCGGAACGTCGTATCCTGTTCTGCGATGAGTCTCTGGCGGGGCGCTCTTCCGTCCTGATGGACGGCCTCGCCACGGGGCCGTGGGCTGTTCTGATCGGGCCGGAAGGTGGGTTTTCCCCGCAAGAGCGAGCACGCTTGAATGGACTGGACTGCGCACATGCGGTGAGTTTGGGGCCAAGGATCCTGCGGGCAGATACGGCCGCGGTGGCGGCTATGACGCTCTGGCAGCAGGCCTATGGAGATTGGAACAGGGGTTTGGAATGATCGACGGGTCCGAAAGCCACGTTGGGGCGTTCAGCGGAAGAGGCAGGCACCGTGACGGTTTCCCGGGCATGAACTTGCGTCAGCAAATGCCCTGCCAAGATCAACCCCATGATGGTCAAGGGCAGCGTCAATCTGTAGTGCTTGCGCGACCATGCCGCGCCGGCGGCACTCATACCCGGACCCGCGCCGATGGCCTCGGCAAGTGCCGAGGGTTTCATTACGAAATACGCGGCGCAATAGCCGCCCATCGCATAAGTCAGAAACTGGGTGAACGGGTCCAAGATGTGTCTCCTTTGCCGGGGACTTACCCGGATTGTTCGACAAAACTGTGGCGAGCCTAAGCATGATGGAATTTGTCCGACCCGAACTGCGCGCAACTTTTTGGCGCTGGCGTGAAGCACTTGGCGGTGGTGCCGTCATATGCGTTGGCGCGTATTGGGCCTTTGGACCGGGTGGGTTGATCGGTGTTATTGGCGCGATTGTAATGCTGGTGGGGACGATCGTCCTTGCGATGGGTATTCAGCGTGGGCGGTTTCGTGCAGAACGCGGTGACGGCCCTGGAACAGTGGATGTGGACGAAGGGCAAGTCACGTATTTTGGCCCGCTGACCGGAGGCGCTTTGGCGTTGCGCGATCTCGAAGAACTCGCCCTGATCCGGTCGCGGCAAACGCCGCATTGGCGGTTGAGCACCAAGGACGAAGACCTGTTTATCCCGGTTAATGCAGACGGAAGTGACGCATTGTTTGATGCGTTTACCGTACTGCCGGGCTTGAAGATGCAGCGTATGTTGAGCGCGCTGCAGGACCAATCCGCGCAAGACATTGTGATCTGGACTCGGGGACCTGTGCGCCCTCCCACACTGAGCCTGCATTGACACTGTCGAAAATTACGCTCAATCACCGGGACGGACAAAACGCATGAGAGGTCCCCCATGTCTATTCCCCAATCTGGTGGCGGCCCGATCGAGCGGCATGAACAACTTGCTGAATATCTGGCCGAAGGCTGCAAGCCAAAAGAAGACTGGCGGATCGGGACCGAGCACGAAAAGTTCGGCTTTTGCAAAGACACGCTGAAACCGCTGCCTTACGAAGGGGCGCGGTCTATCCTGACTGTGCTTGAAGGTCTGCGCGATGGCCGCGGCTGGGCGCCGCTGGAAGAGGGCGGCAATCTGATCGGTCTGACCAAGGATGGCGCAAATATCTCATTAGAGCCGGGCGGTCAGTTAGAGTTGTCCGGTGCGCCGTTGGAGACGATTCACCAGACATGTGATGAGGTGAATGAACACCTCGCCGATGTGAAAGAGATCGCCGACAAGGTTGGTGTCGGCTTTATTGGATTGGGTGCGGCACCGATCTGGACGCATGAACAGATGCCGATGATGCCCAAAGGGCGCTACATGCTGATGGATGCCTATATGGGCAAGGTCGGCACGATGTTTCGCACAATGATGCGCCGTACGTGTACGGTGCAGGTGAACCTCGATTTCTCGACTGAGGCTGACATGGTGCAGAAGATGCGCGTGGCGCTGGCTTTGCAGCCGGTCGCGAATGCACTATTTGCGAGCAGCCCATTCTTTGAAGGTGGTTTGAACGACAACAAAAGCTGGCGTGGCGTGGTGTGGCGCAATCTGGATGATGCGCGCACGGGCATGCTGCCGTTTGTGTTCGAAGACGGGTTCGGCTTCGAAGCTTGGGTGGAATACGCTCTCGATGTGCCGATGTATTTTGTCTATCGCGACGGGGAATACATTGACGCGCTGGGCATGTCGTTCCGGGACTTCCTGAAGGGTGAATTGCCTGCGCTCCCAGGGGAGACGCCGACGCTGAGCGACTGGGCCGATCACCTGACGACGATTTTCCCCGAAGCCCGCGTGAAAAAGTTTATTGAGATGCGCGGTGCGGATGGTGGGCCATGGCGGCGTTTGTGCGCGTTGCCCGCGTTCTGGGTTGGACTGATGTATGATCAAGGGGCGCTGGATGCGGCGTGGGATCTGGTCAAGGATTGGGATGCTGAAACTCGTGACGGTCTGCGCGTGGCTGCGTCCAAGGACGCACTTCAGGCCGAGGTGAATGGCGTGCGTATGCACGATCTGGCAAAGGAAGTGCTTTCTCTGTCGGAGGCTGGTTTGAAGGCGCGGGCACGACCCGGATCAGGTGGATTGGTGCCGGATGAGACGCATTTCCTGAACGCATTGAAAGAGAGTGTGGAGAGCGGCAAGACCCTCGCGGACGAATTGCTCGATCACTATCACGGTGATTGGGGCGGAGATTTGACCCGCATCTATCCGGAATATTCGTATTGAGCCGAGCCTGACGGGCGCCCCGAGCTTGGCGCTGACGCGCCTGCACCGGCCCACCCGCCAGCCACGGCCCATTTGGTAAAACGGACGACCCATCCGGCTTAATGACCGTTGCGCGCGCGATATGCGCTACGCTCCAGCTTGCGGAAAAGGGTGACGAACAGCGCTGACCAAAGCGCTGCGAAGGCCACCGCGAACACCCCCAGAATAAGGCCCGACAAAGCCTCTGGTCCGGAGGTCACAATCAGAATGGCCGCCCAAACAACGGTCATGCCCAAGGCGACAGCAATGGCGGCACCAGTGATCTTTTCCATGTTCGGACCATGCCGGGGCATCAGGTACAACAACGCTGGTACGCCAAAAACCAGATAGGGAATTCCACCAAGGTAGATCGCCATAAGCGGGATCACCGGCAAGATCATCCAGCCACCGCTTCCCAAGAGCAGCGGAGACAAAACCAATGCCGGGATCACTGGCGCAAGAATAAGCGCAGCTATGAAAGCGATGGGGTCAATGCGGTAACGGTATGGCAGGGGTTGAGGAAGATGAGGCATTTGAAACTCCTTGGAGCGGGGCAGAAACGGAGTGGTGTAGGTTTGATGAAGCATGTTCGATCCTTTCAGCAGTGGAATTGATGACAGGCACTGGCGACGCGCCGGGCCTGGGGTGGCGTGACTGCAAATCCAGTTGTTTCAGAGGCCAGAACGTCCGAAAGGTCTGTGATTTTCTGGACGCGTGACCCGAACACAGTTTTTGCAGAGATTTTCGAATTATTTGTGGTTTCTGTCGTTTCAGAAATTTTGAGGCAAAATTTTTACACCTACTCCTTATGTCTGGGCAAAAAGCGGGCGATACGCCCACCAAGTTTCAGCAGCGCCATATGTACGCTTCGGTTCATGCCAGCGACGTCCTGATACCAAGTGTCAAACATCTGCATGACGTTCAGAGTGTCGTCGATCCGGGTTTTGACTGTGTCAGGGGTGCCGTCGGTTTGTGCTTCATCCTGAACAGCGCGCAGGGCTTCCATCGTCGGGGCAAATTCACGCTCGCGACGGCCTTCCACAACAACGGTGACAAGATCGAACATATCTCGGACAGAGGTAAAGTGGTCGCGCCGATCGCCCAGCTGTCGCTGGGACTTAACGATCTTCCAGCCCTGAAGCTCTTTCAGCGCCGTTGACACATTAGAGCGGGCGAGGTTCAGGGTTTCAGAAATCTCTTCAGCAGTCATCGGCTCGGGTGCGATGTGCAGCAGGGCATGGATCGACGCGACGGACCTGTTTACGCCCCATTTCGCGCCCATGTCCCCCCAGTGGAGGATAAAGTTCTGCATGGCGGGCGTGAGGTGCATTTCGAATCTTCCGTAATTTCTGTTATGACAGAAATAACAGATCGCACCGTTCAGTCAAGAATTTACGCACACTCTTAGTTTGGCAAAAGAAGAACGTCGCTGGCGTCGAACTGCTCCAGCGTCATGCCAAGGACAAACAACAGATCGCCCGTGTCGAACTCAATTCGCAGCCCGGATGCGCGTTCGGAGACCAAAGGCAAAAGGTCTGTTTCAAAGTCCGACAGGCCAAATCGGCGGATCAGAATCTGGTCGATACCGTCCTCGAAATCCTTGATCCGGTCCGTGCCATCAAAGCGGTGAAATTCGAACAGGTCCCGTGCGCCGTCAAACGTGCTGCCGCCCTCCCCTCCGACAAGGGTATCGTCTCCGGCACCCCCGCGAAGCGTATCCTTGCCACGCCCACCTAGAAGGAAGTCGTTGTCCGACTGCCCATCTAAAATGTCATTGCTGCCACCCCCGCGAAGGATGTCGTCGCCAGATCCACCAAAGAGCGTGTCGTTGCCGAGGTTGCCGTTCAAACGATCAACACCCGCATCCCCAAAAAGCATGTCGGCATCGCGCCCACCAAACAGATCATCGTCACCACTCCCGCCGCTGAGCGTGTCTTCACCAGCAAGGCCGATCAGGACATCTGCACCGGATCCGCCATTCAGGGTGTCACCGTTGGACGATCCAACAAGTTTGTCATTGCCAGGCCCGCCGTCGAAAATCGCGAGCGTGCCGTTCTTGGCTTTCAGCACGTCGTTGCCCGCATCGCCGGAAAAATTGGCGCGGTCCACGACATCGATGCCATCGCCGACGGCGACAAGGCGATCATTGCCATCACCACCTGACACAGTATCGCGCGCCGCCCCGGAATAAAGGATGTCATCCCCCGCCCCGAATGAGAACGTGTCATCTGTCGGCGCGAAGGTGCGGAACAAAAGATCGTCGTCCGTGACGCGGATGGCGTCAAAACTGTCCAGCGCGACAGAAGCAGCACCGCTGGAAACAATGAATGGTTCCTTGCCAAAAGACGAAATGTTCTGGCTGGTTGCGTTAAACAGGGCCTGCGAGGTCGGGAAGGGCAAAGCGTTTGACCCGGTGACGTCGTAGCGGATTAGATATTCACGCTGAGCGGTTGTGTCCTGAAACACAAAGTACCCGATGCTCGAACCGTTGGAATAGCTCACATCAAACACGTCAAAGCCGGAGACTGTCAGGCTGCGACCAATGTCCAAAATGTCGGAGTTGTTGCTGACCCGCGCGCTTGTGTTGAACGCATTATCAGAGTCGCGGTACTCGAAATCGAACTGCCCGTCTTCGACGTAAATCCGTCCTGTAAGCACTTGTAGGAAGGATGGGGTCGACCCGGACGTGTCAAATTCTGCGACATTCACAATTGCAGTGGTCATAACGCATGCTGTTCCATTGAGTTGCATCGGGTCTTGGCACGTTAATTCACGAACGCAACGCGATCAATTGCACACAGTATCAAGGATACGAGAGCACGGGGTCATAGCGCCACGCGAGAGACTGGAGCCATCCCGAGGCGCCCGAAATTGAAGATCCCAACGCGTTATATGATGGGCGTTGTCGCAGATATTTTAGCAGACACTTCAGGTCTTTTGGCCGATCTTTGGCTCTGTCCCATCCTTAATACGCGAGATGTTGGAGCGGTGACGCCAGAAGATCAGCAGGGTCAGCAGGACGCACAAGATCAAAACCGGGCCGGCATCCAGAAAGACAACGAGGAACGTTGAGGATGACGCCGCCAGCAAGGAACCCATGGACGAAATCCGAAACAGGGCGGCTCCGACCAACCAGGCGATGCAGGCGCCCACACCCAGCGGAAAGCTGAGCGCCAGCAAAATGCCGAGATAGGTGGCGACACCTTTGCCACCGTTGAAGTTGAGCCAAACAGGGTAGCAATGGCCGATCATGGCCATCAAAGCGGCAATCTGGGCGGCGTCTTCTCCGGCCATGGCACGGGCAATCAGGACAACTACAGCCCCTTTGGCCGCATCAAGGATAAGCGTCAACGCTGCTGCCAGCTTCGATCCTGTGCGCAGAACATTCGTCGCTCCAATCGAGCCGGACCCGATATCCCGTAGGTTTCCAAGATTCAAAGCCTTCGACAGGATCAGCCCAAAGGGAATCGACCCGGCAAGATACCCAATCACAGCCCAAAGCAGCAGACCAATCAGCGAAGTGTCTATCGGGGGCATCAGGTGTCTCCAAACACGCGGGTCCCGCCAACCCAAGTGCCGCGAACCTTACCTTGAAGGCGTGCATCGTCAAACGGGGTGTTCTTGGACTTTGACGTCAGTTCGAACCGGTTCAACCGGAATGGCGCATCCGGATCAAACAGGACAAGATCCGCAGGCGCGTCGGGGCTGAGCCGACCGGAAGTAAGTCCAAGCCGTTTGGCGGGGTTCAGAGACAATGCGCGCCAAAGGGTAGGCAGGTCCATATGTCCACCATGCACAAGGCGCATTGCGGCCGGGAGTAATGTCTCAAGCGCGACAGCGCCAGAGGCGGCTTCTTCGAAAGGCAGGCGCTTGGATTCTTCATCTTGCGGCGTGTGCATGGACGAGATCGTGTCAATCAGACCGGAGGCAACAGCCTCAACTACGGCAATGCGATCGTCTTCATCCCGCAGGGGTGGCTTCAGTTTGAAAAAGGTTCGGTAGTCGGCCACATCGAGCGCATTCAGCGTGAGGTGATGGATTGAGGTGCCGGCAGTAATGTCGAGCCCGTTTGCTTTGGCCCGCTCTAACGGGGGCAAAGCGCGGGCCGTCGTGATTTGATCCACGTGATAGCGTGCGCCAGTCATCTCAAGAAGTGCAATGTCACGATCAAGACCCATGCGTTCCGCCATGGGTGAGACGCCCGGCAGACCACGCAAAGAGGCAAACTTGCCCGACGTGGCGGCGGCGCCTGAGGACAATATAGGCTCCTGAATATGGCCAATCACAAGCGCGTCGCACGCATTTGCATAAGCCAGTGCGCGGGACAGGACTTTTGTGTCCGCAACCACATGATCGCAGTCGGTAAAGGCGACTGCTCCGGCGTCTTGGAGAAAGCCGATTTCGGTCATCTCGCGGCCCGCACGACCCTTTGTCAGCGCGGCCATGACCAGCACGTGCACGATGCTGTCGGCTTGCGCGCGACGGGTGACAAATTCCAGTGTTTCTGGAGTGTCGATCGCCGGATCAGTATCGGGGCGTGTCACAATCGTGGTGACTCCACCCGCCGCCGCGGCACGTCCGGCGGAGGCATAGGATTCCTTGTGACGCTCACCCGGTTCACAAACTTTGACCCCGATATCGACGATGCCCGGAGCAAGAGCATGGCCTTTGCAATCAATGATGGCGGTCTGCTCATCGCGCTCTGTCGTGCGCGCCTCGCGGATGTGACCGTCCGACACCCACAGATCACCTAACGTGTCTGTGCCGGTTTCCGGGTCAATCAGGCGCGCGTTTATGAAGTGGGTCGTGGTCATCGGCGGTGTTTTGAGAGGTTTGGTCGCAGATGTCTAGGGGCGAGAGCCTGTTGTTGCGCGGCCTGGTCGAAGGCGTTGGCCGAACAACGCATAAATCAAGGCTAAAACGACCACCAAACAAAGGGCGTATTTGGTGATCCAGCCCATCGTGCCTTCGATTTGAATCGCATGCACCACCGTACCGGTCACGGTTAGGGTAACCAGCGACAGATGCAGGTTTCGCCACAAACGCAGACGTAACCTGCGCCGGAACAGCGTTAGCCCCGACGCCGCAAACACGGCCCACATCGCCAGTACGCCCCAGATGGAAAACGGAGTGGGAGAGCGAAAGAGAAGGGCGTCCACCACATCCGGAGGGCTGGTTACCCAAAGGCCGATCACATGGATCAAAACCAGTGTAACCAGCAAGATACCCACCACACGGTGCAGGTTGCGCGAAACGAGAACATTGAGGCCCGGCAATCTGCCCCGAGCAAGAAGGGGCTGTACCAGCAACAAGCCCAGCCCTGCGATTCCGGCGAAGCCCGCAGCGACATAAATCGGTTGACGATACTGCAAAAGCGGACTGACCGCAGCCTCAGCAAGCGGCAAAGCAAGGGCAAGACCTAACCCCAGCCAGATCAGCCAAAAGGCCGCACGCCCCATAAAGGGTCAGGCAGGCTGAAGCACGAAATGCGCAGCCAGAGTGGTGTCCTGCGCGTTCGGCATAATGGGACGCAGGAACACGGTTTTGAATTCGGGGCTGTCATAGGCAAGATGCCCATGCGGTTGACCGAAGGCCGGAACGATCTGCGGCATTTCCAGACGAAACTCTCCCTTGGCGTTGGTCAGGGTGGCGCCATGGCTTTGAGGGTCGCGTTCGTGTCCTTCAGTGGTATGCGCCCAAATCTGGATACGGATGTCGGGCAGGGGCGCGCCATCTCCGGCGCGACGGACTGTGCCTGTCATCCAGAAGCCTCCACTGCCAATACGATCCACAATGGGGGCATTCGGGCGGTAGTTGTTGGCCCCACCGCGCATGGTCGGGGTTGGGGCGAGGTCGGACGCGCGGGCAGGACCGATCAGGCCGCTTCCGACAGTCAGCAGCGCACCGCCAGTCGCAACTGCTTTGCGACGTGTGAAGAGGGGTGACGTCATGTGGGTGTCCTCCGCCTTTGTTTCCCAATTATATAGGGCGGCAACCGGGATTTCCGAGGGCCTTCAGGTCACAATCCGGTCAGCTTGCGACCCAGACCATGACCGCGACTAAGGCAAACAAGACGAGCAACACCAAAGTCGCCACGCGCCCCGACATGGCGGCGTCCGAAGGTTTTTTGCGCGCCGGGGCTGTCGTTCCCGTTGCGGCTTTGCTCACCAGTTTTTCGGTGGCCGACCAATCCACGCCGGGTTCTGCATAGGTGCCGATATGGGTCAATTCCGCTGACGGGGTCAGTTTGGTGCCAGCGTCTGGAAACGCAGAGGAATAGGCAATCAGAACCCAACCCGACAGGGCCTTGAGTTTCGCGCGGTCCGCCTCCAATGATGCCGGATCAATGCCGTTGCCTTCAATCAAATAGCCCGCGAGTCCGAGTTCATCGAGATCGGACAGGGCGAATACTTCCACAAATGCGATATTCAGATCGCTTTGTCCCAATGCCTTGGCCTGCGCAGTTGCGTCATTTGACAGCGCGCGTGCTTCTGCCTCGTCCATGGACAATGCAAAGACCCGCACAAGGCCGCGTTCATTGGGCGCAACTGTGAGCGTCATGCTGCGCTCCGCGTCCGCAGGTTGCGCGCCAGAAGGTCCATCGCGGCCATGCGCACGGCGACGCCCATTTCGACCTGATCCTGAATGACGGAGCGGTTGATGTCGTCGGCCAACGTGCCGTCGATTTCAACCCCGCGGTTCATCGGGCCGGGATGCATGATGATGGCGTTGTCCTTGGCCATCGACAGCTTGTCAGCATCCAGCCCATAGCGGTGGTAGTATTCGCGTTCTGACGGGATGAAGCCGCCATCCATACGCTCTTTCTGGAGCCGTAGCATCATGACCACGTCCACGTCGCGCAAACCTTCGCGCATGTCGTCGAACACCTCGACGCCGAACTCTGCAATGCCCGACGGCATCAATGTCGGGGGGGCGATCAGGCGGATGCGGTTTTCCATTTTGCCCAGCAGGATGATGTTGGAACGTGCAACGCGGGAATGTGCGATGTCTCCGCAAATGGCGATGGACAGGCGATGGAGACGACCTTTGGACCGGCGAATGGTCAACGCATCCAGCAGCGCCTGCGTCGGGTGCTCATGGCGCCCGTCGCCCGCGTTCAGCACAGCGCAATTCACTTTTTGTGCCAACAGGTCCACAGCCCCCGAATTGGGGTGCCGCACGACCAACAGGTCCGGGCGCATGGCGTTCAACGTCAAAGCCGTATCGATCAGCGTTTCGCCCTTTTTCACCGAAGACGCCTGCATCGCCATGTTCATCACATCCGCGCCCAGACGTTTGCCCGCGAGTTCAAAGCTTGCCTGAGTGCGGGTGGAGTTTTCAAAGAACATGTTGATCTGCGTCAGCCCAGCCAGCACATCGGTGTGTTTTTCGCTGGAGCGAGACAGATCCACATAGCTTTCTGCGAGGTCCAGAAGCGTCGTGATATCCGCAGGGGCCAGATGTTCGATGCCCAGAAGGTGGCGATGGGGAAAGCTCATGTGCGTCCTTTGGTGCGAAACTTGCCGGGTTATAGAAAGCTGGCCGAGCCGGGGCAAGATCAAGGGGAGTTCCTTGTCCGGGCAGGGGCGCGTAAACAGGGGACATGGATTCGGTGGAGTATCACAGCGCGCTGGCCGCGCTTGCCTGGCAGGTGGAACTGGGCGCGGATGAGGCGATGCTGGATGCACCAGTTGATCGTTATGCGCTGGAGGCAAAGCCTGCCAAAGCTGCGCCAAAAGCCGCAGCGATCACTGCCCCGGCAGAAGAAAAGGCTCCGGATAGTGTCGGTGACGCCGAGGCGGCCGCAAATGCTGCGGGTGATCTCGACGCGTTGCGCGCAGCCCTCGCGGCCTATCCACATTGCGAGCTGAAGAATGGCGCGCGCAATCTGGTGTTCAGTGACGGTGTTGCCGGTGCGCCTGTGATGATCGTTGGTGAAGCACCGGGCCGGGACGAAGATCGCGAAGGCCGTCCTTTTGTGGGTCGGGCTGGGCAATTGCTCGACAGGATGCTGGCGGCGATAAACCTCAGCCGCGACAAGGACGTGTACATCACCAACGTGCTGCCTTGGCGACCACCTCAGAACCGCGACCCCAAGCCCGAAGAAATCGCGATGATGCAGCCGTTTCTACAGCGGCACATTGCGTTGGCGGATCCCAAGCTGTTGATCGTGATGGGAAATATTTCGTGTCAGGCACTGCTTGGCAAACGCGGGATCACGCGTTTGCGCGGGAATTGGGAACAAATCGACACGCGCCCTGCGATGCCTATGTTCCATCCTGCTTACCTGCTGCGCAATCCGGGTGCCAAACGGGAAGCCTGGGCTGATCTGTTGGATATCCGTGCTCGACTGGAAGGACTCTCATGAAGTGTGTGTTGGCCGTAATCGCAAGCCTGTTGGCCGTACCTGTGATGGCAGGCGACCATCCGTGGTCTGTTTTCTTTGAAGGGGCAGAGGCTGACGTTCGCACTGGCCCGGATCTTAGTGGGAAATCGACCGAGCGCGTGACGTTGCCCGGTGACGTGCAACTGATGCGCTACCTTGAGAATGACGATTGGGTCTATATTGGCATTGATCAAAGCGATGCGGGCGCTGTGGGGTGCATGGCGGGTATCTATGGTGAGTTGCAGCGCTTGCAGACCCATTGTCCGGAGAGCTTTACGCCTGAGCAGTCCGAAACACTGACCGAGGTTCTGGGCCGCATCGCCGATTTTTATGTCGCCAACGCAGTGCCCCAGACAACGCGGGAGGAGATGCTGGCAGAATTGCCCAAGGACCCGCTGGTCTGTTCCGAGGTCACCGATGACTTCATCCAGTTCCGCGACCAGATGCTGTCTCCGGATATGACACCAATCATTGACGAATTGCTGGCTGAACCGCGCTTGCCCGTCACCAACCCCTGCCTCTGACACGGAAAGAACCGAAATGAGCCGCATCGACGAAACCAAGGATTTCATCCCCGTTCGCATCGCTGTCCTGACGGTCAGCGACACGCGCCAAGCGGGCGATGATCGCTCTGGCGACACGCTTGTTGCGCGGCTGGAAGAGGCCGGGCATGTGCTGGCGGCGCGCGACATTGTCACCGATGATCGGGACAAGATTGCGGACCATTTGCGAACGTGGATTGCGAACCCGGACATCGACGTGGTGCTGTCCACCGGTGGAACCGGCCTGACCGGGCGGGATGTCACGGTCGAAGCACACCGCGATGTCTATGAAAAAGAAATCGACGCCTTTGGCACGGTCTTCACCATCGTGTCCATGAACAAGATCGGCACTAGCGCCGTTCAAAGCCGCGCAACAGGCGGTGTCGCGGGTGGAACATACCTCTTCGCGCTGCCGGGCAGTCCGGGGGCGTGCAAGGACGCATGGGACGAAATCCTGAAGTTGCAGCTCGATTATCGGCATCGCCCCTGCAACTTTGTGGAGATTATGCCCCGTCTGGACGAACACCAGCGCCGAAAATAGTCACATTTTCGCGACGGAACCGCCTTGGACCTGCGTATAACGGGTGAAGATTTGGACAATCCGCGAAAGTCGCTATCTTAAAGGGACGGTTCGTGCTTGGCGCGGGAAAGGGTATCAATGCGGTTTTTGCGGCAATCCCTGATGGGCTTGTTTTTAGCGGCGATGGCGCTGGGCTTGATGGCTTATGCGGCTCAAATGGTGCGTGGCGCGATTGAAGCGCGCGTGGCCAATGAAACGCCGCAAGCTCCTGCGCGCGAACGTGTTTTCGCTGTGCGTGTGCAAACAGCAGAAGTTGGAACGCATGTGCCCGTGCTGGAAGCTTTCGGGGAAATCCGGGCTCAACGCACTCTGGAACTGCGCGCTGCTGCTGGTGGCCGTGTGGTCGAAATCTCCCCCAGCTTTGTTGAAGGTGGGGATATCAAGGCCGAAGACGTGCTTGTGCGCATCGACCCGGTGGAAGCCGAAGCTGCCCGAGATCGCGTCGCCGCAGATTTTGCAGATGCGCAATCCGAAGTGCGCGACGCAGAGGCTGATCTGGCACTGGCCCGCGATGAACTCGTGGCAGCGCAGGATCAGGAAGCCTTGCAAACCCGTGCCTTGACCCGGCAACAAGACCTCGCATCGCGTGGCGTCGGAACGTCCATGGCGGTTGAGTCCGCAGAACTCGCCGTTGCATCCGCGCGCCAGTCCGTGCTGGCACGGCGTAAGGCGGTGACCCAAGCAGAGGCGCGCATTGCGCAATCCGCGACCCGCCTGCAACGCGCTGAAATCGCGTTGTCCGAAGCGGATCGCCGCGTCGAAGACACCGTAATGATTGCGCCGTTCGATGGCAGCCTCAGCGGTGTGACCCTTGCCCAAGGGCGTCTTGTGTCAGCCAACGAACAACTCGCGACTTTGATTGACCCGAAGGCGCTGGAAGTCTCCTTCCGCCTGTCCACGGCACAATACGCGCGTTTGCTGAGCGAAAATGGCAGCCTCGAAGAACTCCCTGTTGAGGCGCGGCTTGATCTGTCGGGCATTGATCTTGTCGCCAAAGGCCGCATCCAGCGCGACAGCGCCGCCGTGGGCGAAGCACAATCCGGCCGTCTGGTCTTTGCGACGCTGGACACTTCGCCGGGCTTCAAGCCGGGGGATTTCGTGACGGTGTCTGTGGAGGAACCTCCGCTTGAACGCGTCGTGCGACTGCCTGCCTCCGCGCTCGATGGTAGTGGCACAGTGCTGGCTTTGGGATCGGAAAACCGGCTTGAAAGCCTCGACGCCCGACTGGTGCGTCGTCAGGGCAATGAAGTTCTGGTGCGAGGTCGCGAATTGGCGGGCCGCGAGATCGTCACAGCGCGCACACCGCTTTTGGGGGCCGGGATCGCCGTGCGCCCCTTGCGCAATGACGACGACACAACGCCCAAGCCCCCGGAAATGCTTGAGCTTTCTGAAGAACGTCGCGCCCGTTTGATCGCGTTCGTGGAAGCCAACGACCGCATGCCCAAGGACGTGAAAGCGCGCATTCTTGGGCGACTAGCTGAACCGCAGGTGCCTGCTCAGATGGTGCAGCGCATCGAATCCCGGATGGGCAGCTAAGCCATGGGGCGTCCGCCTCCTATCCGACCCATTTCCGGTGCTGCGGGCGGGTTTCTGTCTTATTTCACGCGTCATGGAACGGCAGCGAACCTGCTGTTGATGGTGCTGTTGCTGGCCGGTCTGTTTGCAATGCCAAACATGCGAGCGCAGTTCTTCCCCGATGTGATCGTGGACAACGTGACCGTTTCTGCGCGCTGGGATGGGGCGGGGGCCGAAGATATCGATGCAGGCATTGTTCAGGTACTTGAACCGGCTTTGTTG
>CAZDXI010000020.1:15079-21435 GCA_964509095.1 uncultured Rhodobacterales bacterium
CGGTTGAAGGGATCGAAAGTTCCTTTTCCACATCGACCGAAGGGCGTGCGAATATCTCGCTGGAGTTCGAACCCGGTTGGGACATGGCGCGCGCCGCTGACGACGTGCAGACCGCAATCGACGCCATCACAACCCTGCCAGATGAGATTGACGAACCCACCGTGCGTCGGGGGGCATGGCGCGACAGGGTCACAGATGTGGTCATCACAGGCCCCGTGGCGCCAGAACAGGTCGCGATTTTTGCGGATGAACTTGTGTCGCGTCTTTTTGCCGAAGGGGTCACCCGCACCACTATCCGAGGCGTCGCAGCACCGCGCATGTTGGTGGAAATCCCATCCGTGAACCTGATCGCGTTCGATGTGACCATGGCGGAAATCGCGGCGGCCATCGCGGCTGAGGTCAATGCCGACCCGGCAGGTGATGTGCAGGGCGCGAACACGCGTGTACGCACGGGCACTGAAAAACGCAGCGCAGAGGCCATCGAAGGCATTGTTCTGCGTACGCGGGCCGACGGCTCAGCGCTGACCATTGCTGATGTGGGCCAGATCATCGTGGAAGGCAGCGACAGGCAACGCAGCTATTTCGTGGATGGTAATGCCGCCGTGACGATCCGCGTGGATCGAACCCAGACGGGCGATGCCATCGAAATGCAAAGCCAGGTGCAGGAGGTCGTCGATGAGCTTCAACGCACGCTGCCCCAAGGTGTCACCGCCGAGCTGATCCGCACCCGCGCGGAGGCGATCTCTGGCCGATTGAACATCCTTCTGGACAACGGTCTTTTGGGCCTTGGTCTCGTGGTAATGCTGCTGTTCCTGTTCCTGAATGCGCGGACCGCGTTCTGGGTCGCAGCGGGTATCCCAGTGGCCATGTCTGCCGCGATTGCGTTCATGTATCTGGGCGGGCTGACCATCAATATGGTGTCGCTGTTTGGCTTGATTATCACGCTGGGGATCGTGGTGGATGACGCCATCGTCGTTGGGGAACATGCTGATGCACGATACCGTCGTTACAACGAAAGCCCGGTCGAAGCGGCCGAAAACGCGGCGCGGCGCATGGCGATGCCGGTCTTTGCGGCGACGCTGACCACCGTGATTGCGTTCTTCGGGTTGATCGCCGCGCTGATCGAATGCTTCCTGATCTTGCCCAATCACATGTCCCATGCGTTGGCTGCGCAGGCCAAAGAGCGTTGGTATGACTGGCCCTCGCGCACGGTGAACAAGGGCTTTGAATGGGTGCGCGAAACCCTGTTCCGTCCGTTCATGGGGTTGGTCGTCTCTGCGCGCTATCCGGTCTTGGCCGGAGTGTGTCTGGTACTGGCCACGCAGGCCGTATTGTTCATCAACAAGGATGTGCAGTGGCGGTTCTTTAATGCGCCCGAGCGTGGCTCGATCACGGGCAACTTCGCGATGATCGACACCGCGACGCGGTCTGGCAGTCTGGAAATGATGCGCGAGATGCAACGAGCCACCGAAGAACTCGCCGCGGAATACGAGCAACGCCATGGTCGCAACCCGGTGGATTTCGTATTGGCCGAAGTCGGTGGCAACGCAGGGCGTGGCTTGTCGGGCACCGATACCAAAGATCAGGACCAGTTGGGTGGAATTTCAATTGAACTGATCGACGCGGACCTACGCCCTTACTCCAGCTTTGCCTTTGTGGGAGAGTTGCAAGATCGGGTGGCCAAACACCCCTTGGCAGAGACGATCTCGTTCCGTTCCTGGCGCTCTGGCCCGGGTGGGGATTCCCTGTCTGTGCAGTTCTTTGGCGCCAGTGCAGAGACGTTGAAAGCCGCGAGCGAGGCCCTGAAAGCTGCGCTGTTGGAGTATCCGGAAGTCAGCGCGGTTGAGGATAACCTTGCGTATGACAAAGAAGAACTGATCCTCGAACTGACCCCGCAAGGCCAAAGCCTTGGGTTCACGATTGGCGACCTCAGCCGCGTTCTGCGCCACCGTCTAACCGGGATCGAAGCTGCGACTTACCCAGCCGGGCCGCGCAGTGGCGAAATCCGGGTGGAATTGCCGACCGATGAGTTGACCGCCGACTTCCTTGAGCGCACTCAGATGCGCGCGCCGAGTGGAACGTATGTGCCCCTCGCCGATATTGTCAGCGTGAACAGCCGCACCGGGTTTTCGACGGTAAAACGAGAAAACGGACTGCGGCTAATCTCGGTCACAGGCGACATTTCCGAAGATGATGCAGCCCGGGCAACAGAAGTTCAGCGTGCGCTGGAAGAAGACATCCTGCCGCGCATCGCTGAAGAACAGCAGATCGAATGGCGCTTGTCGGGTCTGTCAGAACAGGAAGACCAATTCCTGTCTGATGCCATGACGGGGCTGATCCTGTGCCTGGCGGGCATCTACCTTGCGCTGGCTTGGGTCTTTGCCAGTTGGTCGCGCCCGATTGTGGTGATGGCGATCATTCCGTTTGGCCTCGTGGGCACGATTTATGGCCACTACGTGTGGGAGGTCCCGCTGAGCATGTTCACGGTTGTGGGGCTGATCGGGATGACGGGGATCATCATCAATGACTCCATCGTTCTGGTAACCACAATTGATCAATACAGACAGGAACGTGGACTTGTACCGTCGATCATCGACGGCGCTGTGGATCGCCTTCGCCCGGTGATGCTGACCACGCTGACAACTGTTCTGGGACTAGTGCCGCTTCTGTATGAAGGCTCGTCTCAGGCGCAATGGCTAAAGCCGACGGTGATTACACTGGTCTATGGGCTCGGCTTTGGGATGCTCTTGGTGTTGCTGGTCGTGCCATCGCTGATCGCCGTGCAGCATGATGTGGGCGATTTGATCCGGGCGATGAAAAAAGCGACGCGCGCACGTCGGGCGTCTGGCTTGCGGGGGTTGGTTTTGGCCACTTGGGCTTTGGTGATTGGATGGGGCGTTGTGACCTTAGGGGCCGTGATCGTGCAGGGGCAGATGTCGGGTGCGGTGACAAACGCTTTGAACGTGCCGGGCGCAAGCCTTCCGGTTGCGTTGGGTGTGTTTGCGCTGGGCACCGCTGCGATTTGTTTTGCGGCTTATGTTCTGGGGGCGCTTGGCTTCGTGATCGGCCGCCGCCGCGCCGCCTAAGCCAGCTGCTATCAAACGGAGCACGGCTCGCGCCGCGCAAGACATGTTTTGTCCACTCGTGACCGTGTCAAAGCCTCAGATCAGTCGGCGCAACCTTGGATATCCACTGCGTAGCGCCCACCGATCACTGTGATACGAATGCGCGACCGGTCCACCATCAGGGTTGTTTCGGTGCTGTGCATCATCTCTGCTGTGATCTGCAGTTGGCCGCCTTGGCGCGTGGTTTCGGGATCAGAAACCCAGACCGCTGGATCATGGGTTTCGATCACGGCTTGTTCGGACCCTCCGGCGGTGGGCATGTCGACACGGGCTGTGACGATCAGACCGTCGCTTGTGGGGCGCAAATCACAAGATGCGGAGGTCACACCCGCTTCGGATTCGGTATAGGGAACGGAGGCCATCGCCGCGGCAATCGCTGGGGTGCGGGTGTTCGCCTCTGCCGGGAGAACCGCATCGACCGAAATCTGGGCCGGGATGCAGATGTCCGAGCAGATGCCCAGCGACACGTCACCACGAAGGCGAATATCGCGGCCCGCCCGGTTCGGTGCGATTTTCAAAGGCAGCACAACGCGGTTTTCATATCCGACAGAGCGCATCCCAGACTGCCAAAACACCTTCGGTGTGGGCCAATAGACCTCAACCCCGTCAAGATTACGCGCACCGCGCCAATCAAAGGCCGGGGGAATGCCCGCGTCACCGGGGCTACGCCAATAGGTTTTCCATCCCGGCGCCAGCGTCAGTTCCAGCCCGGCCATCCGTGTTCCATCCCCGTCAATCCAGCCGGGCAGAATCCGGTGGGACAGCGCGCCCTCGGTTGGATCGGCGGCCCAAACCGGGGCAACACAGGCCAGCAACGTGGCACAGGCAAATAGAGCTCGTTTCATCATGTCACCACAGATGGGGTATCGGCGGGTAAATGCCAAGTCACGGTTCCGAGACCCATATGTCAGATCAAGCCTTGATTGCGACACCGGAAGAACCGATGTTGGGGATACACTTGACGAAGGCTCTGAACAGGTGAGCGACGACTCTTTAGACCTTACAGGCACCATGCTGATCGCGATGCCCGGCATGTCGGATATGCGGTTTGCGCAGTCATTGGTCTATGTGTGTGACCATTCCGACAAGGGCGCAATGGGGCTGATCGTGAACAAACCGGCCGTTGATATGTCCTTCGCTGACCTGCTGGAACAGCTGGAAATCGAACCCGAAGGCGACATTGGCAATGTGGATGTCTATTTTGGCGGTCCGGTCGAAACAGGGCGCGGGTTTGTGCTGCATTCGCCGGAATACGAATCTGATCTGCGCACTTTGCGCGTGCACGAAGGGATCGCCCTGACCCCGACGTTGGATGTGCTGGAAGACATCGCCGCCGGGCAGGGACCCGCCCGCGCGATGATGATGCTGGGCTATTCCGGTTGGGGGCCGGGACAGTTGGAAGACGAAATCCGCCAGAACGGCTGGCTGACTGTGGATGGGAATGAAGAGCTGGTCTTTGGCACACCCAACAGTCGGAAATGGGCGGCCGCGCTGGAAAAGATGGGCATCGACCCGGCGATGTTGTCTGGGGCGGCAGGCAGCGCCTAATCCCGAGGAGCTGCCGCGCGCCGCAAGCGATCATTTATGGCCAGACCCAAGCCTGTTTGAGGGATAGGCGCCACCGCGATGGGTTTGCCAAGCGCATCAAGCCGATGCAGCATGTCAAATAGGTTGGCCGCAGCTTCCCGCAGATTGCCGCTGGCGGACAGGGTCATGTCGCCTTTGATATTGCCGAAACCTAAATGGGACTCTCCGGTCTTTGCCGTCTCTGCCTCCAGCCTGATCGACGTGTTCGGCGCATAGTGTGATGCCAGTTGCCCAGGCGCAGTGATGGCGTCCGTCGCTCCGCTGAGAGTTGCTCCCAAAGCGGCCTCTATGGTCTCGGGCGGCAAGCCGCCGGGGCGCAACAGGCGAGGTGTGTCGGTCAGCCCGACAATCGTGCTTTCCAAGCCAACCGGGCAGGGGCCGTCGTCCAGCACGGCGGCAATTTTGCCGTTCAAACCCGCCAAGACGTGATCTGCTGTTGTCGGGCTGATGCGCCCGGACGGGTTGGCCGACGGAGCCGCGATAGGGCAGGCGGCTTCGCGCAGCACCTGTTGCGCGGCGTCACCTGCAGGAACTCGCAAGGCGAGCGAGTCATTTCCTGCCGTGACCAGCGACGAAACGGGACTGTCCTCTGCCAGCGGCAACACCAATGTCAGCGGGCCTGGCCAAAATGCGTTTGCCAGAATGTCCGCCTCATCTGACCAGACCACCAAGGCTTTGGCGGCCTCAATATCAGGGACATGCACGATCAGCGGGTTGAAGCTGGGTCGCCCTTTGGCCTCATAAATCGCCGCAACGGCTGGCCCGTTAGTTGCATCTGCTCCAAGGCCGTAAACTGTCTCTGTCGGGAAGGCGACAAGGCCACCGCCGCGCAACAAAGCGGCGGCTTCGGCGATGCCTTTGGCGTCGGCAGAAAGGCGCAGTGTGGTCTTTGGCATGGTCGTGACGCCGCGTTTGAGTTGCGCGCACCCGCAGGCAAAGCGCATGTTGTGGATCAATCGCGCCCGGTCCTACAGGCCGCGTCGCGTATTGCCAAGCGCCTCACCAGTTCGGAGACAGCTATGAGTTACCGTGCGCCCATCGAAGATTATGAATTCCTGTTCCGCAATGTGGTTGGCCTGTCTCAGGTCACCGACACGGCCCGCTTTGAAGACGCGAGTGAAGATGTCGTCAGCGCGATCCTGCGCGAAGCGGGCAAAATGTGTGAAGAAGTGCTCGCTCCCTTGCAGCGCGCGGGCGATCTGCATCCGGCGGTGCTGGAAAACGGTGTGGTGCGCACGTCACCCGGATTTGCAGATGGCTGGAAAGCCATTGCAGACGGCGGCTGGGTCTCCATCGCGGCAGACCCCGCACATGGTGGCATGGGCCTGCCGATGACGGTGACGACAGCCGTGAACGAAATGATGTCCTCGGCTTGCTTGTCACTGCAGCTTGCGCCCTTGATGTGTCAGGGCCAGATCGAAGCGTTGGAACATCACGCCAGCGACGAGATCAAGGCGCTTTACCTACCCAAGCTGATCTCGGGTGAGTGGACTGGCACGATGAACCTGACTGAACCGCATGCCGGTTCGGATGTGGGGGCCTTGTCCACGAAGGCCGACCCGCAGGGCGATGGCACCTACAAGATCACGGGGCAGAAAATCTACATCTCCTGGGGGGATCACGACGTGGCGGACAATATCTGCC
>CAZDXI010000021.1:0-1392 GCA_964509095.1 uncultured Rhodobacterales bacterium
GGCCGTGATCGCCGAGGAGTTCCAGAAATTCCTCATGAACGGCGCGCTTTACCAAGGCTCCAAGCCCGTGCTTTGGTCCCCTGTTGAGGAGACAGCCCTTGCCGAGGCAGAGGTTGAGTATCACGACAAGGAGAGCTTTACGATCTGGGTGAAGTTCAAGGTTGTTGGTGCAGACGATGACGCTTTGCCCCAAACCTTCAGCGAAAACTTTGATAAGAACATCAATCGAAAGGATGCCGATCTTAACGATGTGTCGGACTTGGTCGTCCCGTTGCAGTCAATTAACGGGGCATATGTTGTTATCTGGACAACAACACCTTGGACGATGCCGTCTAACAAGGCTGTGGTTTACGGGAACGACGTGTCCTATGGTCTGTACGAGATCACCGGTACGCCCGACGAATGCTGGGCCCATGTCGGGGATCGCTACATCCTCGCGGACAAAATGGCCGAAGACGTGCTGAAACGCGCGCGGCTCGATGACAGCATGTACACCCGTGTGCGTGACGTAGATGTGGCCGAGTTCGACGGCGTGAAGCTGTCTCACCCCCTCAACGCCGCCGATGGATCGAGCGGTGAATGGGACGATCTGCGTGACTTCCGCGCCGCAGACTTTGTGTCTGATGAAGAAGGCACCGGTTTTGTGCACTGCGCGCCCTCCCACGGGATGGAGGAGTATGAACTCTATCGCGATCTGGGCATGCTGTCCGAAGTCATCACCTATAACGTCACGGATGAGGGCATGTTCCGAAAGGATCTGCCATTCTTCGGGGGTGAGTTCATCCTGTCCCGCAAGGGCGGGGAGGGCACAGCAAATACGGCTGTGATTGATAAACTGGCCGAGGTTGGTGGGCTTTTGGCGCGGGGCAAGATCAAGCATTCGTACCCGCTTTGCTGGCGCTCCATAGCGCCGGTGATCTATCGCAACACGCCGCAGTGGTTCGCGGCAATCGACAAGGCCGTGGGTGACGGACAGGACATCCACGGCAAGACCATCCGCGAACGCGCCCTGACCGAGATCGACAACGTGAAATGGACCCCCCAAGCGGGGCGGAACCGTCTGTTTTCCATGATGGAAACGCGCCCCGACTGGGTGCTGTCGCGACAGCGTGCTTGGGGTGTTCCGTTGACCTGCTTCACCAAGAAAGGCGCGCTGCCGACGGATGATGACTTCCTGCTGCGCAACCCAGAGGTCAACCAGCGGATTGTTGAGGCGTTCGAGGCAGAAGGCGCGGATTGCTGGTACGAAGACGGGGCGAAAACGCGTTTCCTTAACGGCATCGTGAACCCGGATGACTACGATCAGGTGTTCGATATTCTGGATGTGTGGTTTGACTCCGGCTCCACCCACGCCTTCGTGCTGCGCGACCGCGAGGATGGCACGCCCGACGG
>CAZDXI010000021.1:1402-18477 GCA_964509095.1 uncultured Rhodobacterales bacterium
GGGCTGGTTCCATTCGTCACTGTTGCAATCCGTGGGCACCACGGGCCGCGCGCCTTATCGCAATGTGGTCACGCATGGGATGACGCTGGACGAGAAGGGCTTCAAACAGTCCAAATCGCTCGGCAACATCACCCCGCCTCAGGACGTGATCAAGCAGTACGGTGCGGACATCCTGCGGCTCTGGGTGGCGCAGACGGACTACACCGCCGACCAGCGCATTGGTCCGGAAATCCTGAAAGGGGTGGCCGACAGCTATCGCCGCTTGCGCAACACCATGCGCTTCATGTTGGGCTCGATGAACGACTTCACCGAGGCCGACCGCACCGCGCCCGCTGAAATGCCGGAACTGGAACGTTGGGTGTTGCATCGCCTCGCCGAGTTGGACGAACAAGTGCGTGAACGGTATCGCGCCTTTGATTTTCAGGGCGTGTTTCAGGCGGTGTTCACATTTGCGACTGTCGATCTTTCTGCGTTCTACTTCGATATCCGCAAAGACGCGCTTTACTGCGATGGTGACACGTTGCGCCGCCGCTCCGCGCGTACGGTTCTGCACTTGCTGTTCGAACGGCTGACCACATGGCTGGCCCCGATCCTGCCGTTCACGATGGAGGATGTCTGGCTCGATCAGCGCCCTGGTGATGACAGCTCCGTGCATCTTGTGGACTTCCCGGACACACCTGATGCGTGGTTCGACGGCGCGCTGGCGGCCAAATGGTCTGGTATCCGGCGCGCCCGTCGCGTTGTAACCGCCGCTCTTGAAGTTCAGCGCGCGGACAAAGTCATCGGTGCCTCTTTGGAAGCCGCGCCTGTGGTGCATGTCGAAGACGGGGACCTTCTTTCTGCGCTGCAAAGCGTGGACTTCGAAGACTTGTGTATCACGTCCGACCTGCAACTGACGCCAGACCCATCCCCGGCAGAAGCATTCCGCATGCCTGAAGTCGCTGGGATCGGTGTCGTGTTCGAAAAGGCGGGGGGCGAGAAGTGTCAGCGGTGCTGGAAAGTTCTGCCTGATGTTGGGCAGCATGGCCATGACGGCGTTTGCGGGCGCTGTGACAAAGCTTTGTCGTAACGCTCAACTTTGGGAATGGTGACCCGAGCAATCATCCGGGACGCCATTCTGAGGGCCGTTCAGGACCGCGGCGCGGGCAAGACCATCTGCCCCTCTGAAGTTGCGCGCGCTGTGTCAGATGATTGGCGTGCGCTTATGCCGGATGTGCGCGCCGAAGCTGGTGACCTGCAAAAGCAGGGCTTTATCAGAATCACTCAAAAAGGCGTGCCTGTTGATGTGACGACCGCGCGTGGCCCCATCCGTCTTGGATTGCAGACTGGCGATTAGATCGGTCGCACGACTTTCTGATGCGGTGCCAGTTCAACCGTTCCACGCGCTTTCACAGAAAACCCAAGACGCGGGTTCTGCAACCGAGACGAATAGCCAATAATGCGCCCAATAAGTTGGTAAGGCGGCAAATAGTTTGGTTGCTGCACAATCCGGATCGACGGCTTGTGTCGTCTCACTCCGCGTCGTGACCGAAACACGGCGTCAACTTTCCCGGTTTTAAAGTCAAACTCGTCCTGTCCTGCAGTGACATCGGCAATGTGCCTGAAAGCAGTTTGTATCGTCATCAATGTGTCTTTGCCTCACCAAGAAATCACGCACTGACTCGTTCGTAAGTGCGTGATGGTTAATGATCGGTTAACGCAACCGGAGATGCCATAGGTCGTGGTATTTTGAGCGCAGAACGGCAAGATCATGCGCAGGTTTCGGGTTGCTGTGCGGACGTTGCTCTTTCAAGGTGTTGGTATGGCCGATCTCTCTCTCGACACGCCGTTTGGTGCCTTGTGTGTAACCGAAACAGATGGTGCGATTACCGCGCTGTCCTGGAAGCATGCGCACGCGCCCGATGAAACGCCGCTCTTGCGGCGCGCTGTTGCGCAGTTGGAGGCTTATGTTGCCGGGGATTTGGAGGCGTTCGACTTGCCCTTGCATGTCTCTGGCGCGCCTTTGCAGAAGGCCGTCTGTGCTGCGATGTCGGCAATCCCATTTGGTGAAACGCGTACCTATGGCGATATCGCCAAAGAGGTGGGTGCATCGGCGCAAGCCGTTGGTCAAGCCTGTGGCGGCAATCCGATCCCTGTCATCATTCCTTGCCATCGTGTGATGGGCGCAGGGGGCAAACTGACCGGATTTTCTGGGGCCGGGGGCGTGGAAACCAAGGTCGCGCTGTTGCGACACGAAAAGGCAGGCGGTTTTCTGATTTAGCCGTCTGGTCCGTGCAAAAGCTGCTGCACCGCGCCCGCGCCAAGCAAATAGACCGAGGTTACGATCAGCCCCCAATGCGCCCAGCTTTCAGGATGGAAATCGACCCAAGCCGCCCAACCTGCAAAAAACGTCCAAGCCAATGCCATCGGTAAGCTGATCCAGCGCCAGCGATCGGTGCGCACCGGATGTATGAACTTGATAGGCACGAACATGGCCACCGTTAGCACTGTCACAAGTCCAAGGCACACGTACCAAGGCGGGCTGAGCGCAAACAAAACGATAATCAGCATGTTCCAGCATCCGGGGAACCCGGAAAACGAATTATCTTTCGTTTTCATGCGTGTATCGGCAAAATATAAGGCACTGGCGAAGGTCACTAGAATGATCATCACCCAACCGGACCAGCCATCCATTAGCCCTGATGAAAACAGCGCAAAGGCCGGAATAAACACATAAGTTAAGTAGTCGATGATCAGATCCAGCAGCACCCCGTCGAACTCTGGCGCATTGGTTTTCACGTCTGTTGCGCGGGCCAGAGGGCCGTCGATTCCGTCCACGGCAAAAGCAACAACAAGCCAGACAAACATCATCGCCCAGTCCTGTTGCACCGCCTCTAGCATTGCCAACATGGCGAAAACAGCGCCCGTGGCAGTAAGAAGATGAACGGAGAGCGCAGCAAGACGTGGTGACATATTAACATTTCTGACCCAAGCGCCAGCGTGGTGCAATGGTCAAAAGGGCGTATCGGGATTGCGTGCGCTGTCGGTGCGTCCTAGCCTTGTTGAAAACAAGAAGGCAGGGCAATGAGCACAACGGTTTTTCTCGCAGTGATCTTCGCGGCTCTATTGCACGCGAGCTGGAATGCGGTGGTCAAAGGTGGGCTCGACAAGCGCACCAGCATGGCCGCGGTCATTATTGGCGGCATCCCATTTGCAGCGGCAGGGGCGGCTGTGTCTCCGATCCCGGCTGTGGAAAGCTGGCCCTACCTCGCGGTGGGCGTTTTTCTGCATCTGGGGTATCAGTATTTTCTGATGCAGTCTTATCGGATCGGCGATCTCACACAGGTGTATCCCATCGCGCGCGGCTCGGCCCCACTGATTGTCACGCTTGTGTCTGTCACCTTTCTTGGCGTGCATCTGGAGGCTTTGGAACTGCTCGGCGTGGCCATTATCGGAACGGGCATTATCAGCCTTGCACTGGTGCGGCGCGCTGATGGGCAGCGCAATCCGCGCGCAGGTGCGCTTGCGCTGACAACGGGGTTGTTTATCGCGTCCTATTCTCTTGTTGATGGGCTGGGAGCGCGGGAAGCCGGTACGTCACTTGGATTCTATGGCTGGATGGCGACGATCAATGGATTGATCATGGCGGCTTACTTCGCGCTGCGGACGCCGGAAACGCTGCATACCCTTGCCCGAGAAGGCAAAACTGTTGGTTTGTTGGGGGGAGGCGCGTCGTTCGTGGCCTATGCGTTGGTCACATGGGCCTTCACGCAAGCGCCGATTGCGCTGGTGACCGCTTTGCGGGAAACCAGCATCGTATTCGCGCTACTGATTGGTGTGTTCTTCCTGAAGGAACGGCTTGATCTGGCCAAAGTGGCCTCAACTATGATGACGCTGTTGGGCGCGGTGCTGGTTCGCATTGCACGATGAACGCGTGCAGCACCGCGCGCCGTTACTTAGTTGCTTGCGCTGACGCGAACCTCTTCCAGCGGGTATGCCAGATGGTCCTGAGCTTCCCAACCCGAGTGGCAATCGTGACAGAAGCTCTGCTTGAACTTCATTGGTTTGCCGTTTGGCTGCACGCCAGCATAAAGCCAGTCATCTGTTTCCGGAATTGATCCGGAGTCCATCTTGGTCATCACGAACAGCGGACCCGGGCGGGCGGTCATCTTCTTTTTGCTGAGGGATACGGATTCCTTGGCAAGAACCGATCCCACAGGCATTTTCACACCATCTTCGGCAAATTTCAAATATTGCGGGGCCGCGATGTCGTTTGCAAAGGTCTGCAGTAGTCGACCACCATGCGGGCCAGCAACCGCTGGGCGCGTGGAGGTGACCGTCCAGTTGCGGTACTCAGACCCCACCGCGTCGCCACCTTTGGCATAGGACGCTGCCATCTTGTCTTTCAGGCAATCGTAAACGGCGACGACCTGCGCGTCTTCCAGATCAAAGAAGTCTGTCACGCCGACATTGGTGCACTCTTCTGCTGTGGCCGGGAGGCTCGTGGCCAGTGTCAGACCTGCGGCAAGTGTCAAATGGCGAAGTTTCATTGGGGTATCCTCTTCCAAAGTAGCTGGAAGAGTTTGTTGCATACATTTGCATACAGTTTGGGTCACAAAACCCGCACGTCGGTGCACAAACCTGTGATTACGCGCGTTTGGCGCGAGGATGTGCGGCGGCATACACGTCCATCAACCGCGCTGCATCGACCGAGGTATAAGCTTGGGTCGTGGACAGGCTCGCATGTCCCAACAATTCTTGAATGGCGCGCAAATCTCCACCTGCTGACAGCAGATGCGTCGCAAAGGAATGTCGCATTGCATGAGGCGTCGCTGAGGCAGGCAGACCCAATTGCATGCGCACGGATTGCATGACCTTCTGGATCGGACCGGGGCGCAGCGGGCCACCTTTGACCGCGCGGAACAACGCCGCGTCCGGTTCAACAGGGTAGGGGCACACGCGGACATAGTCCTGCACAGCCGTGCGCGCGACGGGTAACACCGGAACCAAGCGCTCCTTGTCCCCTTTGCCAACGATGCGCAGCGTTTCGCTGAGTGGAATGTCTGCTCCGGTCAGGCTGAGAGCTTCGGATATCCGCAGTCCACACCCCCAAAGCAGGGTCAGAACCGCCACATCGCGCGCGTTGACCCACGCGTGCTTGGATTGTGTGCCCACAGTCTCGATCATGTCGCGCGCGGCGGTTTCGGGCAGGGGGCGGGGCAGTTTCTTTTCGAATTTTGGCGCGCGTGCGGACAAAACGGCGGTCGGTTCAAACCCTTCCCGTTCGGCCAGCCATGTATAAAAGCTTTTCACGGCTGACAGTTTGCGCGCAAGCGATCTGGATGTGATCCCGGTGCCGCGCGTGTGCGCCATCCACGCGCGCATGTCTCGCACGCCAATGCGGGCCAATGCGCCAAGCCCCTGACGTTCTCCGCTGTATTCGGTCATAAACGCCAGAAAGTCAGACACATCCCCGGTATATGCGGTGATCGTGTTTTCAGACGCGCCTTTGAGGGCGCGTTGATGGGAAAGCCAGGTCTGTAAAGCGTCCCGCGCAGCGGGGGAGATCAGCAGCGTGTCCGCACTCACGACAACCAGCGCCGCATGGCGCGTTCAAACACACCTGCGAAGAAGGTCAAAAGGTCCGTGCCTTGCTGGGGCGAGAACATGTGCGGATCTTCAGCGCCCAGAACCAAAAGGCCGGGCAATCGTCCTTCGCCAAGATCTAGCTTCAGACAGGCTTCAGACCGGATCCAGTCCGATTTGTCGCCATAGATCAGATCGGACCCTTTCTGAATTTGCCGCAGAGTCACTGCGCGTGGATCGTGGCTGCGCCCTTGCGTCAGATAGGCGTCAACATAACCGGGGCTTGCGACGGTCATCACATCGCCAAGGCGCTGGATCGTCGGGTCGCCATCCGCTTGCACGGATTCCAGAACCAGCTTGACCACATCGACACGGAGAACCTCGGCCACTTCGCCGCCAAGGTTCATCAGGAAGGGTTCGAAATCGACTGGGTCCAGCATACGTAGAACAGCGCGGTGCACCTGATTGGTTCCGGCGAGGTTCTCATATGCCGCTGCAATCACAGAGCGGTGCGTGTCTTCTAGACGGTCCAGACGTTGTTCCAGCCGCTCCATCGCGATGCCGCGCAGATCGACGATATTGCTGCCAACACTGCGTTCATTCGCGGCGATTAACGCCTGCATCAAGTCACGGTCGTCCAGAATCACATCGGGACGTTGAATGATCGCCTCTCGCAAGGCGTCATCAAACTTCGGGCTGGTGCTCATGTCTGCCTCAAATATTTTTTTTCTTGTTTAGCATGGTCGGACGTGGATTGCGCGCCCTTTTTCACGTCCTTTCCTTAGAAATTTGCGGAAACTGTTGCGTAAGCGCGTCAGGCTATGGCGTTCAAAGTGACGTGGCGTCTGGGGAAAACCCCATTTCGTCTCCCCGTGCAGTAGAACTTCAACTTGTGCATGTAGCCCCTGTGAGTGGATCAGATGACACTACGTCTTGGCAGGTTCCCAACATTTGCCGGGATGCACATTCCAAAGGTCCTTGTGCAGGTGATCATTCAAAGACCACTCACGCGTAACAAGTAAGACGAAACAGCCCCAAAGAAGGGCACACGTCCCTCCCTTCCAAACCCCAGTGGACAGGGCGGGCGATATCTGGACGCGGGCCGCTGATGATGTCAGTGGTCCGCATTTTCATAACAGTTTCAAGTGTATAGCGCAGTCGTTGAGGCGAGCTTGGTCGGTCTGGGGAAATCGCGCGGTTTTCTCCCCGTGTCTTACTGATCTTTTCCACAGACAAGTCATGTATGGCTACCGGTTCCAATATATCACCGGAGCAGGCTACTCGGTGCCTGTTTCCTCTAAGTCCCCACGCATTGAGAGAGATGCTCTGGGAAGCGACACGCGTCGAGATGGCGTCGTGTCAGGGGGATGGCCACACAGAAGATCGCGTGACGCCGTGCAACCACTCCCAAAGGTCAGCCGGGTAAGATTTTTTGTACATGCGGATCGTCGGGTTTGTCTCCGGCGATCCGCATTTTTCCTCATTTGGATCAGACGATCTTGATATCTGCGTCTTTTGCGTCTTTCAGGAACTGCGCCAAGCCTTTGTCCGTCAGCGGGTGCGAGGCGAGTTTCTTGATCACTTCTGGCGGCGCGGTGATCACGTCGGCACCGATGCGTGCGCTGTCCAGCACGTGATTGACCGAACGGATCGAAGCCGCGAGAATTTCGGTTTCAAAGCCGAAATTGTCATAGATCGTGCGGATATCCTCGATCAATTCCATTCCATCCAGATTGATGTCGTCCAGTCGTCCGATGAAGGGAGAGATAAAGCTGGCCCCGGCTTTCGCAGCCAGAAGCGCCTGATTGGCAGAGAAGCACAAGGTGACATTGACCATCTTGCCTTCGCCCGTCAGCACTTTGCACGCTTTCAAACCATCCCATGTGAGCGGCAGTTTCACGGCGATATTGTCAGCGATCTCGGCCAGTTTGCGGCCTTCTTCGATCATTGCGCCGGATTCTGTGGCAATCACTTCGGCGCTCACGGGGCCATCGACCAGATCACAGATCTCCTTGGTGACCTCAAGGATGTCGCGCCCGGATTTTTTGATCAGGGACGGGTTTGTTGTGACACCATCCACCATGCCGAGTTCGTTCAACTCTGCAATGGCGTCAATTTCTGCGGTGTCTACGAAGAATTTCATGTCTCACTCCCATGATGGCTTGGCCTTGGCTCGCGCAGGCTTTACCTCAGAGACGCGATGTCTGAAACCCCTGAACACCTAAGCCCCGATACGGCGCCCGAGTTTTTCGAAGAAGGCGCGTTGATTGGGGTGCTTACGACGCAGCCCTTGGACCGCGTGCTGGATTACCGCGCGCCAGAAGGCGGCTGCTGGCTGGGCGCTTTTGTCGAAGTGCCGTTTGGTCCGCGCAAAGTGATTGGCGTTGTGTGGGGGGCAGGGCGCGGGGATTGGGATATGGCCAAGGTGCGTCAGGTCATCCGGGTCATGGATGCGGCCCCGATGCGCGGGGAAATGCGCGAGTTTCTGGAAAAATCCGCTCGGTACACACTGACCCCTTTGCCTGCGATGCTGCGCCTTGCCACGCGCGCGCCCGGTCTTGGGGATCCGCCATCCATGCGCAAGGTCTATCGGCGCGGGACAGGTGAGCCGGATCGTAAGTCAGATGCGCGCACGCGCGTTCTGGAATTCCTAAGCGATTACGGGGATTTGAGCTTCACTCTGAAAGAGCTGGCAGAGCTTTCCGGGGTCACATCTTCGGTCATCAAGGGGCTGGTAAAACAAGGTGTGGTGTCCGAAGAAGAAGCGCCGCGCGATGCGCCTTTTGCGCCGCTCGATCCGGACTTGCCCGGCAAAGAGCTAACCGACGCACAAGCGAAGGCCACCGAGCATTTGCGCACGGGTGTGGCGTCGGGCGGGTATGGCACAACACTTCTGCGCGGAGTGACGGGATCGGGCGAGACCGAGGTTTATCTGGAAGCCGTGGCCGCTTGCTTGGCCGCCGGGCGGCAAGCGTTGGTCCTGTTGCCTGAAATCGCGCTGACTGTAGAGTTCTTAAGGCGGGTGGAACAGCGCTTTGGAGCACGCCCAGCGGAATGGCATTCTGGGGCAACCATGACAGAACGCCGCCGCATCTGGCGCATGGTTGGAACGGGCGATGCACAATTGGTGATTGGCGCACGCTCGGCTTTGTTTTTGCCCTATCGCGATCTGGGCCTCATCGTTGTCGATGAAGAACATGACACGTCCTACAAGCAAGAGGACGGCGTGCTGTATAACGCGCGTGATATGGCCGTGCTACGCGCGTCGCTGTGTTCCGCGCAAGTGGTGTTGGCTTCGGCCACGCCGTCTTTGGAAAGCTGGGCAAATGCGGAGGCCGGAAAATATACCCGCGTTGATCTTGAGGCCCGCTTTGGTCCCGCCGTGATGCCCGAAATGCGCGCCATTGATATGCGCGACGCCGGATTACCGGGAAACCGCTGGATCTCGCCCGCCTTGGAACAGGCGGTCTCGGAGCGGTTGGAGAAGGGTGAACAGAGCCTGCTGTTTTTGAATCGGCGTGGCTATGCGCCGGTGACGCTGTGCCGGGCCTGCGGGCATCAGGTGGGATGTGTGCAATGTGATGCCCGCATGGTGGAGCATCGGTTCTTGAAGCGCCTGATGTGTCATCAGTGCGGGGAGACGATCCCGATGCCGTCGGCCTGTCCATCTTGTGAGGCAGAGGACAGGCTGGCCCCCGTCGGACCCGGCGTCGAGCGGTTGAACGAAGAGGCTGTTGCGCTGTTTCCGGACGCGCGGGTCGCGGTGTTAAGTTCGGACCTGTTCGGCTCTGCCCGCGCGTTAAAGGCAGAGATTGCCGCGATTGGAGAGGGGGCCGCAGACATTATCATCGGCACGCAACTCGTTGCAAAGGGGCACAATTTTCCAAGTCTGACCCTTGTAGGCGTGATTGATGCAGACCTTGGCTTGCAGGGCTCGGACCTGCGCGCAGCGGAGCGCACATTCCAGTTGATGCGGCAGGTCGCCGGGCGTGCCGGGCGCGGAGATGTGCCGGGAATAGCGCTCTTGCAGACCTTTCAGCCCGAACACGCGGTGATCCGGGCGATCCTTGCCGGTGACGAGGAGGCGTTCTGGCGCGCCGAAGCCGCCGAGCGGGAAGCCGCTGGTGTGCCGCCGTACGGACGCATGGCGGGGATCATCATTTCCAGCCCGGATGTGGGGCAGGCCTTTGATGCCGGCAACTTGCTGGCGCGCAATGACGCGGCCTTGCGCCAGATCGGCGCGCAGGTCTTTGGACCCGCACCTGCGCCGATTGCGCGGGTGCGTGGTCGGCACAGGGTGCGATTGCTTGTGAAAGCAGGCAAGGGCGTGGCTTTGCAAGGCGCATTGGCGCGATGGGTGGCTCAGGTGAAGATCAAGGGCGAGTTGCGCCTTTCCGTGGATATCGACCCGCAGAGCTTTTTTTGAGGACCGAACCGGGGGTCTCCCCCGGACCCCCGAGGTATTTTTCGACAGATGAAACGAGGGTTGCATCAAGCTGTGCGCAAATAGCGCTTGATCTGTGCCTTCCCAAACGCTGCGCGGGGGCGTAAGGCGGACGTATGTCGCCATTCCGAAACATCGTGAAGCTGGAAGAGACCAGCCATTTGCCACGCTGGCGACAGCCGGTTGTGCTGCTGTTTTTGATGGCGTTCGGTATGCCCATTGCGTTTTTCACGTGGATGGCGCTGCTGAATAACTTTGTGATTGAGGTGGCGAATTTCGATGGCGCGGATATCGGCTTGTTGCACACGATCCGCGAAGTGCCGGGGTTTCTGTCGTTTCTGGTGATCTTTTTGATCATCGTGATGCGTGAACAGGTGCTTGGGTTGTTTTCGCTAGTCTTGCTCGGGGTGGCAACAATGATCACGGCGCAATTTCCGACGCTGCAGGGCATTCTGATCCTGACATTCCTCAGTTCCGTCGGGTTTCACTATTATGAGGCTGTGAACCAGTCCTTGCAGTTGCAATGGCTGCCCAAGGATCGCGCACCGCAAGTTCTGGGTTGGTTGCTGGCGTGCGGGTCTGCCGCGACGTTCTGTGTATACTTCGTGATCCTTGTGCTGTGGGAGCCGCTTGGTCTGGATTACCACACCGTGTTCATGGTGGGCGGCGGGATCACCGTTGGGATCGCGCTGTTTGCGATGTTCGCCTTTCCCCAATTCGAGGCTCCGCATCCACAGGTCAAACGCATCGTGCTGCGGCGCAAATACTGGCTGTACTACGCACTGCAGTTCATTGCAGGCGCGCGGCGGCAGATATTCTTTGTGTTTGGCGGCTGGATGATGGTCGAGAAATTCGGCTTTCAGGTGCATGAGGTCGCAGCCCTCTACCTGATCAACCTTGTGATTAACATGGCCGTTGCCCCCTTCCTTGGAAAGATCGTCGCGCGGTTCGGAGAGCGCAACGCGCTCATGTTCGAATACGCTGGTCTGGTCATCGTGTTCCTCGCTTATGCCGGGGTCTACATCTTTGACTGGAGCTTCGCGGTGGCGGCAGCACTTTATATTCTGGATCATGTGTTCTTTGGTCTGGCGCTGGCTCTGAAGACGTACTTCCAGAAGATCGGCGAGCCCGAGCACATGGCGCCGACTGCGGCGGTGGCCTTTACCATCAATCACATTGCGGCGGTCGCCTTACCGGTGTTTCTGGGGCTGCTCTGGCTGTCCTCGCCACAGGCGGTGTTCATTATCGCGGCCGCACTTGCGGTGACATCCTTTGCGCTGGCCACGCTTATCCCGCGCCATCCGACGCAAGGACGTGAAACGACGCTGGTGCGTGCAACCTCGGCCCCTGCTGAATGAGCGCGTCCAGCGATGCACAAGGGCGTTTCCTGACGGGCTCCACAATGGGGCATGTGGTGCGCATGACCGCGACTGGCGCGTTCGGGATCACGTTCGTATTCCTTGTCGACCTGATGAACCTGTTTTGGGTCAGCCAGTTGGGTCAGCCCAAACTGGTGGCCGCCATTGGCTTTGCCTATGGCATTCAGTTCTTTTCTGTTTCGTCGGCCATTGGCTTGATGATTGCGGGCACGGCGATCATCTCGCGCTCCATTGGGCGCGGGGATCGGGCGCAGGCGCGCAACCTTGCCGGAGCGGCGGTCGTGATGGCGATGGCTTTCCAGTTCTGCATGGCGTTGTGTGTCTTCGTGTTCCGCCACGACTTGATTGCCCTGCTTGGCGCGACCGGAGAAACCGCAGAACTTGCCGCACGGTATCTGGGCATGACGATATTCTCGCTGGTGCCTATGGCCGTGGCGATGATGTGTTCAGGCGCGCTTCGGGCGGATGGATTTGGGGCCAAGGCGATGTATGTCACGCTGCTGTCTGGCGCCATCCTTGCCGTGATTGACCCGATCCTGATCGTCTGGATGGGGTTGGGGCTGGATGGGGCGGCACTTGGTTTGGTGATTTTCCGGTTTTTCCTGATGGGCTTTGCCTTGTTCTTTGCCGTGCATCAGGAACGCTTGATCTCTCGTCCGACTGCGGCGACCGTCCGGGCTTCGTTTGGCGTGTTTGTCGCCGTGGCGATCCCAACGATTGCCACGCAAATGGCAACGCCCACGGGCAACGTGTTGCTCACCGCTGTGATGGCGCAATTCGGGGATGAAGCGATGGCCGCTTGGGCCGTTGTCGGGCGGCTGACTGTTGTGGTTTTTGGGGGCATCTTTGCCCTGTCCGGCGCGATTGGCGGCATCTTTGGACAGAATTTCGGGGCGGGCCAGATGGAGCGTGTGCGTTCCACCTATCGCGACGCCTTGGTATTTTGCGCGATCTACACGCTGGTGGCTTGGGGCTTGATGATGGGCTCAAGCGCTTGGCTGGCACGTGTGTTCGAACTGAACGCGGACAGCTCCGATGTGTTGCGCGCCTTTACTATCGTCGGTGTCGGCGGGTTTGTGTTTGTTGGCGCACTGTTTGTGTCCAACGCGGCGTTCAACAACCTGGGCAAGCCGGGGCGCTCGACTCTGGTCAACTGGCTCAACCATGGGGTGCTCAGTTGGCCATCCGCGCTGCTTCTTGCTGGTTTGGCTGGCGCACCTGGCGTGATCTATGGGCAGACAGTGGCCGGGGTGATTGCCGGAGCGTTGGCTGCGATCTGGGGCTGGGTCTATGTGCGGGACCTTCAGCCTGATGCGGGCCTTGACCTTGATCCGCCGCGGCCATACCCGAACCCGGATCGCTACAGGAGCCGCTAGGCATGACCACTTACACTGCCCTGACCACGCTGGAGGGCCGCAAAGCCGCCGAAACCCTCGGGGCGGCGCTGGAAGAGCTGCAACCCGAACCCACGGGCGTGGGCGTGTTCGAAGTAGAAGACGATTCCGGTCTTTGGGAAGTTGGTGGGTATTTCACCGACGCGCCAGACGCAGTCGCGCTTGATCTGTTGGCTGCAGCCTTTGGTGCGAAACCCTTCACAGTGTCCGAAGTGCCCGAGACCGACTGGGTTGCCCATGTGCGCCGGGAACTCGCGCCCGTCGAGGCTGGGCGGTTCTTCGTTTATGGCTCCCACGATGTGGACAAGATCCCTGCGGGGGCAGAGCCTTTGCTGATTGAGGCCGCGATGGCCTTTGGTACGGGACACCATGGTACGACCTTGGGGTGTCTTCGGGCGTTTGATGCTTTGCTCAGCGATGGAGTGCGGTGTCGCAACGTGGTGGATGTGGGCTGTGGCACGGCAGTGCTCGCTATGGCGGCGGCTCGGGTCTGGCCGGAACAGGTGCTCGCGTCCGATATCGATCAGGTGGCCGTAGACGTCGCAGAAGCGAATGTGCGGGCCAATGACCTTACCGGACGTGTGGTCTGTATCGAGGCCGCCGGGTTTGACCATCCTTCTTTGGCTGCGGCGGCTCCGTTCGATCTGGTCTTCGCCAATATCCTAAAAGGGCCCCTGATTGCGCTGGCCGATGACATGTTTACGCATCTTGCTCCGGGCGGATACGCCATTCTGTCGGGTATTTTGAACACACAGGCTCAGGATGTGATCTCTCATTATACACAGATTGGATTCAATCTTGTGCGGCATGAAGAGATTGTTGACTGGAGTACGTTGGTTTTTCGCAAATTTGACGAAAGTGGTTCAATTTAGGCCATGTTTTAAAGGTTCGCCCAGTTTTGGCCATAATTGGCGGTTATCGATTCTTTAATTGTTTTTTTGAGTAACGAGGCTGATATGTCTGATGGTCGCAAGGAATTCGGATCACGTGTGAACCGGCTGAGCCGCCGGCACAACGCGATGGCTCGCGGTTACACGGCGAATATTCGCGGAGACGGGCTTATTGTTGTCCAACCCCGCCGCTTTCAATTCAAACTGCCCATTCGGGGCTTCGTCCTGTTGATGGCGGTCTTCATGATCTTCAAGGGCTTCATGCTCGCCTCACTGGGTGATCAAGCATATTATGAACGTCTTTCTGTACTGCGTCTTGGTTCGACATACGAACAAGCCGGTGCGTTTGTCATGGGTATCGACCCTGTATCTCAGGTCATTGCGGATTCTCTGAAGCCCGTATTGAACTGATCCGGCGGATCTCTCTACGCCCAAAAGGCCGCGCTTTCCGATTGGAATGCGCGGCTTTTTTGTTGTCGGGGGGATGCGGTGGCGCTTGGGTACGAAAAAGCCCGCCGATTATGGGAACCGGCGGGCGCTGCGCACTGAAGGCGATTTCGCTGATACTATGTCAGCTAAAAGGGTGATTAGAACCGGGGCTGAGCGACGGAGTCGATGTCGCCACGGATCAGTCCAATGTCTTCCAGCTCACGGTCGGTCAGCGCGCCAAGTGCCTTGCGGGTCATGCGCGCGTCGTTCCAAGCCATCACGGCAGATGCCAGCTTAAAGAATCCGGAGCCGAAGCGGGTCGCAACAGGTGCAGACCCATATGCGGTGCGGGAAGTGTCGATTGCAGCCATTGCAGCATTCCTTTTGTATGTGTTGTCCACGACGCGGTGTGCGTCTGATGAACCGGACTTAGGACTGGAAAATCACCCGAGCAAGACCGATTTCTGCATAGGTGCATTGCACAAGGCGCATAGGTGATTTGTTAAGGTTAACCTATGGTAAAACATGGCTTTTTCGTGTTTCTGCATGTGCAAAAAGCGACATGTTTTGCGTCGTTTTCAGGCCGATTTATCCACAAGTGTCGAAAACAGAATAGTGCGTGTCGAAAACCGACTTTTGCGCTTCGCGCTTGGCGCATGTTCTCCTTTCGTGCTAAGGCTCAAAAAAGAGCAGCAAAATAGCAACGATTTTAGCGAACAGGGTCAGTCATGCGTGTTTTGGGGATCGATCCGGGGTTGCGAAACCTCGGTTGGGGCGTGATCGACTCAGCGGCGGGCCGTTTGCGCCATGTCGCGAACGGGGTGTGCAAGTCGTCCGGGGATGATCTTGCGGTACGCCTTTTGTCGTTGCACAGCCAATTGTCGGACGTCGTCGCGGAATTTGCTCCGGATGTCGCCGCGGTCGAGCAGACGTTTGTGAACAAGGATGGCGTTGCAACGCTCAAGCTGGGGCAGGCGCGCGGAATTGCGATGCTGGTGCCCGCGCAAGCCGGGCTGATGGTCGGAGAATATGCGCCCAACAAGGTCAAGAAGACGGTGGTCGGTGTTGGGCACGCAGATAAGACGCAAGTCGCTCATATGGTGCAGGTCCAACTGCCGGGTGTGACGCTTGCGGGGCCAGATGCAGCGGATGCGCTGGCCATTGCGATTTGTCACGCGCATCATAGCGGTGGCGCGGGCGGACTCGCAGCAGCACTGGCAAAGGCAGGGGCATGATCGGCAAATTAAGCGGACGGCTGGAATATCGCGCAAGTGATCACGTGATGATCGATGTGCGCGGCGTAGGTTACCTTGTCTATTGTTCAGAGCGCACACTGGCTGCCTTGCCGGGGCCGGGCGAGGCTGTCGCAGTGTATACGGACATGCTGGTGCGCGAGGACTTGATGCAGCTGTTCGGGTTTTTGACGCTGGCAGAAAAGGAATGGCACCGCTTGTTGATGTCCGTGCAAGGCGTCGGAGCCAAGGCGTCGCTGGCGATCCTTGGCACTCTTGGGCCAGATGGCGTATCCCGCGCAATTGCGCTTGGCGATTGGAATGGCGTGAAAGCGGCCAAGGGCATTGGTCCAAAGATCGCACAGCGCGTCGTGCAAGAGCTGAAAGACAAAGCACCGCAAGTCATGGCAATGGGGCAGGGCGTGGCCGAGGCGCTGGGGGACGCACCTGCTGAGGTCATTGATGATGGCGATGCTGGTGCACCTCGCGCTCCCGTTGTTAAGGCGGCAGGGTCCAGCGTGCAGGCAGAGGCGCTGTCTGCGTTGAGTAACTTGGGCTATGCGCCCGCAGAGGCCGCGGGTGCGGTCGCGCAGGCGGCTGGCGATGATCCAGATGCGGATACATCCGCCCTGATCCGCGCAGCACTCAGACTGCTCGCACCAAAAGATTGAAACGGGACAGCTCATCCGCCCTGATGGGCGGCCTCGCAAGGATGTAAAATGACGGAACCTGATCCCACATTGCGCCCAGACCCGTTGCCCGAGGACACGGATCGCGCGCTGCGTCCGCAAGCGTTGGATGAGTTTATTGGTCAGCAAGAGGCGCGCGCGAACCTACGCGTCTTTGTTCAATCCGCCCGCCAACGCGGCGAGGCGATGGATCATACGCTGTTTCACGGTCCGCCGGGCCTTGGCAAGACGACGCTGGCGCAGATCATGGCCCGCGAACTGGGCGTGGGGTTTCGCATGACCTCAGGGCCGGTTTTGGCAAAAGCCGGTGATCTGGCGGCGATCCTGACCAATCTGGAAGCCCGAGACGTCCTGTTCATTGATGAAATTCATCGCCTGAATCCGGCTGTGGAAGAAGTGCTTTACCCGGCGATGGAGGATTTTGAGCTTGATCTTGTGATTGGGGAGGGGCCTGCCGCGCGAACGGTACGGATCGAGTTGCAGCCCTTCACGTTGGTCGGGGCGACCACACGGATGGGTTTGCTGACGACCCCATTGCGGGATCGCTTCGGGATTCCAACACGGTTGCAGTTTTACACTGAAGACGAGTTGTTCGAGATCGTGACACGCAACGCCCGAAAACTGGGCGCACCTGCAGACGAAGGCGGCGCGCGCGAAATTGCACGGCGTGCCCGAGGAACGCCCCGGATTGCTGGACGCTTGTTGCGCCGGGTCGTGGACTTTGCGGTCGTTGAAGGTGATGGAACCGTCACACGCGCGCTGGCGGACAATGCGCTGACCCGGCTGGGCGTGGATGCGCTCGGGCTGGACGGAGCGGACCGCAGATATCTGGGGCTGATCGCGGAACACTACGGCGGCGGTCCTGTCGGGATTGAAACGCTGTCGGCTGCCCTGTCGGAAAGCCGCGATGCCTTGGAAGAGGTGATCGAACCCTATCTCTTGCAACAGGGCCTGATCCAGAGAACGCCGCGCGGCCGGATGCTCACGCAAGGGGCGTGGCGACATCTGGGTTTAGAGGCGCCCAAAGGTGAGCGCGATCTATTTGGATAGGGC
>CAZDXI010000021.1:18577-21409 GCA_964509095.1 uncultured Rhodobacterales bacterium
GCGACATCTGGGTTTAGAGGCGCCCAAAGGTGAGCGCGATCTATTTGGATAGGGCGCCAATGGAGGATTGGGGATGCTGGGACGTGTCACACTCTATACCAAGCGAATGCCGGAGATGATCGCGTTTTACACCACGCATTTCGGCTTTCGCGTGTTGCAACGCGACGGCGACCGGATCACGGAACTGCGCTGTCCCAATGGCGGGCCGAGCCTGATGCTACACGCCGCCGCCAAGAGCCAGAAAGAAGGGCAAGTCCTGGCCAAGCTGGGCTTCGATGTCGCAGATGTGGTCGCAACGCGCGACCGTTTGATTGCCGCAGGCGTCAAGGTAGGCCCGCTGCACGATGGGATCGGGTATCACTATGCCAACTTCAAGGACCCGTCCAAGAACTCCGTGTCGATCACCAACCGGCATCTGGCTGTGCGCTGAACATCTGGCATTTGCGTGCCCGGATGTGTAGGGAGCCTCCGGCAAGAGTGTATTAAGCAGAGTGAAGATGGAAGCGACCGAGATTGAAGCCTTGTTCACACGCGATGGCGGTGACTACGTGTCCGCGCGCTGGGGGCGGCCCATTGCGCCAATCGTTTTCGGGGTCGAGGATCACACGCTGCAAGTTGTGAAGGGCGCGGTTGAGGCCGTGTGCACGCTGGCCGGGCACGACATGGCAGAGACAGACCCGGAACTGGGTGTGAATTTCATGTGGTTCTTCCTGCGGGAATGGGACGAGCTGCTGGGCGTTCCAAAGCTGGATGCAATGATCCCGGAACTTGCTGACTTGGTAGGGCGCTTACAAAACGCCGATGCAAACCAATACCGGATTTTCCGCTTTGACGAGGCGGGCGCGATCAAGGCCTGTTTTGTATTCCTGCGCATGGATGAGCACCTGAGCAGCGTATCGGCGGACACACTGGCCTTAAGCCAGTCTGTGCAGAGCATTCTGTTGTGGTCCGATCTGGCATTTCGAGAGCAATCCCCTTTGGCCGTCGCCGGCGATACAACCGTCCTGCGCCCGGACATAGCGGATGTGATCCGTGCGGCTTACGACCCCGTGATGCCTATGGCCGCGCAAGACGCCAGCCATGCGATCAGGTTGTCGGCGCGGATCGAACGCACAAACTAACCTCAAAAAATCGCCGCAATTGAGTGTCAGGTTTACGGCCGACATCACAAGGACACGGCGTATGCAGGGTTTCAAACCAAGGCTGAGAACCATTTTGCATGGTTTCGTTGTGCTCTTGTTGGCTGGCGCGGGTGCACTTGCCTGGCCTTCGGTAGAGGCGCAGATTCTTCTTTTTTTCTGCGTGCCTGCTGCCTTGGTCTGGTTTCTGTATTCGCTGGCCTTGGATGTTAGTCTGTTCTCATTGGCCAAGTATCGCGGCTCCGTTGACAGTTGGGAGGCCTTTCGCATTTCGGACGGGGTGGCTCTGGTTGTCACGTTTCTGCTGGTGGGGGTCATGTTTTTGCTGACGCCCAAGATGGGGGGTGGCGAACGACCCTTCTGGTTCGATCTTGGGATCAATCCCTTCCTTGTCATCATTCCCGCCATTGGACTGATGTTGGTTGCGATGGGGTGGCCGTTGCGCTCGAACGGTCATGCCGGGCGGGCCATTTTGATGAGTGGCGTTGCGCTTCTTTTGGCCGGGTTCGTGAGCTTTGGTATCGAACTGGCAACACGCCCCCCAGCAGAGCAACAGGTCGAGGTGAGCCAACCGGCCCCCGATCCTTTCATCTGTAAACGGACTGTCACCGACGGGAATATCCAGCTGGTGTGCACCAACTCAAAAGGTGAACAGGCGTCAGGCGTTTCGACACACGTGATCCGCCGATAACAGACACCGGGTTGTGAGTGTTCAGCGCCGCGCATAGGGTCGCGACACATCATACCCAAGGCTGTCCCTATGTCCGATCCCCATCAGTTTCCCGTCACCGTGTACTACGAAGACACCGATATGGCGGGCATCGTCTATTACGCGAATTATCTGCGCTATATCGAACGCGCGCGCTCTGAGATTGTCGAGGAATTCGGCCTTGATCAGAACGCCATGCGCGCCGAAGGGATCGTGTTCGCCATTACGCGGGTGGAGGCGGATTATCTGAGTTCTGCCCGGCTTGGGGATCGGCTCACGGTTGTCACCACGCATCATGCCAAAGGGGCCGTGCGCTGGATGTTCGATCAGCAGGTCATGCGCGGCGATCAGGTGATCTTCAAAGCGGTCGTGACGGCTGTGTGCATGACCACCGCAGGTAAACCCGCGCGCCTTCCGGCAGAGTTGCGCGCGCGTCTGGCGGGATAGGGGCAGCGGTTAAGCCACCTCTTTCAGGCGTTGGCGGGTGTACTTTGCAGCAGAGCGGTAGTGGCTTGCTCCCGCCGCTTCGGCCCAGCGGCCCGATGTCCAGTCATTGCGTGCACCTTTCATTGGTCCACCGTACAGCGCGTCATTGGAAAGATCGGCCAAGAATGCCATCAAGCGATCATGCGCCGTTGCCAATTCGGACAATGCCGCAGTCCAACCCAAATCGGACTGAGACGCGCGCAGCTTTGCGTTGTACTCTTTCAACTGGTTCCACTTGTAATCCGGGGCAGGGAAGTGGACTTCTTTTCCGGCCTGTCCATCTGCGTACCAGCCAAGGAACAGGTCGATCCAATGCGCGCGATGGGCGATCACATCCTTGATCGATGTGTCTTCGGCATCTTTGCACAACGCGTCATGCTCGGAGATGTCGGTGATCAGCTTGAGCGGCTTTGCATAGTCGCGCGTTGTGACGTCGATCAGGTTAGTTTTGTTAGTGGCGGGCATGGGGTGTCTCCCTCACCAGCCAATATGGATCAA
>CAZDXI010000022.1:0-9705 GCA_964509095.1 uncultured Rhodobacterales bacterium
CCCGGCGCACTGCGTGCTTGTTCCGGGCCAGTGATCGCATTTCATTCACGCCTTCGTCCCCAGCCGGGTCCCCACGCCGGAACGCTCCAGCAGCGGACGCCACCAGCTTTCATTGTCGAGATACCAGCGCACGGTTTTGCGCAAACCCTCTTCCAAGGTGACCGACGGGCGCCAGTTCATCTCTGTTTGCATCCGCGTGGGATCAATCGCATAGCGCAGATCATGGCCCGGACGGTCGGTGACAAATTCGATCAGCTGATCGTGCGGCGCGCCTTTCGGGTGCATCTCATCCATCAGCGCGCAGATCATCCGCACCAGATCAATGTTCGTCGCCTCATTCTCGCCGCCGATATTATAGGACCGCCCAAGCGCACCGTTTTGCACCACATGCAACAACGCCACCGCGTGATCTTCCACATAGAGCCAGTCGCGCACATTCTCGCCTTTGCCGTAGACCGGAATGGCTTTGCCGTGGAGCGCATTCAGGATCACCACCGGCACCAGCTTTTCGGGGAAATGATAAGGGCCATAGTTATTGGAACAATTGGTCAGCACGATCGGCAGCCCATAGGTCTCGCCCCAGGCGCGCACCAAATGATCAGACGCCGCTTTGCTTGCAGAATAGGGCGAGCGCGGATCGTAAGATGTCTCTTCGGTGAACTGGCCGGTTTCCCCCAGCGATCCGAACACCTCATCGGTCGAGATATGATGAAAGCGGAACGTCTCAGGCTTGCCCGCCGCAACCCAGAACTTGCGCGCAGCTTCCAGCATGTTGAACGTGCCGGTGATGTTGGTGTCGATAAAATCGCCCGGCCCATCAATAGACCGATCCACATGGGATTCCGCGGCCAAGTGCATCACCGCGTCGGGGCTGTGATCTGCAAACACGCGATCCAGCGCGGCCCGGTCGCGAATGTCGGCCTTCACAAATGTATAGTTCGCACTCTGAGCGGCCTCGGCCACATTGTCCTCGCAAGCTGCATAGGTAAGTGCGTCGAGGTTCACGACACGATGACCGTCCGCAATCGCGCGGCGCACCACAGCCGAGCCAATGAACCCTGCCCCACCTGTCACAAGAATCTTCATGCCGCGTTCCAGTCAAAAGGAGTGTCAAAATCCGCCAGCGCCGGGGCGGCGGTGTCTTTGTCGCTGAGGATCGGATCACCCTGCAACGGCCAATCGATCCCACAACTGTCCCATCGCACGCCGCCATCGGCCTCGGCGTTGTAGAAGTTGGTGCATTTGTAAACGATCTCAGTGTCGGGCTGCAGCGTGACGAAGCCATGGGCAAACCCAGCGGGCACCCACAGCTGTTTGCCATTCTCAAAACTCAGCTCAATCCCGAAATGCTGCCCATAGCTGGGAGAGCCGCGCCGAATATCCACCGCCACATCATAAAGCGCACCGCGCCCGCAGCGCACAAGCTTGCCTTGCGCATGCGGTGGCGCCTGAAAATGCAAACCCCGCACCGTGCCCACCTGCGCGGACATCGAATGATTGTCCTGCACAAAGTCGATATCCAAACCCGCCTCGGCCATGCGTGTCTTGTTCCAGCTTTCCGAAAAGAAGCCTCGGGCATCCCCAAAGCGCGCCGGGGTCAGGATGACCACTCCGGGCAAGGAAGTTTGTTCTACGTTCATCAGGTACCACACAGCAAAAGACAAAAAAGACGGCCCACAGGCCCGCGCGCTGGCTAACATGGGCGGCGCTGTTGAAGAAAGCCTGAACTGGCCCCGTTCTTACCGCCGCGGCACACATTGACCCAAAAGCCTCAGTCTTAACCTAACTCTTGCTTATTGTTGCGCGATTTGGGTGGTTCCCCTAAAGCACTCGGATTGCACATCAGACCAGTATCGGAGCGCGTATGCCCATGGACCAGAGTATGTTGAACGCCTTAAGCGGAATCCGGGTGATGCCCGAGCACAGCCATGTCGAGGATGAGGCAACAACCGCACGCCTGATGGGCATGGTCACAGAAGCCCCCGAGATCGGCGCGCTGGCGGCTTTGGAGAAATACAAACACGATCTGAGCTATATGCTCGATGAGCGGCGCTCAAAGTATATCGCGCTGGCCGAGATTGGTGCCGATCACGATGTGCTCGAAATAGGCTCTAGTATGGGCCAACACACGCGTCTGATGGCGCCAATGTGCAAACATATCTCCGGACTTGAGATCGTGCCCTTGCAGGCGGCGTTCTCCAAAGTGTGGTGTGATGAGGACGGACACAAGAACGTCGACATCACCACAGGCGGCGCCAATGGCAAACTGCCCTACGAGGATGCCTCCTTTGACCGTGTGGTCTGTAACTATGTGCTGGAATGGTGCGCCGGGCGCTCTGAACAGCACCCCGCTGAGTTTCACCGCGACTTCATCGCAGAGATGCACCGCGTGTTGCGCCCCGGCGGCAAGCTGATGCTGACCACCAAGAACCGCTATTCGATTCGCTATGTGGCGGGGGGCAAGGACGAACATCTGGGCGTGCGCTTTGGCTCTGCTCTGCCGCGCGCCATCGCGGCTTGGGCGCGCAAGCGTGGCAAGCTCGACTGGACGCCTGGGTATTTGCATTCCTGGGCCGAACTGGATGCGATCATCAAACGCGCTGGCTTTGCCACGACCGAACGCTTTCTGACCTTCCCTGACAACCGCTATGCGGCCTATGCGGGCAGCTTTGACGGCTTCACGGTCGATGCCTTGCCCCAAGATGTCATCGAAAATCTGACCAAGAAAGAATCCCTTGCGCTGAAACTGCCCAAGGGCCTGTTCGCCCAAACCACCAACTCGCTGGTGTTCCTTGCGGGCAAGTCAGCCTGATCCATGACCGCCGGGATTGACCCTGTTGCCCGCGACATCGCCACTGCGCTCGGTGCGTCGACTGTCCCGGATAGCCTCAGGCCAATTTCACGAGATCCCGCGATTGCGGTGGCGGACGCCACGCTGGCGTACCTCATAGATGGGAAAACAACGCGCGATTCTGCGGTGCTGCTTGTGTCAAACGCGGCGTTCCCAAACGCCGTGGCCGACGCTGCAACACGCGCGCGCCATTTGCGCAAGCATCTAGATGCAGCCACCGCCCATCACATTCTGATGCCTCATGAATCCGGCACCCACCGAGGTCAAACATGGGGCCTTTATCCCAGATTAGAGCCTTATTCAGCCAATCGCGCCCTGCGCATGGTGCAAAAGAAAATCTTCATTCCCCGTCTTGAACACTGGCTGACAGACGTGGCGCGCCAAACACAGCGCCCGGTTGATGCCACCACGCTTGCGGCGCGCTTTGCAGCCCCCCTTGAACGCATGGCCGCAGACACAGACCTGCCCGAGCGGGTGCGCGCCAGTGCCACCGCCTATGGCACGCGCCTGACAGAACATCCCGTCAGGCTGGTCGCGGAACATGGAGATTTCTGGATCGGAAATGTGATGTTTTCGCGCGGGACCCTGCCCGGATTGGCCCAGGATTTCTTTGCCATCGATTGGGGCGGTGCGCGTCTTGATGGCTATCCGTGCATGGATCTTCTCCGCTATATGATGTCGGCTTACCGCACCGGATCTGCAGCCCCCACCGGGGCGCTGCGCACATATCTCAAGGCACTGGACATGCCCGAACATCACGGCGCGCTTTATGCGCTGGCCTCGCTCGGCCATCTGGGCCAAACCCTCGATCAGTTTCCAAAGGCCCGCTATGTCGAGCTGACATGCACCATTCACGACTACTTGCACTCTGCAAACCTTCTCTAACATGCGACTTTGCGCATAACTTCAGGATCTCTGGCCCCGTCATGACTTGGTGCACCTCCCCTTACGTCCCTGATCGCGGCGCTGCCCGCGCTGCCGGTGCACGCGGCTAAGCCATGGTCTTTTCGGAACCGATATTTCTCTTTACCTTCCTGCCCGCAGTTCTGCTGGCCTATTTCGCTGTGCCCACGCAGGCCAAAAACGCCATTCTGCTGATCGCCAGTCTGGTGTTTTACGCCTGGGGCGAAGAACTCTATATTCTGGTGCTGCTCGGGTCGATCTTTATGAACTACACCGTCGGGCTGCGGTTGGCCCAGGCGGAAGCAACACAGCGGCTGATCTGGCTTTGGGTTGGGATTGCGGCCAACATCGCGCTGCTGGGATACTTCAAATATACTGGCTTTGTGCTGGGCTCGATCGGGATCGAGAACGCTGACGCCCTGACACCCGCGCTGCCCATTGGCATCTCGTTTTTCACGTTTCAGGCTCTATCGTACCTGATTGACCTCTATTTCGGGCGCATCAACGTGCAGCGCAGCCCATATCGGCTGGCGCTTTATATCTCGCTGTTCCCACAACTGATCGCAGGGCCAATTGTGCGCTACGCCGAGGTTGAGGACGCCATCGCCAAACGTCACACCTCCAAAAGCGATGTCTCCATCGGGGTGCACCGCTTTGTGACAGGTCTGGCCAAGAAAACCCTGCTGGCGGATCCTTTGGGGCTTCTGGCGGATCAGATCTTCGCCATCCCCTCGGATGGGCTGTCCCCCGAAATTGCATGGATCGGAGCGATTGCCTATTCGCTGCAGTTGTACTTTGATTTCTCGGCCTATTCAGACATGGCCATTGGTCTGGGACGGATTTTCGGGTTCAAATTCCCCGAGAACTTCAACTACCCCTATCTGGCCCGCTCTATCACAGAATTCTGGCGGCGCTGGCATATGACGCTGTCACGCTGGTTTAGAGACTATTTGTACATCCCCTTGGGGGGCAACCGCGCCTCGGCCGGGCGCACCTATCTGAACCTCTGGATCGTCTTTCTGGCGACGGGCATCTGGCATGGGGCGGCCTGGACGTTCATCTTCTGGGGCGCCTTTCATGGCGCCTTCCTGATCCTTGAGCGTCTTGGTCTCGCGCGTATCCTTGCGCGCCTGCCGCTTGGCCTTCAGCACGCTTATCTGCTGTTGGTGGTGATCTTTGGCTGGGTGGCGTTCCGCGCCGAAAACTTTGATCAGATGTTTGACTTCTACCGCGCCATGGTGCTGTGGGAGCGGGGCGATCTGGCCGCGGCATATCCGGTGGCGCGCTATGTCGATCTTTATGCAGTCCTGATCCTGATGGTGGCCGCGGCGCTGTCCGTGGCGTTGCACCCGTGGCTGCGCGCGCGCGTCGCCCTGCCCCGGATCGCCGCACAGGCGTGGTTCTGGATCCTGTTCGCCATCACCCTCATCTCTGTCGGAGCCGCCTCTTACAGCCCGTTCATCTATTTCAGGTTCTGATCCATGACCCCGCCCGTCTCGTTCCGCTCTGGTGTTCTTGTGCTGCTGATCCTTGGCATGCTCGGGCTGCTCAGCCTGTTCGATCTGTTCGACGGCCCCGGCACTGCACGTCAGGAACGACAAGCCCGAACCCCGGAATGGTCCACCTCTGCGCGCGGTATGGCAAAATTCGTGGCCGATGCACGCCATCACATTGAAGAACGCTATGCGCTGAAAGACACATTCATCCAGATCAATTCCTCGATCAAACTGGCCCTGTTCGGACATAGCGACACCGCCAATGTCAGCCTGGGTCAGGACGGGTTCCTGTTTTTGAACTCAGATCAGACCATCCAAGGCGCGCAAGGCTTAAACCGCTTATCAGAGCCTGACTCGCGCGCATGGCGCGCCCAGTTTCAAGCCCTGTCTGCGCAGTTTGAAACCGCAGGCCTGCCCTTTGTCTTTGTCATGGCCCCCAACAAACACAGTGTCTATCCCGACAAACTGCCCGCTTGGGTCGGCCCAAATGCGCAAACCGACAAACGCACACAAGACATCCTTGCCCTTGCACGCAGCACACTTGATCCAGCACCCATCGATGCGACCTCATTGCTGCGCGCCTACCGCAAAGAGCATCCCGATCAGCATCTTTATCACCTCACGGACACGCATTGGAATGAACTGGGGGCCAGCCTTGCCCTGCAAGAGGCCCTCGCCGCATATCTGCCCGCCCCGGCGCAGCCCATAGATGTGGCCTTTGGGACAGCGCCGCGCAGCGGTGATCTGGCGCGCATGCTGGGCCAGCAACACGCCTTGCAAGAAGAGGCCCCGAAACTTCAGGCCACCAGCGATTGGCACTGCACAGACACCAAGGGCACGCGCCTGAAGATCGAAACCATTGATCCGCTGATGCCGCGCCGCTTTGACTGCAAAGCACCAAATGCCCTTGATCAGACACTGGTTGTGTTCACGGATTCCTTTGGCGTGCCGGTCATTCCATATCTGGCATCATCTTTTGCACGGGTCGCATTCATCTGGTCGGACGTGGCCAATCCGCAGCAGGCCAAAGACCTTGGCGCAGATCTTGTGCTGCAAATCATCGTAGAGCGGAAATTTCAGGACAAAGCCCCCCACGAGATCTTCCCCAAATAGAGCGTCCCAAAAACAGCTAAGCAGAATTCAGAGAATTTTAAATTTTTCGCCTCAGTGCTGAGCGGATGTTGATCCTGCCGCAACACCATTGGAAGCTGCCTGCTCCGGTTTTCGCGCACTCCGCCCATACGACACATCACATCATGTCGCTGGATGGGTTGCGCGCGGTGGCGGTCCTGTTGGTGATGGCCGGTCATGTGGGGGTTTCACGATTTTTGCCCGGCGGCTTTGGCGTGACGATCTTCTTCTTTCTGTCCGGCTATCTGATCACCACTTTGCTGGTGCGTGAATGGATGCACCAGAACACGGTGTCCTTGCGCCACTTCTATCTGCGCCGGGCCTTGCGGCTGGGCCCGCCTTTGGTGCTGACACTGCTGTTGGCGCTGTGGCTTGCCAGCTTGCACCTTATTCCGGGGGATCTCGATCTGGGCGCGCTGCTCAGTCAGCTGTTCTTTGTCTATAATTATGCCGTGCTCCATCTCAGCACCGCCAGCTCTGCGGATGCGATGGGCGTTTTGTGGTCGCTTTCTGTGGAAGAGCAATTCTACCTGATCTGGCCGCTCGTGTTCCTTGCTTTGGCACGGGGATGGGTGACGCTCAATCATCTGGTTGCACTGCTGGTGGTGATCCTGATCTGGCGCTGCTGGCGGTTTTATGGGCTCGGGCATTCGGAATGGATGATCTACATCTCAACGGATGCCCGGCTGGACAGCCTGCTTTATGGCTGCGTGCTGGCACTGGTGATGATGCAAGGCCGGGTGCCTGCAGTGGCGCAGCGCACGGATGTGATTTATGCGGCTCTAATCGGGGCGTTTGCCGTGTTGTGCCTGACATTCATCCTGCGTGATCCCGGCTTTCGCTCCACGCTGCGCTATTCGCTTCAAGGGCTCGCCCTGATGCCTATCTTTTATTATGCGATCACCCGCCCGGACCTGCTGGTGTTCCGCCCGCTCAACACCCCCCTTCTGCGCCGGATCGGAGTTTATTCCTACAGCGCTTATCTGGTGCATTTCGTGATCATGCATCTGCTGGAAGGACAAGGCATGGGGCGTGGGGACAGCCTTGGTTATATGGTTCTGGTGATGGCGCTGTCTTTTGGGTGGGCTGCGCTCATCTACGAAATCGCCGAACGCCCGCTAAAGCCTTTGCGTGTGCGTCTCAGTGGTCATGCCCCCGCCTTCACATCACGGCGCGTTTCTTCACCCAGCCGATGAACGCCTTATCGGGGCTGCGCAATTGCGCGCGTCCCGCCGCCAGCCACATGGCGCGCCAATCGCTTTCCAGCGCATAGACATCCATCCCCGGCATCAGGCGGCGTGCCTCCTCCAATGCCTCCGGGCTGATCACAGGCGCACGCTCTGGCAGATCAACCACACCGCGCGGGCGCACCGCAATGATGTCGCCGTCTTCCTCGCGCAGCTCATACTCGGGCAACCGGTCGGCTGCGATGATCTCGCGGATCATGGCGCGAAACACCCGGCGCGGGCTGTTAGAGCCTGATTTTTTGAGCAATGTCTCCACGCTGACCTTCCAGACCGCTTGGCGCCCACAGTGTTTCCGCGCCAATTCATAGACCCGTCGCTCCAGTGGTTTGCGCAAGGAGAAATACTCCCGGCTCAGCGTCAGCACCGATTTGCTCAGCACCGCGCGGTACAGCCACTCACTCAGCGTCACGCTGACCCGCACCATGCGCCCTTTGCGGGTACGCCGCACGATCTCCCAACTGTCGATCAGGCCAAAGCCGCTGGTGGTCTCTTCCGCGCCTGTGGTGATGTTGGTGGTAATGCGTGTGCCCGCCAGCCGCTCGAACGCATCGCGCAAACGGCGATACCCATCGCCCGAGGTTTCGCGCCCCGTGGCCAGCAACAAATCATGCGCGGTCAGCGTCAGCGTGCGTGCGGTCTTCTTGCCCGCATTCACCGCCGCCATCAGCTGGGAGATGCAAAAGATCAGAATATCCGCATCAAAGATCGTCGCGCGCCCTTTGACGCTCGGGGTCACGGTGATCTCGGCCCCGTTATGCTCATAATTCAGGATACGCCGGTCGGGCCGCGTCGAGAGCGAGAACAGCGGATGTTCCATGCTCGCCAAATCATGTTTGGGTTGGGCTGCGAAAAAATCACAGACGAAAAAGTCCCCTTGGGGGGATGATGTAAGGGCATCGCTCATGCCTGTTCTGCCTCTGCTCACGGGGATCTTTGTCGATCCCTCTGATCGGCCCTCGTTGGAGCCGCCCCGATTTTCGGGGTTTCATTTACACATCAGCTTAAGGCCTGTGGATAAGTCAGTCGAGTCTTGGTTGATATCCGGCGTGGTTTCAGAGTCGCTTTGACGTGGGATCAGAGTCACCTGATCGGGGTTTCAGAGTCACCTACCTCGAGATATTCACATCCAACAGATTGATATTGCTAAAAAAAAGAAAACCCAAAATTTCGCTTAACTATTATAATAACAACACAATAACTAAGCTTCGATCGGTGAATTGGACCTCAACACACCTGTTTCACCCACATCACCGCGTCGAATCAGCCTTTATTTGCTTAGAAAAAGAAGCGTGTGTGATATCCCTCTTTGCATGTGACATGTTTTGTGGCACCTTGGCCAAAACATATAACAAACGAGCAGTAAGGGTATAAAAACATGGGCACCGAGTCCCTTCCCCCGTATTTTAACATCTCTCCGGACAAAGCACGAGACGAACTTCCCCCGCCAATGGGCACAACCGGACTACAGGCGATCGCAGAGGCTTGTGGGCAGGGTCGGGCTGATCTGGCCTCTCGTGGGCTTCAGGAGGACGGTGCGCGCCGTCTGCGCCCCTTTTCCACGTGGGAGATCACCAAGTACCTGATCCCCGTCGCCCCGGCTCATTTCCGCCGCGTGCTGCGCCAGAACCCGGATTTGCCCCAAGGCATCAGCGAAACCGATGGCGGGGCCAAGTGGTTTTCCTTGGATGAGGTGCTGCGTCTGCGGGCGCATTTCGGGCGGATCGGGTCCAAAGCCAAGGAATATCTCCCCTATCGCCCCAAAGGCCTGCCCGCCAAGGTCGTGGCTGTGGCCAATTTCAAAGGCGGGGTGGGCAAAACCTCCACCTGTGCGCATCTGGCGATGTCCGCCGCTCTGGATGGCTACAAGGTGCTGGTAGTGGATCTGGACAGTCAGGGCTCGATGTCGTCGATCTTTGGCGCGCGGGTTGAGGATGAATGGCAAACCGTGTTTCCGCTGCTGGCGCGGCATTACGCCGAGCATCTGCGCGCGGATAATCAGCGCCGTCTGGACCGGGGCGAGCCCCCCCTGCCCCTTGATGAGACCATGACGGACGCGCTGGGCGTCACGGCCTCTGAC
>CAZDXI010000022.1:9715-21392 GCA_964509095.1 uncultured Rhodobacterales bacterium
GCCCAATATCGATCTGATCGGTGCGCAACTGAACCTCTATTGGTCCGAATTCCAGATCCCCGTCTGGCGCATGAATGCGCGCTCCTGGAAGCTCTGGGATGCGCTTGGTGATGCGCTGGAAGCCGGCGGAGTTCTCGATGACTATGACCTCATTTTCCTCGATACGCCCCCTGCCCTTGGGTATCTCACGATCAACGGGCTGGCCGCGGCCGATATGTTGCTGGTGCCGGTGGGCGCGTCTTTCGTGGAATTTGACTCCACGGGGCGGTTTTTCGACATGCTCCATGCGACGTTTTCCTCGATTGAGGACGGCGAGAATATGGCCGCGCGGGCCTTGGGGCGTGAGGAACTCGCCTTTGAATGGGACGCAGTGCAGACGGTCATCACCCGCTTTGATGCCTCTCAGCAATCCGAGATGGCCAGCCTGATGCAGGCCTATATGGGGCGCACCCTGTCGCCCTTCCGGCAGGATTACACCGCGCTGATCGGTCAGGCCGGGGAATCGGTAAACGGCATCTACGAGGCCGATTACCGTGATTTCAACCGCGACACCTATGCCCGGGGCCGGGCGACCTTTGATGAAACCTATGCCGCGTTCAAGCGCTTGCTTTATGGGATTTGGCGGCGCGATGAGCTGGCGCGGGATGCGGAGCAGGATGCAGGCGAGGTGGCCGCAGAATGATACGTTTCGCATGCGAAAATCAGAGTCGAAAAAGCACCGTTAGAGCCTGTTTTACAAGGGCCGTACGGACGCGTTACTGCGCGGAAATCTGTTTTGGCGATACCTCTGCCCCAGATTTGAAAAGGGAGGTCTGATATGGCCAAACGCAAACGTCTAAGCCCCGCAACCATCACCACCCATCCCGAGAGCGGGCTGGAGACCAAGGCGCATCTGGGCTGGGTCGGCACCCGCCGCCCGCCCATTGCCGATGTCAGCCACGATGCGGCGTCCTCTGCGGCCTTTGAAGAGGTTGCGGCGGAGTTGGAGTCTGCGCGCTCCGAGGGGCGCATGATCACAAGGCTCGCGTTAGACTCGATTGAGGCCAGCCATCTGGTGCGCGACCGCCTGCATGTGGACCCCGAAGAGATGGAGGTGCTGAAAGCCTCCCTGCGCGCGCGGGGTCAGCAAACCCCCATCGAGGTCGAAGACCTTGGCGGTGGGCGCTATGGTCTGATCTCGGGCTGGCGGCGTCTGATGGCGCTGCGCGAATTGCAGGGCGAAACCGGGGAAGGCCATATACAGGCTCTGATCCGCGCGCCCGAGGCCGCCACAGATGCCTATAAGGCGATGGTCGAGGAAAATGAGATCCGCGCCTCCCTCAGCTTTTATGAGCGCGCCCGCATCGCGGTGCAGGCCGCCCGGCAGGGCTTGTATAAATCGCCCAATGACGCTGTGCAGGGTCTGTTTTCTGCGGCGACCCCGTCGAAGCGCTCCAAGATCGTGAGCTTTGCGGTTCTGGCTGAGGCGCTGGATGAGTATCTGCGCTTTCCGGCGATGATCCCGGAAAAGTTGGGCCTCGCGCTGGCCTCTGCCCTGAAAGATGATCCAGCCGCCGCGCGCCGCCGTCTCTATGAGGCGCTGCGCAAGGCTGATGTGCAGGACGCTGCCCATGAGCGTCGGGTGCTGGAACGGGCCCTGAGCGGGGCCACAGGGGGCCCAAAGCCCAAGCCTGCCAAACCAGAGCGCATCGCACCGGGCGTCAAGCTGGCCAGTGCTGCGGGCAAGCTGACCTTGTCCGGCAAGGGTGTGGATGCGGCGTTGATCGAGGATATTCGCGTATTTCTGCGCAGCCGATCCTAGAAAAACGTTGTAATACAATAAGTTAAGCCCGGGTTTTTCGCGTGCGAAACCCCGGGCTTTCTTTTTCGCGTCAGATTATCCCAGCAGGATGTCTGAAATCTCAGCGTTGTCCTCATCGTGGAGGTCCGGCAGGTTGTCGTCATAGGTGCCTTGGCCGGAGGTCAGCGCGCTCCACAAAGCATTGCTGGCACTGCCCTGCTCGCCCGCATCTCCGACAGTGTCAAAGCTGATCTGACCGCTGCCAGAGCTGATATCGAGCAACAGTTGGTCCGCATCATAATCGATGGTGACTTCGGCGTTCAGATTGCCCGCCAGCCCGTGCACATGGATGTCATCCATGATCCCGTCGATCGCATCTGTGTCGATCAGAGTATGGCTGCCGGTGCCGCCGGCATAATCCGACAGATCGATGTTCAGCTTACCGTCAAGCGAAACACCGGATTGTACGTCGGCCTCGTCCTGATCCCATTTGCCAGAGCGGAATTCCTCGATCGTTGAGAACCCGTCGCTGTCGGCCACAAAGCTGAGCGTGGCATCATCCGCCATTTTCAGCGTGGCGACACCGTTGTCCTCACCATCAAAGCCGACTTTGGCCTCGGACCCGGTGATGCGCAGCTCGCTGTCATCGCTCAGCTCCATTGTGGCGCCGTCTGTGGCCAGAATGGTCTGTCCGTCGGTGGCGTGGATCGACGTTGTTCCGGTGAATTCGCCTGTGTTGGCAAAGCGACCGCTTTCCACATTGATTGTGACGCGATCCGTGTCGCTATAGCCGTCTGTCCAGAACTGACCGGCGCCGATTGTGGTGATTTCACCGCCATTTGCGCCTACTTCAAGATCACCGGTCACGCCAAGCTTGCCGTAATTCACGTTCAGCTCACCGCCGGAGCCCAAATCAAGGTCTCCAAGATCGACTGTGCCGCCATATTCAACATGGTTGCCCGCCAGCGCGACATTGTCGCCATCATCCGGCACATCTTCGGTGTCCCAGTTGATACGGTTGTCCCAACGAACGCCGTCACCCAGATCATTTGGGATAAAGCGGTGATCGGTTTGAGCCTCATCGCCATTGCCTTCAAGGCCAAAACCGGCTTGGAAATAGGCGATGATGTCTTGGGCCGTGACCTGATCGTCAAACTCGGATTCGGGCAGGGCGTTGATGTAATCCATCAACTCGCGGATGGTTGCGGTATCCTGACCCAAAAGTTCAGCCGCAAACCGCTGGATGGTGGTTTGATCTGCAGAGGCTGCATCAAACCCGTCCGGAACCCGGTCATCGACTTCACCAAAGGCGCGCTCAATGCGGCTTGGGTTGCTGGCCAGCCAGTTGTAAATCAGCGTGTCATCATACGTCACAGAGCCTGCATCGGTGCGCAAAGCATAGTTTGTACGGTCTTTGTAATCGAGCTCGTCCGGATTGTCGGGATCGGCCAGGTGGGCCACGATATTGTCCAGCAATGTCGTGTCATAGGCGTCATTGGTGATCCCACGGGTCCGCCCGCCGATGTTGAGGTCGGTTTCTTTATGCGCACCAGACGTCACAAGGTTGTCCGCAAAGAGCGTAAAGTTCCCGATTGCACCGTCTCCGGCGTAGATCCCGCCAAGGATGTCAACGGCATTGTTGTTGTCGAGGAACACATTGTCTTCCACAAAGCCGCCGCCGCGCATGTGTGCCCCGAAAGAGGAAGCCTCAGCGGTGATATTGTTGCGGAAGGTGACATCTGTGGATGTGTTCTGAAAATAGACGTTATGGCTGCGCATGTTAGGTGGCATGCCGCCTTCTGTGGACCAGTCGTCGTGATAGCCGTCTTCCCAGCCATTGTGGTGGAATGTCGTGCCCTCAACGAGCCAGCCGTCGCCTTCTTTGGTGTAAAGACCAGCTTTGTAACCGGTCCAGTAATCGGCATTCGGGTCTTTGTCGTTCACCACATCCACGACTTCGGAATCGTGCAATGTGAAGCGGTCTCCGTATTGAATATTCAGCCCTTCATCGGAGAACTTCACATCATGGAAGATAATGTCATCGCCCGTGGCGTTGCGAATCCCGCCGGTGAAGTGCAGATCGCTGAACACGAAGAAACTGTTGTCATGATGCTCAAACGCTTGATTATTCGTGATAATCGGGCGTTCGCCTTCCCCCCATGAGGTCACATGGATCGGGTGAAGCGCGTCTTCGCCTTCCAGCTTGTTGGTCACGATGCGGTCGACGTTGTCGTAGGTGTACCCTTTTTCGAACATCAGCCAGTGTGAGGCGGGAACATCGTAATGGGGGCTTGTGACTTCGAACCACAGCTCCATACCGATGTCGGTTTTCAGGGCCATGTCCTCAGAGCCGCCATATTCTTCATGCGCGGCCAGCCATTTGCGATCAATAACACTCTCTGAAACGCCTTCCAGAGCCGCAATATCCGCAACGCTGAGGGCATCTTCGCTTTCAGAGACGTAAACTTTGCGGTGATTGTCACCGGTCTCGATAATCAACTCGCCGTTTTCATCTTCTTCCAGCAGGTAGTGTTTGCCCAGACCCCAGCCTGCATCATGGCTTGGGGCGGAGGCGGTCATATTGATGCTGGAGGCCTCGGTGGTGCCATCGGTGTAGGTCACCTTATAACCCACAGACAGAGGGCCACTGTAGTCACTGCCAGACAGAACCAGCGCGATGGAATTGTCCGGGTTGACCGTGGCATGGCCATGATCCGGCCCGGCAATGATCTCAACGGCGCTGATCTCCTTGTCCAGATCCAGCTTGAGGGTGGTGACACGCCCGCCATCTACGGACAAGGTCTCGCCTTGGCTGATTTCTGTGGCGTCCAAACGCTCTGGGCCATCGGATGTGGCCAGCGATGGGGTCGGCGGAATCGCCGGTTTAGAGACTGATATTGGCTCTGGCGTGGGCGTCGGTGTCGGTGTGGGTGTTGGCGCGGGGGCGTCAACGACCTCGGTTGGCTGTGGCGTTGGTGCGGTGACCGGCTCTGCGATCGGAGTCGAGATCGGCTCCGGTGTCAGGATAGGGCCTGTTTCCGGTGGCGTAGGCGTTCCGTCAGGCTCTGTTGGTGTGGACACAACAGGGGTTGGTTCCGGTGTCGGGTTTGGCTCTCTTTCGCTGTCTCGCGACGGAGTGGGGGCGATAACCGGCTCGGAAGGTTCATCTTTTGGCAGATCAACCGGGTCAACTTTAGGCTCTATGACAGGCTCAACGACCGGTTCAACGACAGCAACTGTCTTTGGTTCGGGGGTGGGCTCAACCTCTGGGGTTTTTGGCGTCAATGTGGGTGTCGGGAGGAGCGGATCACCGATAGGGTCTGGCGTCACAGTGGGCTTGGGCGTTTCCACCTCAGCCGTCTCCGGCGTTCTTTCGGATGTCTCGCGCTCGGGGGTGTCGGGTTCGACGGTCGTGGTTTTGGCCGGTTGTTCCGTTGCACGGTCGCTGTTGCGCGGTGTTTCGGTCTCGCGCGGTGTTTCTGTCTCATTCGCTCTCGCGGATGATTCAGATTTCGAACTCATGCCAGCTGCGCCAGCAAATATTCCAAACAGACTCAACAGAGCTGCTATCATGTCCTCACACGATCGTCCGTGCACAACAGTCTTGTCTGCAAGCCGCAAGACTTCTTGCCCCGGAGAGCGGTTCCGGTGGCCACGCCGTGCAAGGCGATTCCTATCGTTTTTTTATGTGCCGCCTGCCGCTGCTACCGCAGGGACTTCACGCCACTCCCAAATTCGAGTTTCGCGAGAAATTATGGTTAAAGTGGCGCCAGACTGTGAAAGAGTTGGGCCTCAATGAGGCGGCGGTTGTCCCGGCGTTGGGTCTTGGGTGTAGCTTGTCATGGTGTCGCTTTTCGGTCGTGAGTAGCCTGGCTAAACTACGGGTCTTGTCTTAAGGAACAACCAAGGCACGCCCAAATTTCAGGCATGTGCGATCAACTTTGGCGGGAAGTTGCTGCCGCAAAATACAATCTATTGAAAAGTAAGGGGAAATTTTCCCAAAACGCGTCTTATATGATGCTCAGGTTTCCGCTTACAACGGCCCATCCAAAGATAATCGCATTGGCCAGCGCATGTGCGACGATGGCATCGGTCACATTTCCACGCCGTTGCATCACAAATGAGAAGATCAAACCGGCGATAAAGGCCTCAAGCCAGCGGGCATGCAGGGCGGCAAACAGACCGGCCGTCACAATTGCGGCAAAGATGCGCCAGCGCAGCCCGGTTCCAAGCGTCAGACGTGATTCGAGGTAATCGCGAAAAAACAGCTCTTCGATGATGGGCACAAGCACAGCCGTGCCAATGCCGCGGGCCACGAACCACAGCGCCAGAGCGCCCCCTGTGAGCGCCCCGTAAGGGGCCGCGGCCTCTGACGCCTCAACAGGGATCAGCAGCCACATGGCGGCAATCACAGCGCCTGCCAGCAGCGCCACAGGGTCCAGCCGCCAGGGCAGGGCCCGCAGCAGCGGCCAGAACAGCGCCAATGTGGCGGCCATCAGCACAACGCGGGCCGGGTAAACCACAGACGGTGTGGCCACAAAGGCCGAGGCCAGCAGGGCTGAGAACATGAACACAGCGAATGGCAGAATGCGCAGAACGGTCGGGTCTTGCAGCAAGGGCAGCGGCTTTGTGGCTGTTTTTGCCTTATTAGAGCCTATTTCGCTTTTGCGCAGGGCCGGCACGGTCTGGGCCAGTGCCACAATTCCAAGGGCCACCAGCGTGAACATCAGCCAGCCCGCATGGGAATGGAACCCGCCCACAGCCAGATCAGGATTGCCTTCAAGGCCAATAATCAGCAGCACCGCGATGCGCAGCACGTTGAATGCCGCGGACGCAGCCAGCCCAATCGGGAATAGCAGAAAGGCGCGGGGAAACCGCATATCCGAGCGGAACAGCCACAGATAGAGGCTGACAAACAGCGTCACCAGCGCGAAACCTTCCACGCCGGAGCATTGCGGGGCCACTGAGATGTGGAAATCTCCGGCGCCGATGATCTTTTCTGCAGGATAGGTATCAACGGCATAGCCTGCCGCGCGGGTCAGTGCTGCCACAGCATCAAAGGTGATGTCTGCGATCGTATCAAGCCGCCAGATCGGGCGGATTTGCGTGGCCACCCACGGGGCGGCGGCCCCAACGGCGAGCACCGGGAGCAGTGCGCTCCAATTTTCAGACAGAAAGCTGCGCCATCGGGGCAGGGGTGCGATATAGAAGGCCAACCCGCCCAGCAACAGCGCCATGCCAACACTCCAGCATAAGAAGGCAGGCAGGATCACCCCAGTGCCCGCGCCGTTTTGCATGAACAGCGTCGGGATCAATGCGATAAGAACCCCGGCCCCATTTACGGCCAGTGGCAGCAGGCGATGGCCTGCATTCTGTGCAAGCCGGCGCAAGGGGTCCGGGCGCAACATAGCAAAGAGCAGCAACGCCCCGAACGCGCAATAGAGCATCACCAGCACCCCAGAGGCGCTGTGACAGGCTTCAGGGGGCCAGTTGTCCAGGCAGGTAAAGTCGATGGAGTGCTTGAAGATGGTTCCGATGGCGCCAAGTTCGACGGCCAGCAGCAGGCCAGCCCACAGAAGAGGGCGGCGGGGGCCGGAGGCGGTGTTGGCGGGGGTGTCGGTGCTACTCATTGACATGGGGCTTACCAGAACTGGGAGATTACAAGAAGTTTAAAGCAATTGGTCTAAGGCGGAGTTTAACGCGCAAGCATGGCGATCCAAAGGCAAGACGCTGGAATTTGGGTCACATATCCGCGATAGGGGCGGCCGGATAAAGAGAACAGGCCCGCCCTTTGGGATACAAAGAGCGGGCCTGCCTTAGGTCTCAGCAAGAAGCTTAAGCCGCGCGGCGGCTACGCTCCCATGCCAGCAGAACGATCGCGGCGAGTGCTGCGATGGCTGCTGTGCCTTCCAGTGCACTGATTTCTGGAACCGGTGTTGCTGTTGCAAACGGGTTCGCAGAAGCAGTTGTTGCGGCCAAAGCTGCAAACGCTGTCAGAGCGAAAGTTTTCATGTTGTTACTCCTTTACACATGTGTCCGAGATCCAAAAAACCGGTCCCCGGTAGTCGCGCAGGTTTCCCTGCTATGGTTGGCGCCGGAGTAACTCCCGGCGCCCGCCAATCTTTTGGCTGCATCAGCAGATGCAGTCGTAGTTGTCGAAGTTGAAGCCAATGATGAACGGCTGTTCGATAACACCTGGCGTCTGTGGGTTCGGATCGATGATCGCACCCACATTGTTGCCGTCGCCGCCGAAGGAGAAGCCTTCGCCATTGGCAGCCGCATCAGCAAGGATTGCATCAACATTGGCCACAGTTGCTTCGGTGTAGATACCGGTGAAGTCATCTGTGTCGATGTTGTCTGTCAGTTCCCAGATTGCGAACTGAACATCCCAGCCATCATAGGTGCCGTTGCCTTCGTGGTTCTGTGCAACGATGTACTGGATCAGATCCAGGTTATCGGCTGCAGTCTCACCGTTGAAGCCACTGATCTGATCCGCTTCGAACACACCTGCGTTGTCCGCGCCAGTTACGTCACCAGCTACACCCTGATCCAATGGAATTGGGTCAAAGAAGCTGAGGCAGTAGGCTTGGTCGAACACAGCACCGTCAAAGCGGGCGTCGCCTGTGTTGGACAGTTCCAGTGTGAATGCATCTGGATTGGCCAGTGCACCCGTGACTTCGAATGTGCCCGTTGCAGGCAGGCTGTCAGCAAGCGAGTCGTAGTCGTTCGCGTCACCTTTGAAGGTCACGTTCACGTCCGCTGTCGAGCTGTCCACACCGTCAGAGATGGTGTAGGAGATCGCTTCGACTGCGCTCTCACCGATGTCGAGACCGGCGTAAGCCGCTTCGCCATTGATGACCAGCTGACCCCCTTGCAGGGTCACGACTGTGCCTGCACCGGTTGTCACAGACCCACCTTCGGTGATCGCCTGACCGTCCACTTCCGTGATCGCCAGAGCATCGCCGTCCGGATCGCTGTCGTTGCTCAGAACGTTCACGGTCACTTCATCGTCGGCACAGGTCATCGCTGTGTCATCGACTGGGTTTGGTGCCCCGTTCTCAGCCACAACACCTGCATCCACTGTGAGGTTCTCTTCACCGATTGCCAGCGTGTAGTCACCTGTCAGGCCTGTGACCTGATCGGCATCGCTGTCAGAGGCGTCGTTGCCCTGATTTGCAGTGGTGAAGTCGAACCCGTCAGCTTCTGCGAAGCCTACGGAGTAAGTGCCCGCTGCCAGACCGGAGAACAGGTACATACCACCGTTCTGCGTAGTTGTCTGACCCGCCACGTTGCCGTCAGCATCGAACAGAGTGACGTCCACACCGTCAAGACCAGCTTCGCCAGCGTCTTGCTGACCGTTGCCGTTCGTGTCGATGAACACTTTGTCACCCAAGGACGCTGTGCCTGGATCTTCAACACCCGCATCGTTGTTGGACGATGTTTCGTTGATGCCCAGAGTGATGGTTCCGGTTTCGCCGGTGCCTTGGTTGGCATCGCTGTCGACCGTGTCATCACCGCCTTGGTTGGCGTCGACCAGCACTTTGCCGTCCACATCTGTTGGGAAGCGCACAGAGTAGTCGCCTGCCTCCAGACCGTCGAAGCGGTAGTTGCCAGAGCCGTCTGTGGTTGCTGTTGCGATGACGTCGCCGTTATCGTCGAGCAGTTCCACAGTCACACCAGCAACAGCCATGTCGCCTGCGTCCTGAACGGAGTTGTCGTTGTTGTCCATGAACACGGTGCCTTCGATCGCGGAACCAGCCGGATCTTCCACACCTGCGTCGAGGTCTTCGATGCGCTCGCCAATGCCCAAGGAGACAGTCTGTGTCTCGCCTGTGCCCTGGTCTGCGTCGCTGTCGATGGTGTCATCGCCACCGGCGTTGCTGTCCACGAGGACCTTACCGTTCACATCTGTTGGGAAGCGAACTGTGTAATCCCCGGCGTCCAGATTGGTGAATTCATACTCACCATTGCCGTTTGTTGTGGTGTTGCCAACAACTGCGCCGTTTTCGTCGAGCAGTTCGACGGCCACGTTTGCAATGCGCATATCGCCTGCGTCTTCAACCGAGTTGTCGTTGTTGTCCATAAAGACAACACCGGCCAAGGATGCTGTGCCCGGATCGCGCACACCTGCATCATTGTTGGAAGAGACTTCACCGATATCCAGAGAGATGGTGCCGGTTTCGCCGGTGCCTTGGTTGGCATCGCTGTCGACCGTGTCATCACCGCCTTGGTTCGCATCGACAAGCAGCTTGCCATCTACGTCTGTTGGGAAGCGCACGGAATAGTCACCCGCGTCCAGCCCATCAAAGCGGTAGTTGCCAGAGCCGTCTGTGGTTGCTGTTGCAATCACATCGCCATTGTCATCGAGCAGTTCAACCTGAACACCAGAGATAACCATGTCGCCGGCGTCTTGGACGTCGTTGTCATTGTTATCCATGAACACGGTGCCTTCGATGGCCGCGTCGCCTGTGTCGGACAGAACCAGACCCGCATCAACGTCACGCTCTGCTTCGCCGATATCCAATGTCACCTGATCGGTTTCACCGGTTACGAGATCCGCATCGGAGTCGTTGTTGGTCGCGTCATCAGCCGCGGCCCCTTCGGTTGTGAACTCAGTGCCATCAGGCGCTGTGAAGCGCACCGAGTAGACACCTGCATCCAGGTTGTCGAAGAGGTAGTTGCCGTTGGCGTTTGTGGTTGTTGTGTCGATCACGTCGCCGTTCTCGTCCAGCAATTCCACTGTCACACCATCCACACGATCGTCGCCTGCGTTGAACACGCCGTTGCCGTCGTTGTCGAGGAACACGAGGTTCCCGATGGAGGCTGTGCCGGGATCTTCAACACCTGCGTCCACGTCGGTGACGTTTTCGCCGATGCCCACGTTGACGGTGCCGGTTTCGCCGGTGCCTGTGTTGGCATCGGAGTCGATGTCATCGTTGCCGCCAACATTGCTGTCGACAAGTGTTTTGCCGTCCAGGTTTGTTGGGAAGCGTACCGAATAATCGCCCGCATTCAGGTTGTCGAACAGGTACTCGCCGTTGCCGTTTGTGGTTGCTGTTGCAATCACGTCGCCGGCATCGTTGAGCAGTTCAACGGTGACGTTTGCGATACGCATATCGCCTGCGTCTTCCACGGAGTTGTCGTTGTTGTCCATGAAGACAACACCGGCCAACGACCCTGTGCCCGGATCTTCGATCCCTGCATCGTTGTTGGAGGACACATCACCAATGCCCAGAGTGATGGTGCCGGTTTCGCCGGTGCCCTCATCTGCATCAGAGTCGATTGTGTCGTCACCGCCAACATTGCTGGACACCAGTTCCTTGCCGTCGACTGTTGTCGGGAAGCGGACGGAATAGTCGCCTGCATCCAGACCGTCAAAGCGGTAGTTGCCGGAGCCGTCTGTGGTTGCTGTTGCAATCACATCGCCGTTTGCGTCGAGCAATTCCACCTGAACACCGGAGACAACCATGTCGCCGGCGTCCTCAACGGAGTTGTCGTTGTTGTCCATGAACACAGTGCCTTCGATGGCGGCTGTGCCAGGATCTTCAACGCCTGCGTCAACGTCACGAACATTTTCGCCTTCACCCAAGGTGATGACGGCTGTGTTGTGGTTCCCTGCGGTGCCAGTGTTGTCGATGTCGCTGTCGATGGTGTCGTCGGTGCCAACGTTGCTTTCGACAAGGGTTTTGCCGTCAACGTTGTTGCCATCAAAGCGCACGAAGTAGTTGCCCGCTTCCAGATCTTCGAACAGGTAGTTGCCGTCCGCATCTGTGGTTGTCGTGCCGACAACGCCAACGCCAACTTCAAGCAGCCAGACAGTTTGACCTGCCAGACCCATATCGCCTGCGTCTTGGACGTCGTTGTCGTTGTTGTCCATGAAGTAGGTGCCACCGATGG
>CAZDXI010000023.1:0-14533 GCA_964509095.1 uncultured Rhodobacterales bacterium
GGTCAGGAACGCCTGCGCGTCCTGATGGGCGGCAAGGATGGCGGCGGACGCTCCGGTGGTGGCGGTGGTCAAGGCGGCGGTGGCCCCTTGTTCACGCGTGGCACGGTCGGTTTGGCAGCCCTTGCGGCGCTCGTCCTGTGGGGCTTTACTAGCTTTTATACAGTGCGTCCGGAACAGCAGTCAGTTGAATTGTTTCTTGGTGAGTTCTCTGAAATCGGCACCGAAGGTCTGAACTTCGCTCCATGGCCTGTTGTCACGGCCGAAGTCTTGAACACCACGGAAAACCGGACTGAAGACATCGGCGTTTCCACGCGTGCCGGTGGCAATGACGGCCTGATGCTGACGACGGATGAGAACATCGTCGATATCGATTTCCAGGTTGTCTGGAACATCAAGAACGCGCGTGATTATCTGTTTGCGCTGCGCGAACCTGAGGTGTCCATCCGGTCCATTGGTGAATCTGTGATGCGCGAAGTGATCGCACAATCCGAACTCGCGCCGATCCTGAACCGGGATCGTGGATCGATCGAAACACGCGTAGAAGAAGAAGTGCAGCGTATGCTGGACGAGCAGGAAACTGGCATCGACGTGCTGCGTGTGAACGTGCGCAAGGTTGATCCGCCAAGCCAGCAGGTTACGCTGACAGATGCCGAAGGTCGGCAACAAACTGTGTCTGTTGTGGACGCATTCCGCGACGTGCAGGCCGCTGAGCAGGAACGGGATCAGCTTATCAGCCAGTCGGACGCCTATTCCAACCGTCGTCTGGCCGAAGCGCGTGGTGAGTCTGCGCGTCTGTTGGAAGCCGCTGAAGGCTACCGCGCCCGCGTGGTGAACGACGCGGTCGGTGAAGCCAGCCGCTTCCTCGCCGTGCTGTCCGAATATCAGGACGCTCCGGCTGTGACACGCAAACGTCTGTATCTGGAGACCATGGAAAAGGTCTTTGGCGACGTCGACAAAATCATTCTTGAAGGCAACATCGGCGGGTCCAATGGCGGCCAAGGGGTCGTACCTTATCTGCCACTGAACGAATTGCGCCGCTCGGGAGGGACAAACTAATGAGATACCTTCTTCCTATTTTGGTGATTGCCATTGTTGGCGCTTTGTCCTCGATCTACATCGTAGACGAACGTCAAAAGGCGCTGGTCCTGCGCTTTGGTCAGATCAAGCAAATCGTGAACGAGCCCGGGCTTGGGTTTAAAGTCCCGCTTCTGGATGAAGTGGTGCGTTACGAAGATCGGATTTTGTCACTGGAAACTCCGGTGATCGAAGTCACTCCGGCGGATGACCGTCGTCTTGAAGTAGACGCGTTTGTTTTGTGGCGTATCGAAGACGTGGTTCAGTTCCGCCAAGCGGTTGCAACTGGCGGTCTTGCGGAAGCGTCGCGCCAGTTGGACGACATTATGAACTCTCAGATCCGGGCGGTTCTTGGTTCTGACGGTGTGACATCTAACACGATCTTGTCGCCGGAACGGGCGGAGCTGATGACGCGTATTCAAGCGCAGGCCGATTTGCGGGCAAACGCGCTGGGCATTGGCGTTGTGGATGTGCGCTTGCGGCAAACCAACCTGCCAGAGCAGAACTTTGCTGCCACTTTGGCGCGGATGATTGCGGAGCGGGAACGTGAAGCCACAGACGAACGGGCCCGCGGTCGAGAGGCCGCGCAGCGGGTTCGCGCGCAAGCGGACCGGACATATGAAGAACTGTTGTCCGAAGCCCGCCGCGACGCGCGCATCATCGAAGGTGAAGCGGACGCCGAACGGAACAAGATTTTTGCCGAAGCCTATGGTCAGGACGAAGGTTTCTTTGAGTTCTACCGCTCTTTGTCGGCCTATGAACAATCGCTCAAGGGTCAGAACTCTACCATGGTTCTGTCGCCGGATAGCGAGTTCTTTAACTATCTGAAATCGGACCAGGGTGCGGAGTGAGCACGCTTCTCCTTGCCCTTGGGCTGGTACTGATTGTGGAGGGGCTGGCCTATGCGCTGGCCCCTTCGCTTATTGAACGCATGCTGGAAGCGTTGCGAAGCCTGCCTGAAAGCGCTGTGCGTCAGGTCGGACTGCTGGCGCTGGTCAGCGGGCTGATTGCCGTCTGGGCCGCATTTCAGATCGGGTTGTGAACAGGCTCGATTGCTTTTCGGGGGTCACGCATCGCCAATCTTGCTCACGCGGAGTTGAAAGATGGTGAAACAGTTCCATCTTTAATGTTGCATGAACGCAACCCTAGATGCAGTCTGCACGACAGCAGTGCAGAGCCAAATTCAGGGCGGATGTGCCGCCGAAACAGACGATCTCAGGAGCTTTCCCCTATGAAGCCGCAGGCGATTTCGATCCCACTTTCCAAACAGTCTCCGCAGGTGATGCGCGCATTATGCCTTGGCTTTCTAGCCACGCTTTTTGTTATCGCACAGGTGCTAATGGCGCAGGCGCGTCCTGAAAGCCTTGCGCCTTTGGCCGAGCAGATTAGCCCGTCCGTTGTGAACATCACAACGTCGACGGTGGTGGAAGGACGCACTGGGCCTCAAGGTATTGTTCCGGAAGGCTCCCCTTTTGAGGATTTCTTCCGTGAGTTTCAGGATCGCAACGCGCCTGGTGATCGGCCGCGCCGGTCCTCTGCGCTTGGGTCTGGTTTCGTGATTTCCGAAGATGGATATGTTGTCACGAACAATCACGTGATCGAAGGTGCGGACGAAATTCTGATCGAATTTTTCCCGGGCGAAGGCCAGCCAGCCGAGAAGCTGCCTGCCGAAGTGGTGGGTACCGATCCAAATACCGACATCGCACTGCTGAAGGTCAGCGCGGATCAACCGCTGCAGTTTGTTCCGTTTGGTGACAGCGACACGGCGCGCGTCGGTGACTGGGTGATTGCGATGGGTAACCCGCTAGGGCAGGGGTTCTCTGTGTCCGCCGGGATCGTGTCTGCACGTAACCGTGCGCTCAGCGGGACGTATGATGACTACATCCAGACGGATGCCGCGATCAATCGGGGGAACTCTGGCGGGCCGTTGTTTAACATGGACGGTCAGGTCATCGGCGTGAACACGGCAATCCTGTCGCCCAATGGTGGCTCCATTGGTATCGGGTTTTCGATGGCGTCCAATGTTGTGACCCGCGTTGTCGACCAACTGAAAGAATTCGGTGAAACCCGCCGGGGTTGGCTTGGCGTACGCATTCAGGATGTCGCTCCGGACATGGTTGAAGCGATCGACGGTTTGGACAGTGCACGTGGCGCAATGGTGACGGACGTCCCTCCGGGCCCAGCTTTGGAGGCTGGCATGGAGCAGGGCGACGTGATCCTGTCCTTTGACGGGCGCGATGTGGATGACACGCGTGGTCTGGTGCGCCAAGTGGGCAACAGCCCGGTTGGCAAAACTGTACGTGTCGTTGTGCTGCGCGCAGGTAAAACCGAAACGTTGCGTGTCACGTTGGGGCGTCGCGAAGAGGCAGAGTCTGCTGTACCAGCCGCCTTGCAAGACAGTGCACCAGAAGAAGCGCAGAGCTTGGAACTGCTTGGACTGACGCTTAGCCCCTTGACGGATGAGTTGCGTGAACAGCTTGGTGCAGACAAAGACATGGTCGGTTTGGCGGTGACAGATGTCGTCGAGACGTCGGAAGCTTATGAAAAGGGACTGCGTGCCGGAGACATCATCACGGAAGCCGGGCAACAAAAGGTTGAGAGCCTTAAAGTGTTCGAAACTCGGATTGACGAAGCACGTGAAGCGGGCCGCAAATCTCTCTTGTTGCTCGTGCGCCGCGCAGGTGATCCCCGGTTTGTCGCGTTGAGCCTCGCAGAAGAATAAGCTTTCGTCACAACAAGACCAAAAGGCGCGGTAAGTTCCGCGCCTTTTTTGTTGGGGGAGAGGTTAGCCACCCGTTTCGCGACGCCATACCCAAACGTAAAACGGCCCCGCTTACGCAGGGCCGCTTAAACTGATGTGCAATCTTAGACGGTGAGAGCGATCAGCCCGCTTCTCGTTGATCGTCGTCCGGGCGGAAGCCGATCTCATCAGACACGGTGAAACGTCCGCCGCGGATCTTTTCGATCTTCCCGGCCCGCAGAAGCTGACCGAAGTGCCGCAGACCGTCTTCACGGGTGAAGCCGTCGATTTCCAGCTGGCGTACTTTTGTCATCAGTTGGGGGCGGGAGAATTGTTCGCGACCTTCGACAAAGCTTAGGAACGCAGCAGCTGCTTCGAGAACTTCGGGAAGTTCGCGTGCACCGCGTGCTTCGGCATAGTCTGCAAAGTTGCCGTTTTCCCCATCATCAGCATCGCTGCTTTGTGCGACACGGCGTGGGATCACAGGGCCAGAGCTTGCATCGCTGGTGTCGATGCGCTGCTCCGCCACAAGTTTCAGAGGCGCAGGGCGGTCCGTGTTTGGGCGTTCTTGACGAGCTTCTGGATTTACTGCCGGGCGTCGCGGTTTGACTGTCGCCGCAAGATCAGTGCGGTAGTCATCATCGCTTGGGCCTTTGGATTGTTCGCTGAGCTTGTCATCAGCTTTCGTGGCTGCAACGGCAGCACGCAAATGGCTGAATGCAGAGCGGCGCGAGTTGCCCTCTGGCTCTTCCATCTGGCTGTCGGCTTCGGCCATCAAGCGATCCAGCGCATCTTCTTCGGCACCGGCGGCTTGTTCCAGCAAACGAGCAGCGGATTCATCGGCTGCAGCGACGTCGTCTTCGTCATCAACATCAGACGTTTCAGCGTCGTCCTCGTCGAACGCACGGTCGTCAGCTTCCGTGAAAGCAGACAGATCAATGTCGTCAAACGCCTCGTCTTCGGTTGCCTCAGCAACGTCGGACTCACCTTCCAGCTCTGCTTCGACTTCTGCGAGTTCGCGCAGCAATTCGTCTTCGTCTGCTGAACTCAGAACGTCATCGTTGTCATGTGCTGCGTCCGCGTCGACTTCTTCCAAAGCGCCAGATTCCAACGCATCTTCAACGTCTTCTCGGCGGACTTTGATCACGCGGATCGCACGAAGGTCTTCGGCTTCGGCGACGTCGTTTTCGACCGGAGTATCCAGAAGGTACGGCGCCGCTACGTCGGTGTCTTCCTCAGATGTCTCCGCTTCAACGTCGTCGACTTCACTGTCATCCAGCAGAGCATCGAAAGCCTCTGTGTCGATCATGAGATCGCCATCAGTTTCTTCAACGTCAGTGTCGACAGTCATGACTTCGGCAACGTCATCGACCAAGTCTTCTTCAACGTCTACGGACGCTTCATCCGCGCTGTCAGTTTCAAATGCCGCGCTGATGCCCGCAATTTCGGAAGCAAGGTCGTCATCCGCAACGGACGCATGATTCACTTCGTCTGCTTGAGTGTCATCCAGCGCGTCTAGCGCAGCGTCTTCAGCTGCGTCTTGCGCTTCAACGAAAGCTTCGGCGTCGTCAGAGAAGTCTTCGTCCTGTGTGGCCCATTCTTGTGCCAAAGCAGATACGGCGGCGGTTGTGTCGTCTTCCACCTCATCTTCGAGTTCGGCTTCGATGTCAGCATCCGCAGCTTCAGGGTGCAGGGATGGCGCGTCTGCCAAGTTCGGCATCATCGGCGCGTCCAACACGACATCGTCGACGTCTTCATCTGTGATGTCTTCGGCAATCGGTTCCAGCAGTTCTTCCGCATGCTGGTCTTCGGAATATGCCGATGTCTCGGATTGGTTCTTCGCCACAACGGCACGGATTCGCTGCAGCTTGTCTGCGATTGAATCCGGTTCGACGGGTGCAGCAGGTGCCGCATCTTCGACAATGTCCGCAACCAGAGATTCGGGTTCTTCTGCATCGTCCATTTCAGGAATGGATGCCATGAGCCCAGTCATCGGGAAGTCCTGGCTGGCTTGCAGAACAGGGTCTTCATCTTCTTCTTGAAGCTCTTCGTCTGTGATCGGAGCCTCGGGCTCTGCCTCTGACGTGTCAGCGTCTTCTTGTGCTGCTTGGATCAGAGACGTCAGATTGTCGTCTGACTGATCTGCGTCTGCGTCTTCTGCGGTTGCTTCGTCGACGGAGTGGTCAGCGTCGTCTTCGGCGTGCACATCCTCGACATGCGCGTCTTCTTCAGCTGGCTCGTCCGCAGACGTTTCCTTGGATGGTGCGTCTGCCGTTTCGGCAGTTTGCGCGATCGCGGCTCCTGCAGCGCCTATGGCGGCAAGGCTCGGATTGTTCGTACGCAAATGCACGCCTGTATCGCTCATGCTGGCTTCGACACGCCGAGCGACTTCGCGCTCCGCGATGCGGGCCAGCATTTCCACATCAGGCTGCGGCGGTTCTGCACCGAAATACCGGTCGTCCGCGGCAAGATCACGGAAGTATTCCGCAATCGCCTTCATTGTGTCAAAACTGTCTTCGAACCCTTCTAGGGTACAGGAAAATGTCCCGTATGAGACCGTTAGAATTTTATTGTTATTCATCATCGGATGCTCGTCCTCTGCAAGATTGCGGAGCAATGGATATCACGGCGTCCGCGACGAAAGCGGCGCGAATCTGTGCCGTGTACCGTATCATTTCAGGGCGAATTTGTGACCATTTTCCCAAGAAGCCATTAAGATGCCATGGTTAACGTAATGGGGAATGTATCAAATCTGATCTGTCTTGTGGGCGGAGGTGTTGTGTATGCGGAAGATATTGCGATTGCGGCGCGTCTGACCACTAGATTTGTGGGTGTCGATGGGGGGGCCAATACATTGGTCAACGCCGGGCACATGCCCGAAGCCGTGATCGGCGATATGGACAGTTTGACAAAAACAACGCGTAATTTGCTGCCGTCGCAAGTTTTGCAGCAAATCGACGAACAGGACACGACGGATTTCGAAAAGGCGCTGATGCGGGTGGAGGCATCTCTTATTCTGGCTGTCGGTTTTACCGGCGGTCGGATTGACCATGAACTCGCCGCCTTGCATGCGCTGGTTCGGTTCGAGCACAGACCTTGCGTTTTGTTAGCCGACCATGAGGTCATTTTTCACTGTCCGCCTGATTTCAATGTTGCGTTGGGAGCAGGCGAGATTGTGTCTCTCTTTCCAATTCTGCCTGTGCAGGGGACATCTACAGGTCTGGAATGGCCGATTGACGGATTGAAACTCGCTCCGGGGCGACGCGTTGGAACATCAAACAGAGCAATAGGTGGTGAGGTGCGATTGATTGTTGACGGCCCCGGACTGTTGGTGATCTTGCCGAGAGAACGGCTTAGCGATGTTATGACGGCGATGCAGGATTGCGTGCCAGCTCCCGCGCCGTCGCCTGCTCCCTAAGGACGATATACAGACCTGCGGCAATGGTGATACAAATTCCAATGCTGGCGAGCATGTTGGGCAGATCAGAGAAGATCATCCAGCCCAGCAAGGTCGCCACTGGAATTTCCAAGTACTGCATCGGGGCGAGTGTCGCCGAAGGGGCATACCGCAGGGACCATGTCATCAGCAAATGTGCTATCGTTCCCAAAGCCCCAATCGCAAACAGTAGGAAGCTTTCATAGCCATCCGGCATAACCAGCTGAAAAACCTCCAGCGAACTGTTTTGGGTCAACAACAGGACCGGGGCCATGATTGCGACGGCCATCACACCGGACACGGCCTGCAAACCGATCGGGTCCGTTTCTTTGGCGATCTGACGCGTCACCAGTATAAACACAGAGAAGTTTATCGCCACGACGAGCGGCCAAAGCGCAGGCCAGCCGACGCTGGCAAAGGACGGCTGTATCACCATGAGGGTGCCAATGAACCCAACGGCACAAGCCAGGATGCGCCGCATCCCAACCTCTTCCTTTAAGAAATATTTGCCCAAGAGCAGCAAGATAAACGGCATCACAAATGCAATCGCCACTGCGTCGGCAAGAGGCAAGTATTGTAACGCGGTAAACATCGCGCCGATGCCAAAGATGTGTAGCAGAGTTCGGAACACAGTCAGCCAAAGCACGCGACCTGACATGCGCCACGCCCGTCCTGTCAGCCAAACAAGCGGGATCAACAAGACGGCCTGAACGGCAAAGCGCACAAACAGTATTTCACCCAGAGGCAGGCGCTCACCGAGTAGTTTTGCGACAGCGTCACCCATCGGAGCGACGACACAAAAGCCCAGCATCAAAAGGATGCCAAGGACGGGCCGGTCTTGTGACATGTATATCAGCCTACTTAATTAGGCGCGCATTCTTGTGCAGTGTCGCCCGTTTTCACGCTCTTGCCCAGACACAATACCGTATACACTCGGAAAAACCGGCGGTTTGCAGGTTAACGGAGAAATGCAGAAAGCGCGTTCCACCTATAAGGGAATCCTCCCATTAACTGCCTAAAAAATCAACAGTTTGGAATATTGACAGCAAGGCCACCAAGAGAGGTTTCTTTGTACTTCTCTGACATGTCTTCTCCGGTCTGCCGCATGGTTTCGATGCAGGCATCCAGCGGGACCAAGTGGGTGCCGTCACCCCTAAGTGCAAGAGACGCGGCGGACACCGCTTTGATTGCGCCAAGCCCGTTGCGTTCGATGCAGGGCACCTGAACCAGCCCTTTCACAGGGTCGCACGTCATACCCAGGTGATGTTCCAAGGCAATCTCAGCCGCGTTTTCGATTTGCTCGGGCGTGCCGCCCATGACGGCGCAGAGACCCGCAGCGGACATGGCGGCGGCAGAGCCGACCTCGGCCTGACATCCGGCTTCGGCACCAGAGATGGATGCGTTGAATTTGACCAACCCGCCAACGGCCGCAGCCGTCAGCAGGAAGTCTTCCACATGGGCTTCCGACGCTCCCGGCACATGATCAAGGTAGTAGCGCAGCGTGGCGGGCAATACGCCGGCTGCTCCGTTTGTGGGCGCTGTGACGACTTGACCGCCAGCGGCGTTTTCCTCGTTCACGGCCATGGCATAGACACTCATCCAGTCATTGATCGTGTGGGGCGCGGTAAGGTTCATACCGCGTTCCGCCTGAAGCTTGTCGTGGATGTCCTTGGCGCGGCGTTTGACGCTAAGCCCGCCGGGCAGAATGCCATCCGTGTTGAGCCCTCGTTCGATGCAGTCGTTCATAACCTGCCAGAGCCGTTTCGTGCCATCCCGCAGGTGGATTTCCCCATTGCGGGAGACCTCGTTAGCACGCTTCATCTGGGCAATGCTCTTGCCTGAACTCTTGGCCATCTCCAGCATCTCGGCAGCGGATTTGAAGGGGAAGGGAACAGGCGCGCCTTCATCCGTGTCTTTACCGGCGGCCAGCTCTTCTTCGGTCATCACGAAGCCACCGCCGATGGAATAAAACACCTGCCGCAACGTGACGTCGCCTTGCGCATCGGTCGCCATCAGGATCATACCATTGGCATGTCCGGACAGTGGCGTGTCGTAGTCGAAGACCAGGTCGGTGGCCGGGTTGAAGTCAAGGCGCGGCAGGTCTGGCACGTCAAAGGCGTGTTCCTCGTCGAGCTTTTTTATGCTCGCCTCGGCCTTTTCGTGATCATACGTATCGGGTGTGAAGCCCATCAGACCAAGGATAGTGGCGCGGTCCGTCGCATGACCAACACCCGTAAAGGCCAATGAGCCATGCAGGGAAGCCCGGACTCCGGCGAACTGGAACGGGGACGCCCGCATCATATCAATAAAGCGCGCCGCAGCCACCATCGGGCCCATGGTATGGGACGAAGACGGGCCAATTCCGACTTTGAACATATCGAACACGGAGAGGAACATTTATGTGGCGCTTCCTTCGGGAGGATTGGGATAGGTCGGTTGCGTAAACGGGTTGGATTCCATGCCTTCTGCCGCACACAATTGCGCTGTGCAGGGCAAGGTTTCAAGGTGCGTGCAGATATCATGCAAGGCAGGAAACTCGGCAAGATCGAACCAGCTTCGATCCGTGTCTGCCGGGTAAAGCGCGCACCAGCGCAGGATACCCGCAAGATAGAAATGGATGACGTTCACGTCTTCTCCGCGCCATTCCTGCGCATGTGTATCAAGGCGCGACAGGTAGGACTGCAGTGCGGGGCGCAGGCTGTCACGCAAGGTTTCCGATGCGTGGGCCGCGATGTACGTGTCGGTATAAAACAACATGCGCAGGGCTGGATGCACGGTGTTGGAGACAAAGAACATCCATTTCAGAAAGTCACCCCGCGCGCGGTCACTTGGAGGCGGAGCAAGGCCATCGTGTCTGTCAGCCAACCAAAGCAGAATGGCACCTGTTTCAAACAGCACCCCGTCTGGGGTTTCCAGCGCCGGGATCAGCCCATTGGGGTTCAGTTCCAGATAGGCTGCGCTGCGTTGAGCTGACGTGCCGCGATCCACAAGGCGCGTCTGATACGGCGCGCCCAAATGGTCCAGCGCGAGCCGGATGCAGAGCGAGGCGTTATCAGGAGCATAGTGCAGCGTATACATGGCCTTGCGATACGCGTTTCGGCGCGTTGGCGTGCGGCGCAAAACGACACAACCGAGGCCGGTTCAGACCTGAGCCGCCATCTTTGACAAGTGTTCAGGGATATCGCGCGCAGTGAAACTAGCTTGTCGGACGAGTTCGTCGAAATGGGCGGTCAGGGTTTCGATCCTCTCCCGGTCGCGAAAGGTCAGGTAGTGGCCGCCGGAATACAGAACGGCGAGCAGCGGTCCAAAAACGGTGAGAGGGGAAGAGTAAAGCTGACGCGCATCAAACAGGTAAAGCCGCAAGCGCGGATAAAGCTGTTCACTGATCGAGATGATCTGATCCAGCTGCGCGCGTCGGATTTCGTCTGGCAGACCGGCGTAGTAACCCGTGGCGCTCACGAAGTTGTCGATCTCGTGCAAGGGTAGCGCGATTTCGTAATCTGATTGTGCGTCCCGCATCCATTCCAGCCGTTTTTCTGAGGCTTTGATCGCCTGATCTGCGCTACGCCCCAGATGCGGCGTGTATTCCCAACGCAGCATGTCTTCGGTCTTCAGTATATCGGGCAGCGCTGCGGGGACGTGGCGGATTTTGTAGCCTTGGGCCTCGCGGTGCCAGTCAAAGATCTGCTCGTCGATCAGCGCGCGTGCCGCAGCCGTAAGGCCCAGCGAGGCTTTGACCAACTCGCGCGCGCTTTCCGGACGGTCGGACAAGCTCAAGAGCCAGTCAGCGGAGACGCCTAACGTCGTGGCACAAGCCGCAATCACTTGTGCACCGGGCAAACGCGGGCCGTCATCGCTAAGGGCTTGAGACAAGGTCGAGCGGTCCACGCCGATTGCGCGCGCCAGTGCCGACTGGGTCAGTTCAGCTTCGCGCATCGCGCGTGCGAGGCGGTCCCGGAAATTCCGTGCGCGGTCGCGTTTGTCGAGTATGTCAGACATATGATGATAAATATCACACTATGCTGAAGATGTTAACGATATTCAGGATGTTCTGAAACAGCGGCGTCGGCAATATCTAGCCTATGGTAAGACGAACTCGATCAAAGCGCGCCCTGAAGTGACGAATACTTCGGAACGCCTGCCTTCCGCACAAGCACCTCGTGTGGAATGGGTCACTTTAGCTTTGATTGCTGGATGCCTTCTTCTTTGGGGAAATGCAGTTTTCATATTAGCGCACGTTTCCTTGGTCCTGAGCGGTTTGGTTCTGATCTTTGCTTTGGTGCTGCACGGCTCGCTGACCCATGAGGTCTGTCATGGCCACCCGCTGCCATGGCGGCAGGCGTCTGAGGCGCTGATGCATATCAATCCGGGGCTGGCGGTGCCTTACTTACGGTTTCGCGACACGCATTTGGCGCACCATCAGGATTCGTCGCTGACCGATCCTTATGACGATCCCGAAACCAATTATCTTGACCCAGCGAAATGGGCCGAAATGCCAGGATGGCTGAAGTATGTGCGTCGCGTGAACAATACTTTGGCGGGGCGGATGATTTTGGGCCCGCTGATTGGGCAGATCAGTTTCATGGCCTCGGATTTTGCGGCGATCCGTGGCGGAGATGGTCAAGTACTGAAAGGCTGGCTTTTGCATATACCCGGCGCGGTGTTTGTGCTTTGGTTGGTGACGCTTTCGGCTATGCCGGTTTGGCTGTATTTGGTCTGCGCCTATCTGGCCTTGTCGGTGTTGAAAATCCGAACCTTTCTGGAGCATCAGGCTCATGAAAAAGCACGAGGGCGCACGGTCATTATCGAAGACCGAGGGTTGCTGGCCTTTTTGTTTCTGAACAACAACTTGCACGTGGTGCATCACATGCATCCCAAGGTGCCTTGGTATCGCTTGCCGAAGCTCTATTCGCAGAATAAGGCGCGGTATTTGGCGCGAAACGATGGATATCGCTATCGGTCCTATGCTGAGGTGTTTGGCCAGTTTCTCTGGCGTACCAAAGACCCGGTTCCGCATCCGCTCTGGCCTTTGTCGAAAAAATGATTGAACAGGGGCCATGAGCCTCTGGATCCTAGCAACTTTGGCGGCCGCGGCGTTTCAAACCGTGCGCTTTATGCTGCAAAAAACGTTGTCAGGAGGAACACTGACGGCGGCGGGTACCACGTTTGCGCGGTTTTTCTATTCAGCGCCTTTGGTCGCTTTGATCTTATGTGCATATTTGATCGGCGCCGGTCGTGCGTTGCCAGATTTGTCGCTTGCGTTCTGGGCCTGGGGCGTCTTTGGCGGAGTGTCCCAAATCCTTGCCACCATGTGCGTGGTGGCATTGTTCCAGCAGCGCAATTTTGCGGTCGGGACGACGTTTGCAAAGACCGAAGTGATCCAGACCGTCTTGGTCGGATTGGTTTTGTTGGGCGAAGGCGTTACGTGGGCCGCGTTTGGCTGCATTCTGATTGGCACGATTGGGGTGCTGTTGCTGTCGGATCCGCCCGGAGGTCGCGGCGCATGGCTGTCACGGATCACCAACCGGGCGGTCGGTTTGGGATTGCTGTCGGGGCTACTATTTGCGTTCTCAGGCGTGTCCTATCGTGCGGCCTCATTGGAACTGGCCGTGGATGAGCCTTTGTTGAGGGCCGGGATCACTCTTGCGGCGGTGACGATGATGCAGATGCTGGGCATGCTGGTCTGGTTGAAGCTGTACCAACCCGGCGAAATAGCCCGTGTCTGGGCCGCGCGCCGAACAGCAGGGTTTGTCGGACTGACTTCTATGGCTGGGTCATATTGCTGGTTCACCGCCTTTACGGTGCAAACGGCGGCCTATGTGAAGGCATTGGGGCAGGTGGAGGTGATCCTGTGCCTTCTGGCATCAGTACTGTTTTTCAAAGAGACTGTGTCGCGGCGGGAACTCGCAGGGATCGGCGTACTAAGTGCGGCTATTCTGGGATTGGTCCTGGCAGTGTGAGCCAAAAGGCGCGGCTGCGCCGCACGTGACTTTATCTGCGCGGACGCCCGCGCGGGCGCTGGGGACGTCCCCAGACCCCGACCGGGCCTTGATCAATCATGATCCGGCATTGCATGCCCGCGAAGGCGCAGAAACAGGTTTTCCTCATCATTGTTCTTGAAGAACGGAACGGACGCTGGCGGGGCTGTTTCGGCGGCGCGTTTTTGGATTTCGCTGAGAACGACTTCAGTGATGAAGGGCATATCGAAGGCGCGAGCCTGTTCCAGATCAACCCATTGCAGGTGAGACAGCTCGTCCGACGCGGCAGAGAAATCGTCCGGGTCAGAGGACAGGTCGTCTGCATCAATCAGAAAGAACCGCGCATCAAAACGACGCGGCCGTCCGGGAGGTGTCAGAGCGCGAAACACAAACTGCAAAGGTGCTGCGTGCGGCGCATGGCCGGTCGCAGCAAAGCTCTGCCAGTCCGCAGGTGCGTTCGCCCACGTCTGCGGTGTGCCTAGAACTTGACCGGTCTCTTCCCAGAGTTCGCGGATGGCCGCTGCCGCCAGAGCTTTTGGGGCGATGGGCGGCACGATAATGTCTTCTTCCAGTCGAGCCGCACAGGTATCCGGCAAAGACGTGGCAAGGGGGACGTCTGCGTCCGCGGCGTCCACAGCGCCTCCGGGAAACACGAACTTGTTGGGCATGAAAGCCGCCTTGGCACCGCGTTGCCCCATCAGAATCGACGGTTGGCTGGCGCGATTGCGCAGCACAATCACCGTAGCGGCATTTCGGATTGCGGATTTATCGATCGGCATGCGTGTTCCTTTTCCCAGTGGGACAGGGATCAGACGTCAGCCGTACCGAACCCTCCCATGCGGCGAGCCCATTGAAAGCCAACCACAGCCCCTTTGAGCCGAGGCAGAAGGTAAAGCGACAAGGCGACACAGCCAACCGCAAAGATTGTAAACAGCACAAGCGGGTCTGGACGCCAATATACAAACGAAAAGTGCAAGCCCGGCGCCATCAGGTGCCCGACGATCAGGATCGTCAAATATGCTGGACCGTCATCGGCCCGGTGATGATGCAATTCCTCACGGCAGACCGCACAGGTGTCATTCACCTTGAGATAGCTGCGCATTAACGGACCGGACCCACAATTAGGGCACTTGCGGCGAAAGCCACGGCGCAACGCGGGCCACAAAGGGCGCTGCACGTCTTCAGCTTTGAACTGTGAATCGTGGTCTGGAATATGAGCGGTCATAAGCGTCACTTGCCTGTTACATGGGGTGAAAATGGAGGTCTTGGGTCGCTGTTTGAAGATGACGAATTGCCCTAGCGTCG
>CAZDXI010000023.1:14543-20908 GCA_964509095.1 uncultured Rhodobacterales bacterium
CTTCAGCTTGGAACTGAGAGTCACGATCTGGAATATGAGCGGTCATAAGCGTCACTTGCTTGTTACGTGGTGCAAAGTGGCGGTCTTTGATCACTGTTTGAAGATGACGAATTGCCCTAGCGTCGTGTTGACGCAGTGCACCGGGGGTTTTGTGCCTGATGCATGGCTGCGCGCCCGGGCCAACAAAAAAGATTTGAAAATTTGCGACGGAACTTGCGGGCATAGCCGTTTCATTCTCAGATCGCGGGAACAGCCCGCATTCGAAAGAATGGAGAAAGACCGATGAAACATGTAATTCATCTCACTGCATTGGGTGTCGCGCTTGTTCTGGGCGGTGTGTCTATAGCGGATGCGAAACAAGGCGGTGGCATGCACCGTGCAAGCTTTGCTGATCTGGACGTCGACAACAGCGGCGACCTTAGTCAGGAAGAGTTAATGGCACCGCGTCTGGCACGTTTTACAGAAGCGGACACAGATGGCGATGGGTCCCTGTCACGCGAGGAACTGGAAGCAAATGCGAACAAGCGTGCAAAGAAACGCGCGGCCCGCATGCTGAAGCATTTGGACGCAAACGAGGACGGTTCCTTGTCTCTGGAAGAGATGCAGGCGCATCCGCGCGCGGGTAAGATGTTTGAGCGCGCAGACCAAGATGGCAACGGCACATTGTCGGAAGAAGAATTCGACGCGGCCAAAGCGCATATGCGAAAGTCGCGTGGAGAGCGTCGCAAAAAGGCTGAAAATTGATCTGATGCCGCAAGGGGCCGCACTTCAGGAATGGCGATGACTCGCCAGACTGTCCCGCACGAGGCGCAGACCGCCTTGTTGCTGCGCGCCGTGTCCGGAGACCCTGACGCGGCGCGCACCCTTGCAGATGATCTTGGGTCGCGTGCTTTTGCGCAAGCGTTTCGCATGTTGGGCAACCGGGCCGAGGCAGAGGATGTCGCCCAAGACGGCTTGCTAAAGTTGTGGCGCGCAGCACCCGGATGGGAAGATCGCGGAGCGGCACCGTCCACATGGCTCTACCGCGTTGTGGCGAACCTGTGCATTGACCGGATGCGGCGCAACACTCCCGCATCGCTTGATAGCGAAACGATGGCAGAACCGGCCGATCCACAACCCGGAGCAGAAGCTCAGTTGCAGGATCAGGCGCGTGGGGTCGCATTGCACGCAGCTCTGCGGAGTTTGCCGGATCGACAAAGGCAGGCCGTCGTTTTGCGCCACATCGAAGGGTTGGCAAACCCAGAGATCGCGGATTTTCTGAATGTCTCTACTGAGGCCGTGGAAAGCTTGATTGCGCGGGGAAAACGGGCGCTGGCGGCAGAATTAGCCGGACGCAGAAACGAATTGGGGTTTAGTGATGACGAAACGTGATCTGACAGATGCAGAACTGGACAACCTGTTTGATGCCGCGCGTCGTGATGTGCCGGAAATGGACAGCGACGTGCGCATGCGGATGGCAGAGGACGCCATAGAAGCCTTTGCCGCTGCAACGACGCCGAAAATTCGCGCAGGCTTTGACTTGCGAACCTTGCTTGGCGGATGGCGAGGTCTGGGTGGATTGGCGACAGCGGCCATTGCCGGGGTCTGGATTGGCATCGCACCGCCTGACAACTTGCCCGACCCGATAGACCTGTTCGATCAGGCTTTTTCAGACACATATGATGATTTTGACCCAATCTTTGGCTTGGGCGATCTGCAACACCTAGTGACCGAGGAGGACAGCAATGTCTGACCAGATGGAGTCTGCGCAACGGCGTGTGCCGCGTTGGATCAAGATTGTGCTGGGATTATCCTTGGCGTTGAACCTGCTGATCATCGGCGCGGTTGCCGGGACAGCGTGGCGTGTGTCCAAAGGCGGGGACCGTGCAGGCCCGCCAGCCGGAGGGTATGTCTTTGTCTGGGCGCTTGAGCGCGCGGATCGGCAGGAAATCCTGTCAGAGTTTCGCCTGAAGAACCGTGCGACGCATCAAGACCGTCGGGTGATGATGCAAGAAGTGCTTGAGGTGTTGCGGGCCGACGACTTTGACCCAGCGACCTTGGACGGTTTGCTGTCAGAAGAGGCATCGCGAGGCGCAGGTGTGCGCGAAGGTGTTCAAGCCAAGGTCCTAGAAAAGATATCGGCAATGGATCGCGATGCGCGACTGGCGTATGCGGAGCGGCTCGAAGAAAAGCTGCAACGCGGTAAGCGTCGCAAGCCACGTAAAGATGATTAAAGAAAGGTGATGGGGGCCGGCGGCTTTCAGGCAGCTTGCGACGACCTCTCTAACATAAAACGATTGCGCCCCATTTCCTTGGCGCGATACAGCGCGCGGTCCGCACGATTGAGCATTTCGTCCGGGGCCTGAAAGGATGGGAGGCTGTCTGCAGGTGTTCCTGCGCCAATGTCGCTGAGTGCAAGGCCGATTGAGACCGTAACATCCACATCCAGATCGCGCCCTGGCACTTTGATCGGAGTTTCCGAAATTCGTTTGCACAAACGCAACGCGGCCTGTCTTGCGGCCGCATGACCCGTTGCAGGGAGAACGATCAGAAATTCTTCACCGCCAATACGGGCGACCAAGTCAACAGCACGCATATTGCGCAGCATCCGTCGCGCGCACTCAACCAGCACGGCGTCTCCAGCCTCGTGACCATACCAGTCATTGATGCGTTTGAAGTGATCGAGATCGGCGATCATCACTGCATAGGGGCGGGTCGACAGGCGCGCTTGTTCCGCAATACGTTCTAGATGTGGTAGCGCGTATCGACGGTTATAGAGGCCGGTCAACGGATCACGAATTGCAGCCTCGACCCCGTTTTTGACTGTTGCACGAAGGCTATCGTTGATTTCTCGACGTGTGTGCAGACGACGGGCACGCAAAGACATTTCGGAGGCGGGCAGGGATCCGATCGTCACGTCGTCTGCACCAAGATCCAGGGCCTGAGCCGCCAGATCAAAGCGTCCTTCTGGAACAGACACAAAAATGGCCTTGTGCCGCGTTTGCGTGTTTGCGCGCAGGTCAGACAGCACAGATAAGGCCGCTTCCGGGTTGGTACGCGGCAATTCCATCAACAAAACGGACGCGTTTGACGTATCGCTCAGGTTTCGCATCGCGGCTTCTAGCGGCATAGTCGATACCGACAATCCGGGCTCCCCCGAGAGGTCGAGCCAACGATTGCTGGGCTTTTCTGTCGCGCTCATCATGTGGACGACGGGCACGGGGCGATCAAACTGCAACGCCGGTTCAGCGAAGCCGAGCGCGCGCGTTGTTCCCTCGCGCAGCCGCCATTCTGCCTCGTAGGCTGATGCGCGCAACACGGCCCGAATCCGTGCGACGAGAAGTCGGTCATCAACGTTCAGCGGCAGCACATCTTCGACACCTGAGCGCAAGAGAGGCTCGCGCGAGTTGTCCTGCTCCGTTAATGCAAGAAGCGGAGGCTTCGCCTGACCCAGCAACGCCTTCAGACGCGCGCTGAGTTCCGCGACATGCATATCCGGTAAGGTATTGTTCACGATGACAAGATTGGGCATCAGATCCGCGACGCGTGCCAAAGCATCCTCGCCGGTTGAAGCGGTGTGCACTTCATACCATGCGGCGGCAAGTTTGACCTTGAGAGCCACACGATTTGTGGCAATGCTGTCAACGATAAGCAACGACGCTTGCACTGCTGCCAACCTTTCGTGAATGCTCTTACAACCCTTGGCGCAGATTGTTGCGTGCAAGTGTTAACAAAGCGTTTCACAAGCAGCTAAAATGGAAGAGGTTAACATTGCTGACGCGAGAATCTGCCGAGACATTGGCACTGAAGGCCTTGGGCTGGCTGGTCGCTGAGGAAGACCTGCTGCCTGTATTTCTTGGCTCAACCGGGCTTGGCGAAGCAGACCTGCGCGAACGGGCGGGTGATGCCGATTTGTTGGGCGCAATTCTTGACTTTTTGTTAATGGACGATGCCTGGGTGACGCGGTTTTGTGACAGTCATGACGTTGGTTACGATCACCTGATGCAAGCCCGTGCGGCATTGCCGGGCGGCGAACAGGTGCATTGGACATGAGTACACCAAAAAAACTCGAAGCGATTCTGTTTGATAAGGACGGGACGTTGTTTGACTTCGCCCGTACATGGGAGGCTTGGGCACAGGCCTTTCTGATGCGCCTTGGTCGGGATGCGCATCATAGCGCGGCCTTGGGCAAGGCGATCGGGTTCGATGTGAGCAAGGCACAGTTTTCGCCCAGCAGCGTTGTGATTGCGGGTACGCCTTGGGAAGTTGCCGAAGAATTGGCCGTTCATCTTCCGGATATGACGACACCCGCTATTCTTGATCTGTTGAACGAAGAAGCCGCCCGCGCGCCACAACAGGAAGCAGTGCCTCTGGTCCCGTTTCTCGATGGGCTGCGCGCGCAAGGCTATGCGCTGGGCGTGGCAACTAACGACGCGGAAACGCCGGCGCGCGCGCACTTAGGTGCTGCTGGGATCGAGGGGAAGTTCGACTTCATTGCCGGGTTTGACTCTGGTCATGGTGGGAAGCCTGCTCCAGGGCAGTTACTGGCTTTCGCCGCGCAGATTGGCGTTGGTCCGGAGGTCTGCGTTATGGTCGGCGACAGCCTGCATGATTTGCGCGCGGGCCGGGCGGCGGGCTTTGCAACCGTCGGTGTGCTAACCGGGTTTGCCAGTGCCAAGGAATTGGCGGGTCTGGCAGATGTGGTGTTGCCTGACATCAGCCATCTCCCAAGCTGGCTTGATGGACATTGAGTTGCCGGTCGCGGCTTTGAACGCGCCGAAACGTCTCATCTCCCCAGAATCTTGGCCACATCGCTAGGAATGCGCGCAGGAGGCCTACGGTTTGTGATGTGGTGTGACGTCCGATGTACGTTGCACTGAGTTTTGAATCCATGCGAGGTAATCCGTGCTGCCGCCAATCTCGGATGTCACAATTTCCGGCGTGTCATAGGTGTGAACTTCGCGGATTTTGCGCTCCACCAAATCGAACAGGTTCGACATCGTTTTGATCGTGACCTGAAACTCTTGTGCGGTTTCGACTTTGCCCTGCCATCTGTAGGTGCTCACAATCGGCATGGTTTGCACGCAGGCCGCCAATTCTGCATCCACCAGTGCGGTTGCGATCTTTTGGGCAAGCTCCGGTGTGTTGGCGGTCGTTGTGACAATTCCATAATCAGACATCGTTAGGATTCCTTGTTGAACTAAAGCGCAGAGTGACACGACGCAGGGGTCAAGTGAAGCGACACTGGTGCGATTGCCACCGCCGAACACGACGAATTCTGTCGCAAACAGCACAACATCCGACGCGTACATCGCCGCATGATAAAGCACCTGGTTAGCGACGGAGATGCACATGGCGGACACAGCGGCACCGAAAAGACGGACGCGCAGTGGCGGGCGCGCGGGGGCAGCAGCAAGACGCGGAAGCGCTGTGATCGATCAGATGCCTTGGCGTATTCCGGTCAACACCGACCGCCCGACAGAGCCGCTTAGCCCCGAAGGGGTCGAAGCGATCCACGATGGCGCTATGCGCATTCTGGAAGAAATCGGGATTGAGTTTCTAAATCCCGAAGCCCTTGGCATCTTGAAAGAAGCCGGCTGCAAGGTTGAAGGCGAAAAGGTCTTCATGGGGCGCGACTTTGTGATGGAAATGGTCGCCAAGGCCCCGTCGGAGTTTGAAATCAAAGCGCGGAACCCCGCGCATAATCTTCCCATCGGTGGGAAGCATATCGTGTTTGGGAACGTATCCTCGCCGCCCAACTACTTCGATCTAGAAATCGGCAAGAAGGTTCCGGGTAACCGCGAGCAATGCGCGAACCTTTTGAAGCTGACGCAATATTTCAACTGCATCCATTTTGCAGGCGGCTACCCGGTGGAGCCTGTCGACATACACGCCAGCGTCCGACATTTGGATGTGCTCTATGACAAGCTGACACTGACCGACAAAGTGATGCACGCCTATTCCTTGGGCAAAGAACGCGTCGAAGACGTGATGGAGATGGTCAAGATCGCCAATGGTTTGACCGAAGAACAGTTCTGTGCAGACCCTTACATGTACACCAACATCAATTCGACGTCTCCGCTGAAGCACGACTTCCCGATGATCGACGGGTGCCTGCGTCTGGTTCGGCGTGGACAAGCGGTTGTTGTCACACCCTTTACGCTGGCGGGTGCGATGGCGCCTGTCACAATGGCGGGGGCTGTGGCGCAGTCCATTGCCGAAGGGCTTTGTGCGATTGCTTTGTTCCAATACGTGAAACCGGGCTGTGCCTGTGCGATTGGCACCTTTACATCCAATGTGGACATGAAATCCGGTGCGCCGGCGTTTGGGACGCCGGAATACATGCGCTCCACCCAGATGACGGGCCAGATGGCGCGGTATTATGG
>CAZDXI010000024.1:0-20214 GCA_964509095.1 uncultured Rhodobacterales bacterium
ACCAGCCCCAGGGGCGGTGATCCTTGGGGAAGGATTCAGCCTGATTGCGGGATTTTTCCTTGAGCGCTGCGACGGCTTTTTTCACATCCTGTGCGCGGGATTTATCGGCCACCAGAACCGCGTCGGGCATGGCCACGGTGATGATGTTCTCAAGCCCGATCCCGACCACTTCGAGGTTGTCGGATTCAGAGCGCAGAAGCGTGTCTGTGCAGTCAATCGCCGTGGCATTGGCCGAGGTCGCAACCCCGTCCGCATCCGGGCCGGTTTCGCGCCAGACCGCGTCCCAGCCGCCCAAATCTGACCAGCCTGCGCCAAAGGGCACAACGCTGAGATTGTCGGCCTTTTCCATGACCGCAAAGTCAATCGAGATATCTTCGGCGCGGGCCCAGTTTTCAGGGTCTAATCGGAGGAATCCAAGGTCTACACGGGCCTCTTTGAGGGCGGTAGAAACAGGCTCTAACAAGGGGTTTGCGTGTGTTTCAAATGCTGCGATGATGTCGCGGGCGCGGAACAAAAAGATCCCACCGTTCCACAGATGCTTGCCGCCTTTGAGCATTGCCTCTGCCGTGGCTGCATCGGGCTTTTCCACGAAGCTTTTGAGGGCCACGGGGGCGGTGCCGTCGGGCTTGCCATCGAGCTCCAGATACCCATAGCCGGTTTCCGCATGGGTGGGGGTGATGCCGAAGGTCACAAGCTGACCCGATTGCGCGGCTGGGACGCCCGCCATAACGGCCTCGCGGAAGGCGTCGGCATCCGGGACCACGTGATCGGACGGCGCGACCAGCATCAGCCCTTCAGGGTCGGTGTCGGCAATGTGCAGGGCGGCAACCAGAACGGCAGGGGCCGTGTTGCGCCCTTGCGGTTCAATCAGGATCGCGCCGGGGTTCAGGCCCACGGTTTGCAATTGCTCGGTGACGATAAAGCGGAAATCCGACGCGGTGACGACGACCGGATCGTTGTACCCGGTGCCCGAAAGCCGCTTGGCGGAGGCTTGGAACAAGGTTTCTTCGCCCATCAAAGGGGCGAATTGCTTGGGGTAGGATTTGCGCGACAGAGGCCACAGTCGCGTGCCGGAGCCACCACAGAGAAGTACAGGGGTAATCATGCCAAACAATTCCTTTCCCAAGTAACGGGAGCCGTTTTCCGTGTTTTGCGGCATCAATCAAGAGCGTTCGGGGCCGATGAGAGATTCTTCGCCGGGGTGTTTCCTTATGGACGACAAAACATGAAAATCCTGACCAAAATTTGTCACATGTCTACAAAAGCGCGCCGCAACGCCGCATTGCGGCCCCATAACAGTTGCATGGATGCGGGGAATGACAGATATGTCGGGCGATTTTGCACCCCCGTCCCGAAACGGGTGTGCCTGTGATGTGTTCGACAACAGTAAATAGGGTATCGACGTGAGCAAAGTCAGAATTGGGGTTGTTGGCTTGGGCAAGATGGGGCTGTCGCACTTTGCGATGGTCGGGGCTCATCCGGATGTAGAGATGATTGGCTGCGATGGCGCAGGCTTTATGGTGGATGTTCTGGGCAAGAATATCGAAACACCCATCTACAAAGATTATAACGACATGTTGGCCAAGGAAGCGCTGGACGCGGTGGTGATTGCCACGCCGTCCCGTGCACACGCGCCCATGGTCGAAGCGGCCTTGAACAAAGGCATTCATGTTTTCTGCGAAAAGCCGTTTTGCCTGAACTGGGAAGACAGTGAACGCCTGACCAAGCTGGCCGCTGAAAAGGGGCTCGTCGCTCAGGTGGGATATCACTATCGCTATGTGGGCGCGTTTCAGGAAATGAAGCGCCTGATTGACGCCGGTGCCATTGGCAAGATCACCCATGTGCTGGCCGAAGCCTATGGCCCCGTGGTTCTGCGCCCCAAGCGCGCCACATGGCGCACGGACAAGGCCGAAGGGGGCGGATGTTTGTATGACTATGCCGCGCACCCGTTGAATCTGCTCAACTGGTTCTTTGGCACACCGGCGCAAGTGACCGGGTCTGTTCTGGGGCAGGTGTTCTCCGAAGGCACGGATGACGAGGTCTTCTCGACCCTGCGGTGGGACGATGGACCCACGGCGCATCTGTCGGTGAACTGGTCTGATGAAAGCCACCGCAAAATGTCCACCAAGGTGAGCCTGATTGGCACCAATGGGCGGCTCTATGCGGATCGGCAGGAATGTCAGTGCTTCTTGCGCAAACCTGTTGAGGGTCTGGACGGGTATGGTGAGGGTTGGACGGTGAAATACACCACCGAGCTGACCGAGGATCGTTGGTTCTATCTGCGCGGTGAGGAATATTCCGGGCAGCTGGATGATTTCATTCTGGCGGTGCGTGATGGCGCGAAAACAGCTTCGCAGAACGACTTTGCATCCGCCACGGCGACAGACCGCACGATGGCGATGATCATTGAGAACGCAGAGACCGGAACCGCCGTTGGCGAAGCCCCGGTTGGCAAGGTTGCAGCCCCCGCGAAGAAACGCGGCTGGTTTGGCCGCTAGAGACTGTTTTTAAGGGGTACGAGAGATTATGGACAAGCTGCTTTTCGGCGATAATCAGTTCTTCGGCATCAACCACATGTCCGAGGAAAAGGCGCGCGCACAAGCGATGCGGTTTCAGAAAACAGATGCCATCATGGAGGTGCTCGACACCGCCTATGATGCGGGCATCAAGACCTTCATGTGCACCACGCATGATCGCATCGCAGAGATCGCGAAACGCGTGAAAGCAGACCAGGCGCGCTATGACGGGTTCACCTTCTATCCTTGCATGCCTTACGCGCATAAATATGCCAACGCTGTGACCGAACATGGCATGGTGGGTGCGCTGAAAGAATTCATGCCCAAGGATGGATTGCTGTCCACGGCACTGGCGGGCGGCAAGGCGCTGGCCACCAAAGAAGTCGATGGGATCGCCAAGGTTCTGATCGACATGGAAATGAAGATGTTTGAAGGCACCAATGCGCCTGTTGTCTTCATCCAGAACGTCTTTACCGATTTGCTTTTGGGCATGGGCTTCACCCGCGCTTTCAAGATTTTTGACGATCATATCCGAGAGCAATGGGGGGCAGAGCCTGCCTATATCACGATGAATATGCCGCTGTTGTTGGATGCGCTGGAAAAAGAGGGCATCACAAACCCGATCATTTGCTCCAACATCAACAAGATCGGCTTCCGCATGTCCGGTGGCTTTGATGCCTATCTGGATGCGTTGCAATCGGGCCGGGTGCGCGCGGTGGCGATGTCTGTTTATGCGTCGGGTGCGATCCCGGCGGATGAGGCGATCCACTGGATCTCGGAGCTTCCGGGTGTGGAAAGCATTGTGTTTGGGGCCTCAAGCGCGGGTAATATCCGCGGCACGAAGGCGTTGGTTGATCAGTATATGGGTGCAGGTGCGTGATGGCAGATGGCAGTAATTTTGAAGGGTCCGGCACGATGGACAAAACGATGGGCGAGATGAAGAAAGTCCCGATGCTCAATGCCTATGTGCATGACATCGCAATGGATGATCTGGTCGAAAACTTCCGCGAAGGCGCAATGCTGACCCTGCATGTCGATATGATCATGAAGCTGCAGCAGGACCGCGAGTTTTACGACATCATCGACAAGTTCGATGTGATCACCTGTGACAGTCAGATCATGTATTTCTCGACCAAATTCCTTGGCACCCCGGTGCAGGAACGCGTCTCAGGGTCTGATTACTTCCCGAAATTCTACACGCGCTATGCCAAGGATCCGTCGATGACGGTGTTCTTATGCGGCGGCAAGCCGGGCGTGGCCGAACAGGCGCGCGACAACGTCAATGCCAAGGTTGGCCGCGAGATGATCGTGGGCGTCGACAGCCCGGATTTCGATTTTGACGAAAAGCCCGAAGAGATCGCGCGCATGATCAAGGCGATCAATGACAGCGGCGCAACGGTTTGCCTTGTGGGGCTGGCCGGGGGGCGTCAGGAAAAATTCATCATGAAATACCGCGACCAGATGCCGGGCATTAAGCTCTGGCTGCCTCTGGGCGGAACGATTGACTATGAATCGGGCGGCTTTGAACGCCCACCTGTCTGGATCACCGAATGGGGCTTTGAGTGGCTTTACCGGCTGATCAAGGAGCCGCGCGCGCGCTTTCACCGCTATGTGGTGCATGAGCCGCCCTTTGTGTGGGCTGTGCTGAAGCAGCGTCTGGGGATCTATAAGAACCCGTTCGCCTGAGGCATGCGGTGCGCTTGGATAAAACTGTAAAAGGCTGAAAAGTCATGCGTTTTTCAAGATTGTTTGGAATTTTAGGATGGGTGCTGGCTGTGGCTGGTATCGGCGCATCTGTGTTGTTTTTTTCCATGCTGCGCGAAAGTCGGGAAACTGAACGCCTGACGGCGCTTCAGATGTACAATCCGGCCCGCTCGTTGACGCAGCTGCCCGAAGATTGGCAGGCCGGAAAGCTGCGGGTGCTTTTGGTCGGGGACAGCCGCATCCGGCGCTGGACAGAGCTGCCGCAGAACGCGGATGTCGCCTTTGCCAAAAGCGGTGTGGGTGGGGAAACCACGGGCCAGCTTGAGCGCCGCTTTCAGCGCGATGTTCTGGATATCGAACCTCTGCCCCATGAAATCGTGATTGCCGCCGGGATCAACGATCTGGTGGGGGCCAGTGTGCAGCGCAAACGCGGGGACGGGTTTCGAAATGCAGTCTCTAATCAGATGATTTCGCGTCTTGAGGGACTGGCCGAACAGGCACAGGCCGCAGGCATCAAAGTGCGCATTGCCACGATCATTCAGTCGGCGGAACCTGATGTGGTGCGCCGTATGATGTTCTGGGATGACAATCTGTTCGAACTGGTGAGTGCTGCCAATACGGCCATTCACGCGATGGCCGAGACCAGCGAAATCGAGGTGATTGATTTCAACGCGATGTTGCGTGGTGCAGATGGTCCGTTGCCGGAAGAATTTTCTGACGACACTCTGCATTTCAGCCCGGCCGCTTATGTCGCGCTGAATGCCGGTCTGAACGAAAGTTTCTCGCGGAAATGATCTTTTTTCAGCCCGTCTTTTTCGCATTCTTTGCGATCTTCTTTCCGCTTTATGCAGCGTTGCGCAATCGGCTGTTTGTGCAAAATGCGCTGATCCTGCTGGGCAGCTATATCTTTTACGGCTGGTGGGATGTTCGGTTTCTGATCCTGATCACGGTCTCGACGGTGGTGGATTATGTTTGCGGGTTGGTGATTTCCGGAGAGCGACCCGGCGCGCGCATTCTGGTGTGGCCTGTGGCGCTTTTGGGGGCTGTTCTGGGCGCCATAGCCGTGTTCGAACCCCAAAGCTTTACCTTTATTGCGACACTGGTCGCCGTGGCGGTTCTGGCGCTTTTGGCGGTGCTGACCCTGAGCCATTCGATGGTGCAGGCGGGGCGCGAAAAGCTGTTCTTATTCGTCTCTATTGCGACGAATTTGGGCATTCTTGGCACGTTCAAGTACTTTGATTTTTTCGCCGCTGAATTTGCACAGATGGCAAGTTCGATCGGCTGGGAGGTGAATGCGCTGACGCTGAACCTGATCCTGCCGGTGGGGATCTCGTTCTACACGTTCCAGACCATGAGCTATACAATCGACATCTATCGCCGCGACTTTAAGCCGACCCATGATTTGTTGCAGTTCTCGGCCTTTGTGGCGTTCTTTCCGCAACTGGTGGCGGGGCCGATTGAACGGGCGCGCAATCTGTTGCCGCAATTTGCCAAGCCACGCGAAATCACGCTGGAGCGTCTGCGTTCGGGTGCGTTGCTGTTCATGTGGGGCTTTTACAAAAAGGTCGTGATTGCGGACAATGTGGCGGTGGTGTCGGATCGGATATTCTCGGACCCGACCGCGCAGGCCCCGGCCGAACTGATGGCGGGGGCCTTGGCCTTTACCATCCAGATTTACTGCGATTTCTCGGGCTATTCGGATATGGCGCGCGGCCTTGCGCGGATGCTGGGCTTTGATCTGATGCTGAACTTCCGGATGCCTTATTTCTCGCGCACGCCGTCGGATTTCTGGCAGCGCTGGCATATCTCGCTGTCGAGCTGGCTGCGCGATTACCTGTATATCCCGCTGGGCGGCAATCGCGGCACAGTGTCTAACACGTATCGCAACCTTGCGCTGACCATGCTGTTGGGCGGGCTGTGGCATGGGGCCGCCTGGACGTTCATCGCCTGGGGCGCGTTTCACGGCGCGATCCTTATCATCTACCGTGCGGCCAATATCGACGCCCGCCTTGAGGCTCTGAGCGGGGCCATGCGGGCCTTTGGCACCGTGGCCTCGATGTGTGTGATGTTTCTTCTGGCGATGGTGTCGTGGGTGTTCTTCCGCGCCGAGAGCTTTGGAGATGCGTTCTATATCATCGCCAATATGTGGGGGCCTGTCTGGTCAGGGTCTTACAGTGCGATCTTCTTTGCCGCCGGCCCTTTGATGCTGATTGAATTGTGGATGCGCTTGAGTGGTCGTCAGAACCCATGGGAACGCCTGCCGGGGTTTGCCGTCTTTAATCTGGTGCTGTTTCAGCTCTTTTCGATTATGTTTCTGGTCGCAAAGACGGGGCAGTCTTTCATCTACTTTGACTTTTGATCCTGCAAGATATCACCGCTGAAATGGACAGCTGAACATGCAACAGACACAGCCAATTCAAAAACGAAGCCTGACGTTTCGCACGCTCAAATGGGCTGTGATCGGGGTGCTTGGGTTTGCCTATGCTTGTCTGTTTGCCGAAGGGTTCCTGCGGGTGATGGAGCCACAGATTAGAATGCCGCGATTCATCTCGGGGACCGAGTATGGCATCCGAGGCAATATCCCGAACGCGGTCTATCGTCAGGTCACGCCAGAGGCGGATGTCGAGATGCGGATCAACGCGCAAGGCATGCGCAGCGATCGTGATTTCACGCTGGAAAAACCGCCCGGCGTGTGCCGGATTGCACTGATGGGGGACAGTTACTTTATGGGCTATGAAGCCCATTATGAGGACACGATTGGATCCTTGTTAGAGACGCGTTTTGCCGATCTGGGCTACAATGTTGAGGTGCTGAATTTCGCCGTTTCAGGCTTTAGCACCGAAGAGATGCTGGTCGAGTTTGAAGAACGTACCGTCCTTTATGATCCTGATATCGTGGTGTCGCAATTCGGGGCCGGGGATTTTGCCGACAACATGCGCCCGGGCCTCTATAAGCTTGATGAAAATGGCGTGCCACAGCCCACCGGGCGGGCCTATTTGCCGGGAGTCGAAATCCGTGATTTCCTGATGCAGTTCTCGTTTTACAAAATGCTGATCAATCACAGCCATTTCTACAGTGCTGTGCGCGAATGGGCCGGGCTGACGGTGAAGAAAATCCTCACCCAGCTGGGCAATGCGCGCAAGAAAGCGACCCCTGCGGCTGCGGCCCCGGAAGTTGCACAAGAGGTGGACGCAAACGCCCCGAAAAAGCCGACCGCGCGCGAGATTCAGCGCCGCTATACATCGGCCTTGCTGATCCTCAGCCGGGAGCGCGCCGAGGCGTTTGACATGGAATGGTTCATGTTCGAGGTGCCGGTGCCGATCCACTGGAATTATCGCAGCAGTGTCGATGAGCTGATACTGGATGAGGCCACTGCAGATCGCGTGATCACGCCATTGGCTGAGTTTGACAAACACCCCCGCGACGGCAGCGAGATGTGGCTTTACCGTCAGAAGGGTCATTCGCATTTCTCGGAAACAGGGCATGACCTGTCCACCAAGGCATTGATGGATGGCTTTCTGACCAAGGCCCCGGATGTGTTCACGGGATGTCGCGGTTAGAGCCTGTTTTAAGGCTTTCGGCTTGGATCAGAACAAGTTTGGAATATCGCGCAGGGAACTGCCATCCATGACCTTGTCGACGAGGCGGTCGATCAGATCATCTTCCAGCTTAACGGTGTGCTTTTTGGCAAACAGCGTGTTGCGCATGGTCTGCACCAGTTCGGCGACTTGATCATTGTAGGGCAGGCCTGCAAAGGCATAAACCTGCTGTGCGGCCGCGCCCGGATCATCATCAATATCTGCATAGGTGATCGTCATCGCCCGCTCTGACCCTTTGAGCCCCTCATGCAGGGTCTCGTTGGTATAGCGCCAGCGCCACAGCTCAATCTCCATCACGCTCTCTTTGGAGAAGTCATGCAGATAGTCGGGATCACCTTTGCCGAAATGCTCAAAGAACCTTGGCACGTCGGACCAGTATGTTTCGAAATAGGCGTGGTCTTGATCTTTGGCAAAGCGGTTGTACCAGGAATTCAGATAGTCGCGGGGATGGCGGATGTTGTGAATGATCCGCCCCTCGGGGTCTGTGTTGTGCAGATGCAAGGTCCAGGCGGGCCCGGCGTTAAGTTTCAGCACGCTCAGTGCGGAGCGCAGCTTGGTGCGATCCGTGTACCAGCCCGGCAGGTCCCATTCATTATGGGCGGCCAATATCGGGGTGCGCGCCAAGGCAAAGCGCAGCCGGTCCTTGGAGGTGGCCCAGTGCATGGCATCCGAGATCAGATGCGGGCGAAAGTAGGTTTTGCGCGCCTTGGGGGGGCGGTCCCGGTCAGAGCGGCGCATCCCGGCCTGCGCGACGGCATGCTCCAGCTTGGCGATGCGCTCAGGCGTCATATCTTCGGCAAACAGCATGCCCCCGATATTGTCGAAATGCCCATTCACCACGCCGTTCATTTCATTGCGACAGGCGGTTTCAGAACTGCGATCAAGGATGTCCAACAGGCGGTTCGATCCGGACCGCCCATTGCCGGAGATTAAAACAAAACGTGTCACACTGGTACCAATCTTCGATAGTGATGGAGCTTAGGTTTCGGGAATGAACCGTGGCAGAGGGGCCTGGATTTCCATCAGGACTTCCTTCAAGCGGGCCTCGGCGGCGGCATCATCTTCGCCTGGGTTGATGAGGGTGGTCAGACGCACCATGGCGCCATCTGTGCGCCCTGTGCGGATGCTGTCCATCATCAGGTAGTACTTGGCTGCGAAATCCCACGCGATGCGGCGGTCTTTCTGCTGGAACCAGTAATAGACCATCATGCGGGTTTCGCCGTTCTGAATGATGGCGCGGTTGATGCGGAAGGGGGTTTCGCTGCCCATCTGTTCGGTGATGTCGGTGCGTTCCAGCCATGCGATTTCCCAGCCCGCTCCGGGCAGACAAATCTCGGGGGAGTGCACGCCGCCATCACTTTGGTCGTCATACCATGCCATGAACAGGCCCACAGCGGCGGCCGCTCCGGGTTTGCGCAATGAAATCTGATGGTAGTCATCTGCGCCCAGAACCCCTTTGGACAGGAATTCACGGGGTCCGGATTGGCGCCAGTCTCCGAGGGTGCGGGGGAACAGCGCAAAGCTGTCCCGATCTGGCGCACTTGCGCCGCGCTCAGGCATGGTCTGTAACGCGCCCAAAGCCCCAAGGCCGATGACTGCGGAGACAATCAAAGCCCGGCTTGGCTGTACCAGTGAGACGCGCATGGCTTGGGTGCCCAGACCTTCGGTTTCCAGATCCAGCGCATCGGTCAGGCTCAGGCGGTCGCGGCGCAGGAACAACAAGAACCACGCCAGCAAGAACAAGAGCAAGATACAGGCCAGGAAGATGACCCAACCTTCAAAGAAATGCGTAAACCCTTCAAGCCAAGCATCGCCGTAATACTGCACGATGATCCCGGCCACCGCGATGCGCACGGAATTCATCACAATCGCAATGGGAACGGCGGCCAGCAACAGCGTCGCTTTGTGCCACATCGGGCCTTTGTAGAGGGCAGCAAAGATGTAGGAAAAGCTCATGATCGGGAACATGTAGCGCAGGCCCGAACAGGCCTCGGCCACGTGCAGTTTCACCACGCCCAAATCAATGATGTTGCCGTCCAAAAATACTGGAACATCCAGCATACGCAGGAACCACACACCCAATTCGGATGAGACGAACTGCAGATAGGTGGTCGCTTTGTAGTAAATCAGCCCCGGCAGCGGCAGCATGTACACCAGATGCACAACGCCGGGCCAGAAATGTTTGCCGGTTTTCCATCCGAAACTGACAAGGATCAGCCCGCCAATCCACAGGATCATGGCATAGGCCACAATGTCAGGGATGCGCGACAGAATACCCAAGGCGCCGAAGGCCAAGGCAATGAGGATCAGAATGACGCCGGGCCAGCGGTCTGACTTTGGCCCTGGCTGTGGTGGGTATTCCTTGAGCTGACGCAGGAACAGCAGCCCCGACAGCACTGGAATCAAGGGTCCGTGGCTGTATTCAGGCAGTTGCCAGGCGTCCAGCAAGGCATCGATTCCCGGTGAAAAGAACACGCCCGCCCCAATCAGGGTGACAAGCAACCAGAACATGCCCCAACTGAACAATCGGGAGATGGAAAATGTCTGGGACGTCTGCGTCGAAGAAATACTCATGGCGCGGTGCTCTCGTTAATGTCTCGTGCAAATACCAAATAGGGCCCCCCACGACGGGATGTGAGGTGCGCGCGTGTCATAGCACGGATTGATCCAAATGTGATTCAAGATTTTCGTGATCAGCCGTGAGTTTGGACAATTTGCAACTTACGCCCTGTATTGATGCTTTCATGTGGCAAATTTGGCCATATTCTTGGGCTTTTACGGGACAGCGCGGATCTTTGGCGTTAAGGGAAGCGCACTTGTTCGATTTGTGGAGTGTGGTTCATGTCCTCGACCTTTGGGAAACTCAAAGACAAGCTGATTTACGGTGTGCTGGGCCATGTGCCGCGCAACCGCCCGTTTGTGTTTGGGATTGGTCTGTCCAAAACTGGGACGACCTCGCTGGATCATGCGTTGGACATTCTGGGCTATGCCCCGTTCCATTTGCCGCCCATCGCCAAGGCGGATGCAGCGGGCAACATCCGCTCGGATTGGCCGTGGTGGGTCTGGAAACATGATGCCATGACCGATCTGACGGTGGCGGTGTTGCACCGCGAATTGCGCGCAGAGTTCCCCAACGCCAAATTCATCTACACACGGCGTGACATGGAGCGCTGGCTGAAATCTTGCGAAAAACACTTCACGCAAGACTTGCGCGATCGGCGTATTCAACAGGGTCAAACCTATCTCGCGCCCTTGGTCAAAGCCTTCTATGGCTCAGAGGTTTTCGAGGAATCCGGATTTCGCGCCGCTTATGAACGCCACGATGCCGAGGTGATGGCCCTGCACGGGGCTGACAGCAATTTCATGACCTACGATCTGACGGATGGAGATGGCTGGGCGCCGCTCTGCAATTTCCTGGGCAAGCCTGTGCCAGACCAGCCCTTCCCAAAGTCAAACACAGCCGGAAAAGGCTGATTAGAACCTGTTTTTAAGGGGGCTCTGCCCCCGTCGGCTGACGCCGCCTCCCCCGGGATATTTGGGGTCAGAAGAAAGTCTGAGGCTTCATTTGTTCCAAAATACTTTGGGGGAGATGCCCGTATGGGCAGCGGGGGCAACGCCCCCACCCATTCAGAACCCGATGCGGCGCAGTTTTCCGGCCACTTTGCGATAGACCGCAGGTGGCAGGATATCCTGCACCAAGGCGCGGCGCGCAATCACCTTGTCTTCTTTGTCCTCAGACCCGGGGCGCGGTTTGAACAGGGTTGTGTGTTCTTTGCGCGTGTCGTCCCATGTGGCGGTATAGTAATAAAGCGCAATCGACTGGCGCCCGTCGCCATTGGGGTGGTTCACAGGCTCTGGGTTGCCGTGGAACGTGTCAGACCCGGTCGAGAAACAGACCATGCGGTTATAGGTGGGCACGAAGCTGGCCATCTTATTGGCCATCTCTTTGTCCCAAATCTCAAAGCTGCCGCCCCATTCTTCCTGCCAATCGTGGTTGAGATAGATCAGCACGTTCAGACGGCGCTCAACCCGCATCACCGGATGCACGTTGAAATCTGCGTGGATGTCCAGATGCCCGCCATTCAGCGTCTTATGGATACCCGCGCCGATGTAATAGGGATCGGGGATCAGGCCTTTGATGCCTGTCATCTCTTCCAGAAACAGAATGAACGGGCGCGAGTTGAACGCATAAAACAGGTTCTTGGAGAACTCGGGCAGACGCTCTGGAATATAAGACGATTTCAGGTTCTCCTGCGCGCGGCTAAAGCTGCTTTCGGCATCTGGCAACAGGTCCAAATCCGCAATCACCTTGTCGATCACGCTTGTGGGCAGGAAGTTGTCGATGCAGGTGTAATGATAGGGTTCACCGCTTTGATAGGCTTGCGCATGGGCTTGGCCTAGGGCCTTGGCCTCTGCGCTTTTGGTCAGAAGCGTTTCGGGATCAATTGGATAAGCTGTTTCTGTCATCGTTACACCTTTTTTGCATCAGGTTTTGGTTGGTTTAGCACGCCGCCTGCAGTCAGGCAAAACGCGCTGTTAGACTTTGGTGACTGTGTCCATCGCCAATCCGCGTTTCGCAATCGCGTTGCGGGTATCGACCACGGGGCAGCCAAGTTTGATCAGCGCCTCGTAATCCACTGCATCATGGTCCGTGGCGATCAGCACAGCGGCGAATTGGCCGGGCTTGATATCTTTCGGGTCCATCGCGGCGCGATCTGTGTATTGACCATATTCGCGCATCGGCGGAATGACCGGCACATGTGGGTCTATAAAGGCACATTTGGCGCCTGCCTCATCCAGAAGCTGCATCAGCTTCATTGCGGGGCTTTCGCGCATATCAGAGACATTTTTCTTATAGGCCACGCCCACCAGCAGGATATCCGTGCCCTTGAGGCCGCGCCCGGAATCATGATCGACGATTTCGCGCAGCCGATCAATCACGTGATGCGGCATGCGGGTGTTGATCTCACCGGCCAGTTCGATGAAGCGCGTCGGAATTTCGTATTCGCGCGCTTTCCATGTCAGATAGAACGGATCGATCGGAATACAGTGCCCGCCAAGGCCGGGGCCGGGATAAAACGGCATGAAGCCGAAGGGCTTGGTGGCCGCGCCATCAATCACGTCCCAGACATCAATGCCCATCGCGTCATAGACCAGCTTGAGTTCATTGACCAAAGCGATGTTCACCGCGCGGAAGATGTTCTCGGTGATTTTCACCGCTTCGGCCGTTTGTGTTGTGGGCACGCGCACCACGGTATCGACCACACGCTCATAAAAGGCGGCGACTAGATCACCGGCCAGATCACCGTCACCAGCGACGACTTTGGGGATCGAGGCGGTGTTAAAGCTTGTGTTGCCGGGATCTTCGCGTTCAGGGCTGAAGCCAAGGAAGAATTCTGTGCCCGCTGTCATGCCGGAAGTCTCTAGGATTGGGCGCAGCACCTCGTCGGTGGTGCCGGGATATGTGGTGGATTCCAGAACCACCAGCGTGTCCTTGGACATATGCTCTGCGATCACACGCGTGGTGTCTTCCACATACGACAAATCCGGCTCGCGTTGTGAATTCAAAGGCGTCGGCACACAGATGATGATGACACCGCAGTCTTTCAGGCCCGAAAAGTCAGTTGTGGCGCTTAAGCCGCCTTTGGCCGCGGCCTCGGTCATCGCCTCGGGGCTGACCGCATCAATATAGCTGATCCCGGCATTGATGTTTTCGATCTTCTTGGGATCCACATCAAAGCCAACAACCTCAAAGCCGCGCCGCGCGGCGGTGGCCGCCAAGGGCAGACCCACATAGCCAAGGCCGATAATCCCCACGCGCGTTTCTTTGGCGGTGATGTCTTTCAAAAGCGACATGACAACTCATTCCTTCTCACAACAGTCGGGTGTCGTTTACTGCGCAAGGTGCTGCACAGACAAGAGACGTGTCGCCACATCCCTAATGCATCTCCTCAACTGCGACCCTATGGCAACCGATTGTGGATTTAATAAGACGTATCTTGCTCGAATCCGTGATCCCGTGCCAAAGACGCCCTCATGAGTACGAGTACACAAAACCCCCGCGCCTATGTCGTCATTTCCCCCGGCCGCAATGAAGCCAAGTTCATGCGCCGCACGTTGGACTCCATGGTGGCCCAAAGCGAGCCGCCGACGCGTTGGGTCATTGTCGATGATGGGTCGACCGATGAGAGCCCGGAAATTCTGGCCGAGTACGAAAAAGCCCATGACTGGATCAAGGTCGTGCGGCGCGAAGACCGCGGCCACCGCGCCGTGGGTCCGGGTGTGATTGAGGCGTTTTACGCCGGTTTAGACACTGTTTCGCTCGATGATTACACATATCTGTGCAAGCTCGACCTCGATCTTGATTTGCCACCTACCTATTTTGCGGGGCTGATGGACAAGATGGAGGCGGATCCCCGTGTCGGCACCGCCTCGGGCAAGACCTATTATGTGGATTCAGCGGGGCGTCAGATTTCCGAGAAGATCTCGGATGAGATGTCGATCGGGGCGTCGAAATTCATGCGCGTCAGCTGCTTTCAGCAAATGGGCGGCTTTGTGCGCGAGGTGATGTGGGACGGGATTGATTGCCACAAGGCGCGCATGCTGGGCTGGAAGGCGGTGTCCTGGGGCGACGATCATCTGGCGTTCGAACATCTGCGCCCGATGGGATCAAGCCAGCAGAACATCTATGTGGGTCGGCGCCGTCACGGGTTCGGGCAGTACTACATGGGCTCTGATCCGATCTATTTCACCGCCACCGCGATCAAGAAGATGGCGCATCCGCCCTATATCTTCGGCGGGCTGGCCACACTTCAGGGCTATATCGGGGCGTGGTGGCGGGGCGATCCGCAACATGGCGACGAAGAACTGCGCAAATACGTGCGCGCCTATCAACGCGAAGTGCTGACCAAAGGCAAGAAAGCCACTGTGGCACGGATCGAGGCCGAGCGCGCCGCAGTATGGAACCCGCCTGAATAGGGTCTGCTTAGGCTCTGGTTTTCCGCCGTCTGATCGCCGCCAGTGGGATCAGACCTGCGCCCAGCAGCGCCGATGAGGCGGGCAGGGGGACGGGCGCGGGGGCCACGCTGACATTGGCGAGCGCAAAGGTCGCGCTTGGCCCTTGGCCGGAATACAGGGTGCCGTTCACATTCACGGTTCGGAAGAAATCCCCAATATCTGTTGCCAATGAGAATGTGCCTGTTCCGTCCGTTGGGTTATATCTCAGATTGATCATGTAATCCGCGGTAAAGACAGGATCGCTGCCAAAGCGTGTTCCATTCGGGCTTGCCAATCCCATGCCCACACCGGAGGGCATCATCTTAAAGTCAGGCGTGTTCGCAACGCACAGAGGGCCAGAGACGCAGGTGATCTCGGAGACGATGTCTGGTGCGAAATTATTTTGCAGGACTGGAAACTGATCGCTGATATCGACGATGTCCACGGTTGTTGAGAATGTCTGATTGCGCAATCCGGCCAGCGGGTGCAGGGCATCAATGGCCGGGTCATAATCCGGGCTGGTCACGGCGGGTGCGCCACCATCTGCAAATCCAAACGTCACACCCACAACATCAAACTGATACCGCTGTGTTGCAGCCTGCGCAGATACTGCGCTCACTATACCAAACGCGCAGGCCAAAAGCCCTTTTGCAATCATGTTCATGGAAATCGTCCCCCGTGGCCCGGTTCTGTTACACCAACCCGCACTCCGGGCGGGTGCGACTGAATTATGGTTAACAGAATATTACCTAAATCATAGCGGGAGAAAACCCTGAATTTTCAGCAAGATATCAATCTATAGGGGAAATCGGGCGTCAGTTAGACCCTATGCTTGCGCCTGCGTATCCAGGCCATGGGCAGCAAGGCCGCGCCCAGCAGAACCACAGGCGTCGGCAGAGGGTTTGGGATCAGCTGAACTCGGTTGATATTGCCAAGATCGAACCGGCCATTGGGATTGACCCAATCATAGATGTCCCCGCCCAGCAGTCCGCTGCCATAGGCGGCCCCGTCATCCAGAAACCAGAGTGCGCCCGTATCGGCACTGAAATCAAACGCCCAGTGACTTTGATAAGCGCCTGCATCGGCGGGATCAAAGCGCTCTGAGGTGAGGGTTCCGGCGGTATAGCTGCGCTCGAACAAGCCCATCGAGCCCATAAAATCTGTGGTACCGATATTGCACAAAAACCCGGACAGGCATGAGATGGAATGCAAATCTCCATCTGCAAAGCTGCCCCCCGAATACAAGGTCTCGGGGCCTGTGATGACTTCCAGACGGACGCGCCCTGTTTGCCCAAGAGCAGCCCCTTGGGTGTGATTGGCGCGGGTAAAGTCGGTGAATTCGGCAGACCCCGCCGCCACCTGCTGACCGGTGGAGCGGTTGGACAACTCGGAATATCCGATGGAACTGTCGGTGACATCAAAGCTGATGCGCCATGTGGCGGCCTCCAGCGTGGATGTAGCAAACATCAAAGTGAATGAGGCTGCAAAGCCCAGTAAAATATGACGCATAATAAAGACCCCCCGGTCATCTACACAACACGCTACCCGAGAATACGGGCGCGCTCCCTTGAAAACTTAACGTATGGTTAACGCGAAAAGTTCCCGAGGAAGTAGAAAGGGCAGGTCTTGGTGGAGATCAGGGCGCGGCTTTGCGTCCCCAGCCGCGTTTGCGAAAGCCCATGAAATAGGCCTCATACGTCCGAAAGCTGATCTCTGAGATGATGACGGTCAGGATGAAATAGCTCACCAGAATGATCCACCACTCAGAGATCGTTGGGGCCGGGAAGATCTTGAGCACGATGGCCAGTGCAAAGAGGTGATACAGATACATCCCATAGCTGATCTGCCCAATCCGCGCGATCGGGCGCAGGCGCAACAGGGCGGCCATGCCATTGTCTTCGCGCACAACCAAACTAGTGAGCGCCAGACACATGACGATGTGGATGATCAGATTGGGCCAACCGCGCAGGGCCGGGGGTGACAATGCGTACACAGCCCCGAGCACCACCAGCCAGACCCAAGGGGCCAGACGAAAGCGGGTCATACTGCCAAGCAGCGCGAAACCCTGACGGTGATGCAGCATCACAGCCACAAGAGCGCCCATCAGAATGGGGGCATAAGTTGGGCCACGAATACCAAAAGACAGAGGTCCGACAATGAAGGCCGAGATCCCGATACGCTCAAACAGATCCAGCGCCACGGCAATGTTCCAAACAATCAGCCCCAACAGAACCGGCACCAGCCATTTGCGCGGCAGGAACAGCAACAGTGCCGGCCACACCAGATAGAATTGCTCTTCGACCGACAAAGACCAGGTTGGGGCCAGCATGCCAATGTCAGGCACATAGAGGAAATTCGACAGGAACAGATAGTAATAGGGCAGAATGCGCAGGCTTTCCGTCTTGCCCACGATCAGGATTTCATAGGCCGCAGCGGCCGTGACCACGAGGAAATAAATCGGGATGATCCGCAAAATACGGCGCCAGTAAAAGCCTTTGAGATTGATCGTCCCGGAGGCATCATCCTCACGCAGCAACAGCGTGGTGATCAAAAAGCCCGACAGCACAAAGAAGAAATCAACGCCTGTGTGTCCTCGGGTGAAAAACACATGCCCCATGGATTGCCCAAGGGGTGTGTGATGCCAGATCACCAGCAGGATGCATAAGAACCGCAACCCATCAAGCGAGCCAAAATGGCGTGTCGCCATATAGGCATCATGGGCCTGAGCTGCATCTGATGCAGAGGAGGGCAAAGCGGTCTCGGTCATTGCGGCGGTACAGCTGCAAATCGTGGCACTGTCTCCAGACGCTCCGCCATATCGAGAACTTCGCCGGGATCCATATGAAAGCTCACCCCATCGGGCGTGCCCACCACGGTGCCATAGGCCATGCCGATCAGGCGCGCCCATTGATGGTGCGGGTTATAGAACCGATCCGGAGGCTGCAGGATCATCAGCGATCCCCCCGTTTGCAGCATATAGACCCCATGTGCGGCCTGAGACCCTTCGATGGTGATGATCATCCGCGCATCAAGCAAGGCAGACAGCAGGGTCTCAGGGTCTGATCCAGGCGCAACAATCTGAATGCCCGCGGCTTGCATCGCCGCCTCAAATTCAGGGGCATTGGACATATTGCGCTCTGAGCCGTCCGGACCACGGCTGAGATATACAATCTGCCCGCCTTTATGGTTCGGATGTGCTTTGCGCAGCTTGTCGCGCAGCATATGAATGCGCCGCGCCTTGTCGCTGTTAAAGCTCATCTCGCGGTAGATCGTCAGATCTTCGATGCGGGCAAAATCCAGCGTGGGCCAGCTTTGATCAAAGGCCTGTTCATAAAGACGCGCATCTGGCCAGTTGGGGCGGCGAATGGCCCAAGGTTCGGCCCCTCGGTTTTCGCGCAGCAATTCATAAAGCGTACAATCATCGCGCAGCCAGTGCCCAAAATAGTTCAACCCCTGAAGGCTGGTGACCAGGTCACCAGCCCCGTATTCTTGCAATTCGCCCCGGATGGCGCGTGTTCGGGAGATGTCACCAAAGAAATGCGCGGTCTCTTCGGTATAGATACAGCCCCCCGCAACCACGGCGGGACCAACATGAAACCGCTCCAGCGGACCTTCGATGAACCGCGTGGTGGTGAGTTTGGCGACCTCGTCGTAAATGGTGCTGGTAAATCCACAGGCGCGCACGCGCTTGAGCTGTTCGGGCTCAAACTGGGCCGTATGACAGTCCAGCACCTCGGGCTGACGCATCAATTCGCCGTCCAGAATTTTCGTAAATCCACCCCCTGTCAGCTTGTGCCGCAGGGAATGCGCAAAAATCTTACCGCGCAGGGCAAGAGGGGAAGAGGAACCAAACATCGTACTCATGCAAACCCAGAACCATGTTCCGGGCGCAAAGTCTATTTCAGAAACCGCAACAGTTTGTCATCCATGCGCCGCTGTGCCCGGTTTCCCATACTCTCAAGATCAATCTTGCTGATGATCGCCACGATCAAGGGGTCTGCGAGGCCAAATCGCCGGATGCGTTCGCGCCAGATCGAAGCTTTGTTGCGGATCTTCAATGACAGTCGTTCCAGCGCGCCGGGGTAGATTGGCGCATGTCCGCTCGGGGCATAACCGGCCTGGTCCAGAAGCGGGCCGATCTTGCCTTCGACCAGCGCAATCTCATGGGGCGTCTGCTTACGCTTCCATTGGTCCACCAGACGCGCATCGGGGCGCGCGTAGGTGCTGCCTTGGGTGTAGCGCATCATGGCCGGATCATAGTCTAACCCGCAGAAATCAGTGATTTTGCGCAAGGTTGTTTCTGCATCATGGATCAGCTCTTCATAACTGATCCGCAGCACCTGATCCGGTGAGAGACGATCCGCGACCGCAGCCCATCCGGTTTCGGTATCGATCCAGTGGTCCACCCCATGATAGGTCGTGCCCGCCCAGCCCATCCCGATGGACGAGCGCGCCACATCCCGCGGATCGCGCACCATATGGATCAGCCGCATGTCGGGATAAAGATCAAGCACCCGGTCGAGATGACGGTGCAGCATCAGCACGGACGTCTGATCGTCGCCGGCAATCCGCGCAATAAAGGCATCCGGCGTGAAGGTGCCCAGCGGTCGGTCCGCATAGTCTGCCATATGCCCACGATAGATCCGGTCCTTTTCCAGCGCGGCCACATCGTAATGCACACCACTGGCGTCCGTGATCAGGTGATCAAACAGGAAATCGGTTTCATCGGGGCAGGCGAGCTTGGGATGCCCGTCCAGCATCAATCGCAACAGAGTCGTTCCAGAGCGCAACGCCCCATATACTGCTACCGCGCGCGAAGATGTCGCCGTCATGTTTCACCTCTGTTTCAACTGATCCCCACACCGAACTGTTCGGTGAAGATGTAACAGGCGCACAACACGCGGATGACAGTTTTCCAAAAGTTCCGTGACAGTGGGGCTGCGACCTTATGGGCACAGTTCCATACGCAAACGCTGCAAGGACCAGCCGACCCGGCGTGGTTGGACATCAAAGAGTCCCATGCGCCCGACAACCTGCGCCGGGTGCATCAGCCGTTGGATGTTATTGCGCAGGAAGGGGCGGTCGGCGAAGTCATCCACAAGGATGCGCGTTGGCTGGGTGATCCGGGACAGGCAGGTGTAAAAACACCCAATCCGGAACCGTCCATCGATCAGAATCAGATCAGGGTGTTTGAAATCAGGCCGATCCCAGACAGAGCGGGAATAGCGCAGATATTTCAGTGCGTTGAGTTTGGAATAATGCTCTGGCAGGCCCCATTCCTTGGTGGGGCCAATATCAGCATGGTGCAAATGGATGTCGGCTTCGGGATGAACCGCGTCCAGATAGGCACGGATGTCATTGCTCCAAACAGGGTCTGTTTCAACGGAAAACAGGGTTTT
>CAZDXI010000025.1:0-19809 GCA_964509095.1 uncultured Rhodobacterales bacterium
TCATGTTCACTGGAATGCTGCTGCACGCCCTTGAACGTGTCCATTCCGGGGAAGTCGGGCATGCGTTTCTTGCCGGACATGCCGGTTGCCATGACAAGCTGTTTGGGTTTCAGAACGACCTCTTCCCCGTCGCGGTCCACGGTGATGGTCCATTCGCCCTTGGCCTCGTCAAAACTCGCGGATTTGGCAGTGGTGCGAGTCCAGTAGTTCAGCTCCATCACCTTGGTGTACATTTCCAGCCAGTCACCGATTTTGTCCTTGGGGCTAAAGACAGGCCAGTTCTCCGGGAACTTGATATAGGGCAGATGGTCGTACCAGACCGGGTCATGCAGGCAGAGGCTCTTGTACCGGTTGCGCCAGCTGTCGCCGGGGCGGTCGTTCTTTTCCACGATGATCGTGGGCACGCCCAACTGCCGCAGGCGCGCACCCATAGCGATACCGCCCTGCCCGCCGCCGATGATCACGCAATAGGGTTGGGTGTCATAGCCCAGTTCAGCCTCCTCACGGGCGCGTTCCTCTGCCCAACTGGCGCGGTTCTTGCCTGCGCCGTGCTTGGCGCCCATGGGCCGGTTACCGCCAGCAGGTTCTTCGTGACCTTTGAGTTCCACCATCGTGGTCAGCAGTGTCCAGATCTTGTCGCCCTTGAGCCGGATCAGCCCATAGCCCCGCGCAACCTCTGTTTCGAATTCGATCCACGCGGTTGTCACGCCGCCTTCTTCTGTCGGAACATTCCCTTCGGCCAGCTTCCAACCGCTTGGCTTGGTGTTGTTCAGCTGGTGCGCCAGCATATCCGCAACCTGATCTTTGCCTTCCACCGTCCTGATATTCCACGTGAAAGAGACAAGATCGCGCCAATAGCAATCATCCTCAAACATCTCGCAAGCCGCTGCGATATCGCCGTTGGACAGCGCCTCACCAAAAGCGTCCAAAAAGGCCTGTGTCTGGTCCGAAAGTGTCGTGTCGAGCATGTGATCCTCCCAAATCTTCTTGTTCAATATTCTCAACCGTAACACGAAGTGCGATTCGGGCTAGGACGACCAAAGTGTGGGAAGGATCGAACGCAAAAAGGCCGCCTGAAACAGGCGGCCTTGAAGGATTGGTGCAGGCTCGGCTTACGCCGGAATGCGCAGCACCTGACCGGGATAGATCTTGTCCGGGTGCGTCAGCATCGGCTTGTTGGCCTCGAAAATCGCTTCGTATTTCGAGCCATTGCCCATGGTTTTTTCCGCAATCGCCCAGAGCGTGTCGCCCTTTTCGACCGTGTGGAACACAGGCTCTTTACCGCCGCCAGAGGTGCCATCATCCACAGCCGCGACGCCATCGACGTTACCCACGGCGAGGATGATCTTTTCTTTCAACTCGTCGCTTGCCGCTTCGCCGGCCAGTTTGACTGTGTCGCCTTCGACCTGAATATCAACGCCTGTTGCATCCAGACCAAGATCTGCGATCTCTTTTTCCAGCGCTTCTTTCTGCGGTTCGGCGTCACCGCCCCCGAACAGTTTCTTGCCGCTGTCTTTCACAAAACTCCAAAGACCCATGGAACTCTCCCCCTTTAAGTTGGTCGCGTAGAGTGTGCGCAATCACACGGATGTGAGCAAGGGGGAATTACTCGGCCGCCAGACCATCGGTGAATTGCAGACGGGCAAGGCGGGCGTAAAGTCCGCCTTCCGCGACCAGCGCATCGTGTGGGCCTTGGGCGACGATGCGGCCCTGATCCAACACAATGATGCGATCGGCTTTCTTCACAGTGGCCAGACGGTGCGCGACAATCAGTGTGGTGCGCCCTTGGGACAGGTCATCCACCGCTTGCTGTACGGCGCGTTCGCTTTCCGCGTCAAGCGCACTGGTGGCTTCATCCAGCAGCAGGATCGGCGCATCCCGCAAGATGGCGCGCGCGATGGCAATCCGCTGTTTCTGACCACCGGACAGCATCACCCCGCGCTCGCCCACTTGCGCGTCATAGCCTTCGGGCAGTGCAGAGATGAAGTCATGCGCAGCCGCGGCGCGGGCGGCGGCTTCAACCTCGGCGTCCGTGGCATCAGGACGGCCAAATCGGATGTTTTCCCGCGCAGATGTGGCAAAGATCACAGGGTCTTGGGGAACCAACGCAATCTCTTGGCGGAAGTCCTCTCGTGCCAAAGCGGAGATGTCTTTGCCATCAAGACGAATAGCACCCGATTGAGGATCGTAAAAACGCAAAAGCAATTGGATAATCGTGGTTTTGCCCGCACCGGATGGGCCGACAAAGGCGACAGTTTCGCCGGGCGCAATGGACAGGCTCACTCCGTCCAGTGCCTGAATTTCGGGCCGTGCAGGGTAAGCAAACTGCACGTTCTCGAAGGCAATTTCGCCTTTGACCGGGCGTGTCAGAACATCGGGGGCATCCGGGTCCAGCACCGCGTCCTTGGCTGTCAGCAGTTCGACGAGCCGTTCGGTTGCGCCTGCGGCGCGTTGCAGTTCGCTCCAGATTTCGGACAGGGCTGCGACGGCGCCTGCCACCATCACGGAATAGATCACGAACTGGATCAGCGTGCCTGCGGACATGATGTCATTGCGCACATCCCGCGCCCCGATCCAGAGCACGCCGACAATGCCGGTGAACACCAGAAAGATCACGATCATGGTCATCACAGCGCGCGTGTTCACGCGTTTGCGCGCCACGACATAGGATTCCTCGGTCACATCGCTGAACTGCGCGCGGCTGGCGTGTTCGTGGGTGAAAGCCTGAACTGTTTGTACGGACAGAAGAGCCTCGGACGCATTGCCAGAGGACGCCGCAATCCAGTCCTGATTTTCACGGCTGAGCGTTCGCAGACGTCGCCCAAGAACAAGGATCGGGACCACAACTGCCGGGACAATCAGCAAGACGAGGCTGGTCAGCTTGGCAGACGTAAAGAGCATCAACACCAAACCACCAATAAAAATCAACACGTTACGCAGCGCAATTGAGACGGAGCTTCCAATGACAGACTGGATGAGCGTGGTGTCCGTCGTGATCCGGCTAAGAACTTCGCCGGTCATGACACGTTCGTAAAATGCCGGGGACAGGCCAATCACCCGGTCAAACACCGCCTTGCGGATATCTGCCACAACGCGTTCGCCCAAGCGCGTCACCAGCAGATACCGAAGCCCGGTACCAACCGCCAAAAGACCGGCAATGCCAAGGGCGGCCATGAAGTAGAGATCAAGCGTAAATGGGTCTTTGACGTTAAAGTTATCCACGACCCGGCGCACGGCGAGCGGCAGGATCAGGGAGATCACCGCCGTGGTCACAAGGGCGGCCAATGCGGCCAGCATCAGCGCGCGGTACGGGCGCATAAACGGCCACAACGCCTTTAGAGCACCGAAATCCTTCGACTTTTCCCGATCTTCATTGCCTGTCGGATTGGCCATTGCGCACCTGTCATTACTCTAACTGCCTAATTGGCGGGCAATGTTTGTCTGGTCAAGTGGACAGTCTGTCATAGCTCAGGGAGGTCGTGGAGCGGGTAGCGGGAATCGAACCCGCACCTTAAGCTTGGAAGGCTCTTATGATACCATTTCACCATACCCGCGCCGATGGAGCCGGATATAGGAAAGAGCCTGTGGCGCGTCAACGTCGAAATGGGCGGGGACAAAATTGTTCGGGCGAGTCACGCACCGCGCTCTTTCGTGCGCGTCTCGTTTTTTCCAGCAATGCACTTTGACATTCATGGGCGGTTGGCCGCACTCTGCCTTCAAGAGATAACGGGAGGATATTGAGATGACATTGAACAGACGCCAGACCCTCGGCCTGATGGGCGCCGCCGCTGCGAGCACACTTGCGGCCCCGGCCCTTGCGATGAACAAAAAGATAACCGTGGGCGCGCTGCGCTTCACCTCGCACTCCGGCAGCTTCATCGCGCTGGAAAAAGGCTTTTTCGCGGATGCGGGCGTGGATGTGGAATTGAAGTTCTTTCAGGCCGCCCAGCCCATGGCCGTCGCGATTGCCAGCGGAGACGTGGATTATGCTGTCACCGCCATTTCAGGCGGGTTGATTTCCCTGGCAGACAAGGGCGCGATCAAGGTCATTGGCGGAGCCTTGTCCGAAGAGCCGGGCATTGACGGGCAGAAGATCCTCGCCTCGGACGCCGCGTTTCAGGCCGGACTGAAAACACCCAAAGACCTTGGTGGCAAGACGTTTGGCGTCACTCAGGCCGGATCATCGTTCCACTATATGGGCTCGAAGGTGGCGCAAGCCGAAGGCGTGGAAATGTCCTTTAAGCCCCTGCAAAAGGTGGGCGCGATCATCGGCGCACTGAAGTCCGGACAGATCGATGCCTGGTCCATTGTACCACATATCGCCAAGCCGCTGAGCGGGTCCGGTGCAGTGCACATCATCGGCTCAATCGCGGATTACCTGCCCCAGTATCAGGTCACCACTGTCTTCACGTCGGCCAAAAACGCGAGTGACGAGAAAGACCAGACACAGGCTTTCTTGAACGGGTTCGGACAAGGCGTGGCTGACTACAACGCCACCATGATCGACAAGGCCAGCGGAGATGAGGGCGTTCAGGCCATGGTCGATCTGATCCACAAATACGTCTACACTGATCGCCCACGCGAAAAGGCAGCGCCCAGCATCATCAATGGCACGATGCGCCTGAACGAAGGGGCGAAGCTGAACATGGCATCGGTGAAGGATCAACTGGCGTGGTTCCAGTCCGAAGGGCTGGTGGACGAGAGCATCAGCATCGACACGCTTGTGGACCCCAGTTACGTGGAGACCTTCGAAGCCTGATCCGGCATGGACCTGAGGCTTGATCACGTCAGCCATGCCTATGGCGACACGGACGTGCTGCGCGACATCTCTCTGGACATCCCTGCAGGAAAGATCGTGTGCCTTGTCGGGCCGTCTGGCTGCGGGAAGTCCACGCTTCTAAGATTCCTCGGCGGACTGGAGAGGCCGACCAAAGGCGAGGTGCTGCAAGTTGGCGCCCCGCCTGAGGGGAGTCTCAATCCGTTGACATATGTGTTTCAGGATTTTGCGCTGCTGCCGTGGCGGTCAGTGCGCGGGAACGTGTCGCTGGTGTTGGAGGATCACGGGCTGACAGCGGAGGCGCGCGACGGGATCATCGCCGACGTGCTGGCCCGCACGAAGCTGACTGACTTCGCGGACGCGCTGCCCAAGCAGTTGTCCGGAGGGATGAAACAGCGCGTGGCGATTGCACGGGCACTGGCGGTGAACCCAGCGGTGATGTTGATGGACGAACCGCTCTCTGCACTGGATTCCCAGACCCGAGAATTGCTGATGGATGACCTGATTGCGTTGTGGACGCGTCAGCCGTTCACGGCGGTCTATGTCACGCATAACCTCGCCGAAGCGGTGCGGCTGGGGCACAAGATTGTCGTGCTGTCCCGCCGCCCCGGCGCGGTGCGCGAGGTGGTAGAGATCGACAAGCCACTGGCCGAGCGCGGCTATGGCGATGCCGATCTGGAAGCCACGCAGAAGCACCTGTGGGAGGTGATGCGGGACGAAGCGCGCGCAGCGGATGCGGAGTTGATCGATGTCTGAGCCGGTCCGGTTCCGAGGGGGTGGCTTTGCCCCGACCTCCCGACGCTGGGTCGGCGTCACCGTGTTTGTTGCCCTGATCGCGTTGGTTGAATGGGGCACTCAGACGGGGTGGATTTCGGCGCTGACGCTGCCCAAGCCGTCCGACGTGCTGGCCACCTTTGGTGAATTGTACCAAAGCGGCTTGCTGTTCAAGCACCTTGGACCGTCCTTGTCCCGGCTGGTGGTCGGGGCGGCACTGGGTGTCAGCGTCGGCATTTCGGTGGGCGTGCTGATTGGACTGTTTTCCTATGTTCGCTCTGGCCTTGTCCCCATTGTCGCGGCGATTTTTCCGATCCCGAAGATCGCGTTGCTACCGTTGTTTGTGATCTGGTTCGGGATTGATGAAGGGTCAAAATACGCGCTGATCGCCTTTGGGACCTTCACGCCCACAGTAGTTGCAACCTATGGGGCGGTGGATAATGTGGACCGCTCGCTGATCCGGATGGGGCAGTCCTTTGGCCTGACGTGGTGGTCCATCGTGCGCAAAATCGTGCTGCCGGGCGCGATGCCGGGGATCCTGTCGGGCCTGCGCATCAGCCTTGCGATTGCGATCATCCTGCTGGTGGCCGCCGAAATGCTGGGCGCGGAATACGGGATCGGGGCCTACATCCTTGAGGCCGGGAGCCTGTATGATCTGGAGCGTCTGTTCGCCGGGGTTGTGATCCTGTCGCTCCTTGGCGTCATCGTCAGTGCCATCATCGGCGGGATAGAACGGCGCGTGTTGCGGTGGCGCACATGACCCTACTGGCGCGAACGGAAGGGTTGTTGAGCGACCTCATCGCCTTTCCAACCGTATCAGCGGACAGCAACCTTGCCCTCATCGACTGGGCATCAGCACACCTTTCTGCGCTTGGCGCACGGTGTGATCTTAGCCACGACGCAACCGGTCAGAAAGCCAACCTTTTTGCTACCTTTGGGCCAGATTCCGACGGCGGGCTGGTTCTGTCCGGGCATTCCGACGTTGTGCCGGTGACGGATCAGGATTGGAGCGTTGACCCCTTCGCCCTGACCGCCCGCGATGATCTGCTGTTCGGACGTGGCACATGTGACATGAAAGGCTTTATCGCTTGTGTCCTTGCTCTGGCGCCAGAAATCGCAACATGGACCCTCACCCGCCCAGTGCATATCGCGCTGACTTATGACGAAGAAGTCGGCTGCCTTGGCGCGCAAACGCTTGTGGACGATCTGCGCACACGGGGTGTTCGCCCCAGCATGGCAATTCTTGGGGAGCCGACGGAGATGCGCGTGATCACCGGCCACAAGGGGTGCTTTGAATACGCCACCCATATCCGCGGCTGTGCGGGTCATGGCTCTGCCCCAGATCTTGGGGTGAATGCAGCGGAGATCGCGGCGCGGTATGTGGCACGTTTGATTGAACTTGCAGGTGACCTACGCGGTCGCGCGCCTGCTGACAGCCCGTTTCAACCGCCCTGGAGCACGATCAACGTGGGCCGGATCGACGCTGGAACGGCCACCAATGTGATCCCCGAACGTGCGCGCATCGATTGGGAGATGCGACCGGTGCAAGGCAGTGACGCCAATCATGTGCTCAGCGAAATCGACCGTTTTGCAGAAACGCTTTTGCCCGCGATGCGCGCCGTGGACCCAAATGTTTCCATCCTACGTGAGGTGATTGGCGAAGTCGCGGGCCTCTCCCCCGTGCCCGACAATGAGATCGCTGCGATTGTGCAGGCACTGACCGGGGCCAACAGCACAGATGTTGTGTCTTTTGGAACCGAAGCCGGGTTGTTCCAGTCTCTTGGGATCGCTTGTGTGGTCTGTGGTCCGGGCAGTATTGAGCAAGCGCACAAAGCCGATGAATATGTCAGCCGGTCGCAATTGTCTCAGTGCCTGTCGATGTTGTCTGGGTTGCAACGATCCGTGTGCTAACGCTCAGGCTGGAAGTCTTTCGTGGCTAATAGCGCTGCGGCTGCAATCATAAGCGCCCCGCAGATTTTGTTGATCAAACCAAAGGAAAACCGCTTCAGCGCGCTTGCCGCTCTGACTCCGAGCCATCCCCAGAGCAACAAGATCGCACCATCAACGACAAGGTACGTCACGCCCAGAATGAGCAGTTGCGGCAAGACAGGCTGCGTTGTGTCAATGAACTGCGGAAACAACGCGCCAAAGAAAACAACCGCGAACGGGTTTGCCATGGACGTGACGAAGCCTTGCCGAAACAATCGGAACGACTGACCACTCGGTTGTGCGGCCACCTCAGGTGATGTGTCCTTTGCAAGGATCAACTGAACTCCGATCCACGCAAGGTACGCAACCCCAAGCCACTTGATCCACAAAAACGCGTTGGCCGACGTTGCAATAATTGCGGCAAGCCCAAAAGCAGCGCCGGTCATCTGCAGGCAATTCGCGGTCAGATCGCCCGCAATCGTCAGCACACTTCGCCTTAACCCGTGCCGGACACTGTTGGAGATGATCAGGAGTTGGCTGGTATCCGGTGGAGTCGCAAAGAACACCGCAACCGCTGCGAGATAGATCAAATACGTCTCCAGCGTCATGCGCTCAATCCTTGATTGCTTCGGGTCAGGCTAGCGCCGAATTTACAAACCCGTCAAACCAGAATGCAGATCACAGCAGCACACAAACACACATCAAGTCAGCAATTGGCGCGCCTCGGCACAACATATGGGCCTGTGGTCACGTCGCACCACGCCACGTGGCCCTGTTGCCGTTTATCCACATTCATTTTCCCGCAGAAGGCGTTGTTTCTTGCAAAAAAACCGAAATTGACGCAGGGTTGGAAACAATAACCGGAAAATCCGGGTTCACGAACGTGGCATAGAGGCAGGTCACATGAAAATCGACAGACTACTGAAATCGGCCCTTTTGGGGCTTTCACTTTGCGTGAGTCCGCTCGCGTTAACTATGGATATTTCCGCGCAGGCCAACAACCTGCGTGTGGTGAAAAAGGGCACGTCGTCCACACTGAACGTTCCGATGAACCGGGCCGTTGTGGTGGAAAGCGACACGCCGTTTGCTGAATTGTCCATCGCGAACCCCGGGATTGCGGATATTTCGTCGCTTTCGGATCGCTCCATCTATGTTCTGGGCAAATCGCCTGGTCTGACCACACTGACACTGCTGGATGCAGCCGGTCAGTTGATCACGAACGTGGATGTGCGCGTCGCGGCGGATGTCACCGAGTTCAAGGAACGGCTCCGCCAAATCCTTCCTGGTGAAAAAATCGAAGTACGCACCGCGAACGATGGCATCGTGCTGTCGGGTGTTGTGTCCTCAGCCTCGCGCCTGCAACGGGCGTTGGATCTGGCGGAACGCTACGCACCAGAGCGCGTCTCCAACCTGATGGTTGTGGGTGGTATTCAGCAAGTAATGCTGAAAGTTCGTTTTGCAGAAATGCAGCGTTCGGTCTCAAAATCCCTGAGTTCATCGCTGTCGCTGGGCGGCTCCGCGCTGAGCAACGATCTGGGCATTCGCGCAGGCACCGGCGCAACGGTCGGTCAAGGCGGCGTGACGAACTCGCTGAGTGGCACATTGCCAACAGCGAACGAAAACGCTGGCGCGATCCTGTTCGGTTTCAACTCTTCGTCCATGCAGGTCGGCATTTTGCTGGAAGCCTTGGAACAGAAGGGCGTCGTCCGCACGCTTGCGGAACCGAACCTTGTGGCGCTGAGCGGTCAGGAAGCAACCTTCCTTGCTGGTGGCGAGTATCCGGTACCGGTTGCCCGCAACGACGGCACCAACAACACAACGATCACCATCGAGTTCAAACCCTTCGGTGTTGAGATGAACTTTATCCCCCGCGTGGTGGACAAGGACATCATCAACCTTGAAATGAAGGCCGCTGTTTCCTCTATCGACCCATCCAACGGGTTTGAGGTGAACGGCTTCAAGATCGACGCGTTCAACCGCCGCGAAACCTCCACGACTGTGGAAATGCGTGACGGTGAGAGCTTTGCGATTGCGGGTCTGTTGCAGGACGACTTCTCGGATAGTTCCTCGCAACTGCCTTGGATTGGCGATGTACCAGTGCTCGGCTCCCTGTTCCGCAGTGCGAACTACCAGCGCAACCAAACTGAACTGGTGATCATCATCACAGCACATCTCGTGACACCGACACGGGGCGAAGCTCTGGAATTGCCCACGGACCGTGTGGCCATGCCAACCGAACGCGAATTGTTTCTGAACGGACGCGTTGTGGGTGGCACAGGCGCCAAGGCTCCGATCAAAGGGGCTGCAGGCGAAGTGGCCAAGCAGGACTTTAGCGGGTCCTACGGCTACGTGCTGGACTAAGGCGACAGGAGGATTAAGCCGTGAAACATCTCACAATAACAGGCCTTGTGGCCGGGCTGGCGCTCCTCGGAGCCTGCGGTCCAACAGCCGAAAACATGGCCGGTTCGCAATTGAACGACTGGCAGTTCGGTCAGGCCAACACCAACAACATGATGGTGCAGACAGGCCGCGGTCAGTTCCGGATCGATCTGGCAAACCGGTTTGCGGCGGAAGTCGCGACCACTGTGAACTTCGCCTTTAACAGCGCAGTTCTGGATGGCGACGCCCGCACTGCCCTGGCAGAGCAGGCCCGCTGGATCCGCCAGTTCCCGGAAATCCGGTTCACTGTCTATGGTCACACCGATTTGGTCGGCTCCAACGGATACAACAAGCGCCTTGGTCTGCGCCGTGCCCGCACGGTCGTGAACTATCTGGTCAGCCAGGGGATCAGCCGCAAGCGTCTTAAAGCAGTGGTGTCCTTTGGTGAAACGCAACCGTTGATCGTCACGCAAGGGCGCGAGCGTCGCAACCGCCGCACCGTGACGGAAGTGAGCGGGTTCATCAAGAACCACCCCACAGTGCTCGACGGCAAGTACGCCCAGATCGTATATCGTGACTATATCACAAGCGCGAAAGCAGACAGCGACTTGCGCACCTTCGATGAAGGGCTCGCGGACCAAGTCCAAGAATAGGCAGTCATCTACTGCAGAAAACCAAAACGGCGCCGTATCCCGGCGCCGTTTTTCGTTTTTGGTACATGTCTTTCAAAGTGAGCAGGGTTGTCCGAGTTCTTTAGCGTTCTGCCGCTGCCCTGCCCTCACGCGGAAAACAAATCGCCGTAGATTTCGCGCAAAACGTTCTTTTGCACCTTGCCCATTGTGTTTCGCGGCAGCGCGTCCACAACCACCAACCGCTTGGGCAGTTTGAACTTCGCCAGCTCACCCGCGCACGTGGCGAGGATTGACTCAACATCCGGTTCAATGCCCGGTTGCCGTGCCAATACACCCACCGGGCTTTCCCCGAAATCCGGATGCGAAACCCCGATCACAGCACTTTCCAGCACGCCGGGCTGTTCATCCAGCACAAGTTCGACCTCTTTGGGATAAATGTTATACCCTCCCGAGATGATCAGGTCCTTGCCACGCCCGACGATCTGCACATACCCGTCGTCGTCGATCCGTCCCAAATCGCCCGTGATAAAGAACCCGTCTTCGCGCAGCTCTTCCGCCGTCTTCTCTGGCATTTGCCAATAACCCTTGAATACGTTCGCGCCGCGCACTTCGATCACACCAATTTCACCCTGCGCCAGTTCCGCGCCTGTGTTCGGATCGCACACCTTCAAATCCACACCGGGCAAAGGCATCCCAACGGTCCCTGCCCGCCGTTCGCCATCATAGGGGTTTGAGGTGTTCATATTGGTTTCCGTCATCCCGTAGCGTTCCAGAATGCGGTGCCCCGTGCGCGCCTCAAACGCTTCATGTGTTTCGGCCAACAAAGGCGCTGAGCCGGACACAAATAGGCGCATATGCGCGGTCAAACCTCGATCAAACCGGGCATCGCCCAGCAGCCGGGTATAAAACGTCGGCACCCCCATCATAGAGCTCGCCTTGGGCATCCAGTCGATCATCTGATCCAGATCAAGCTTTGGAAGGAAGATCATCGCGCCGCCTGCCAGCAACATGATGTTGCTGGCCACGAACAGCCCGTGTGTGTGAAATATCGGCAGTGCGTGCAGCAGAACATCGTCACGTGTGAACTGCCACACGTCTTTCAACACCTGCGCATTGCTCAACAGGTTGTCCTGAGTCAGCATCGCGCCTTTCGAACGACCCGTTGTCCCGGACGTGTACAGAAAAGCAGCCAAGTCATCGCCCTGCCTTGCCACGGTCTCAAAACGCTCCGGCTGTTCTTGCGCAAGGTCCACAAAACTCCCCTGCCCGGCACCATCCAGCGTTTCCAGCCGAGCATTCAATTTCTCAGCGACAGGTCGAAGATTTGGTTCAGCTTGCGGATCACACAGGACAAGCTTGGCCCCGGAATCCTCAATGAAATAGGTCAGTTCTGCCCCGGTATAAGCTGTGTTAAGTGGCAAAAACACGATACCCGCCTGTGCGCAGGCTGCGTAGATTGCCAGCGCCTCTGGGGATTTCTCCACCTGCATTGCTAGCCGGTCGCCGGGCTCAAGACCGCAGGCCACAAGCGTATGCGCAAACCGGGCTGCCTGCTTCAAGAAGGCATCATATTGAACGACCTGCCCGTCATTCAGAAACAGGAACGGGTCCTCGCGTCCTTCATGAACCGCAAACAGCGTATCAAACAACGGATTGGTCATGGTCGCCCCCCTGGAACATCGCAGTCTCAGCCGTGCTAACTCGACTGTGCGTGATTGCCAAGTCGCGCGACCCGCCATCAGGCGGGGCAAGCAGCATGTTCAACGCACCTCAAACGGTTCCAAACGCGCCCAATCAAATTCCACCCCAACACCGGGTGCGTCGGGCGCAACTGCGCGGGCGTTCTCAATCACCAACGGGCGGTGTGTGTATCGATCAATGGGGAAAGAGTGCACCTCCAGCCAGCCTTCGCCGCCCACACCGGACAACAGAGAAACGTGCAACTCCTGCATACCGTGACTGCACACCGACACCCCGTGCTGTGCGGCCAACTCGGCCACTTGAAGCCAGCCTGTGACGCCTCCGCAATTGCTCGCATCCGGCTGAACAAATGCCAGCGCGCCTTGCTCCAGTGCCATTTCAAACTCGTGGATCGTGTGCAGGTTCTCACCTTGGGCCACCGGGATACCTGTGACGTCTCCCACTACCTTATAGCCGGGGTAGTCGTCAGGGATGATCGGCTCCTCGAACCACATCAGGTTCTGATCTTTGACCGCATTGGCCAATGATATCGCTGCCTCCCGGCTTAGCGAGTAATTCGCATCAATCGCAAAACGCGCTTCCGGTCCGATCTGTTGGCGTACCGCGCGGATGCGGGCGATATCGTCTGCCGGATCCGGTTGACCCACCTTGATCTTGACCGCGTTCAGCCCGGCATCAAGGTAGCCCTGCACGTGTTTGCAAAGCTTCTCGACCGAAAACGCCAGATCAATCCCGCCTCCATAAGCCTTGCAGCTTGGCTCTTTGCCGCCGGCCATATGCTGCAAATTGCGCCCCGTCGTCTTGCCGCGCAGGTCCCACAAGGCAATATCCACGGCTGAGATCGCAAAGCTCAGGATACCGCCACGGCCCACATAGTGCATGTGCCACTGCATCGCGTCATAGAGCGCCTCGACCTCGCCTGCGTCCTGCCCGACCAGAAACGGGGCAAGATCATGCGTGATCATCGCGGCTGTGGACTGCCCGCCGCGCCCGCCATTATAGGTGTAGCCCGTGCCGGTTTGCCCGTCTTCTGTCGTAACTGTCGCGGTGATCAGGTGAAAGTGCGAATGATCCCCATGTTTTGCATCCACCAGCACCTCGTCCAAGGGCACTGCAAACAGCCGCGCCTCAACGGACGCTATCTTGCTCATTGGCACTCTGGCACAGGCGTCAGAACCGTGCCGTCCGTCAAATGTTGCAGCAGATTGTCGACAGTGAGGTTACCCATCGCCGCGCGCGTTTCCACGGTCGCGCTGCCCACATGGGGCAACAACACGACATTGGACATCTTGCACAAGGCTTCAGGCACTTTGGGTTCGTCGACAAACACATCCAATCCAGCCCAACCGAGCTTGCCCAATTGTAATGCGGCAACCAGCGCTTCTTCATCCACAACCGATCCGCGCGAAACGTTGATCAACGTCCCCTTGGGCCCCAGTGCTTCGATCACGTTGGCGTCCACAATCTTCTCGGTCGCAGGACCTCCGGGTGTGATGCAGATCAGCACGTCACTGCGCCGCGCCATCTCGGTCAGGTCACCAACGTATTCAAACGGCACATCCTTCGCTGAACGGCTGTGATAGAGGATCGTGGGATTCCACGGCGCCAGCTTATCTGCAATTGCCTGTCCGATCCGGCCGAGCCCAAGAATGCCGACCGTCTGATTATCCGGTGACCGCGTCAGCGGCGCGTTGCCTTGCTTTTCCCATGCGCCGGAGCGGGCATAGGCATCATCGCGTAACAACTCGCGATAGCACGTCAGCATCAACATCACAGCTGTGGTCGCAACCTCGGAATTCAGAACGTTCGGCGTGTGCGTGACCATGACCCCGCGCCGCACGGCCTCAGTCGTATTGATCGCGTCATAACCCACTCCGTAGCATGAGATCAGCTTCAGGTTCGGACAGGCCGTCATCACATCCGCAGGCACCCCGTCATGACCGTTCGTGACGATATGGGTGATCTGATCCCCGGGGCTTTGGTGGATGGTAAATGCAGCCTCAAGCCGCTCCTTCATGACGTCCGTGACGCCGCCGATCTGCAACAAGTCTGCCATGATCTGTCCTTTTTAAAAGGGTTAACGCCGGTTGTGCCTATCCAGCAGCGCACACCAGCGCACTACCAACGTCGGATTTCGCCGTGCTTAAGCGTCCTGGCGCACCTCTTGGCGCTGCTTGCCAAGACCTTCAATCTCCAACTCCATCACGTCCCCAACCTTTAGGAATACCGGCGGCTTCATGCCCAATCCAACGCCCGGCGGTGTGCCAGTCGTGATCACGTCACCGGGATGCAGCGTGAAAAGTTGCGACAGATGCTCAATGATCTCAGCCACGGAGAAAATCATGGTCGAGGTGTTCCCTGTCTGCATCCGTTTCCCGTTTACATTCAGGGACATGGCAAGGTTTTGCGGGTCCGCGACCTCATCCCGTGTCACAAGGTAAGGGCCTGTCGGACCGAACGTGTCGCAGCTTTTGCCCTTGGTCCATTGTCCGGTCAGGTTGGCTTGAAAGTGCCGTTCGGACACATCGTTGACCACGCAATAGCCCGCGACATAGTCCAGCGCATCCGCCTTGCTTACGTATTTTGCTTCTTTGCCAATCACGACGCCCAGTTCGACTTCCCAATCTGTTTTCTCGGACCCGCGTGGCATCACCACATCGTCATTTGGTCCGCAAATAGCTGAATTCGCTTTGAAAAACAGGATCGGATGCTCTGGTATGTCGGCGCCCGTTTCCGCCGCATGGTCTGAATAGTTCAACCCAATGCACAGGAACTTCCCGATATCTCCAACACAGGCGCCTATGCGTTGATTGCCTGCAACTTCCGGCAAGCTTGACGGGTCAATCCCGCGCAGCCGTTCCAGCTCTGCATCCCCCAAAACCGCGCCGGTGATATCACCCACATGCCCGCTCAGGTCGCGCAGCGTGTCGCCATCCATCAACCCCGGCTTTTCCGCGCCAAGATCCCCGTATCTTACCAGTTTCATGTTACTTTCCTGTCTTCAGTGATTGTCGCGTGGCGTGCTTTTGCGGGCGATATCGCGGAACTCTGCCGCCCCGTCGAGCGTCATGCCCTCATCAAAGCGCCCGACTTTCTCGCGGAACAAAGCCTGCCATGGACTCTGACTCTCTGGGTGCGGATAGCCGCCAGCGGCCTCCAACTGTCGCGCGCGTTCCGCCAATTCCTCGGCAGGCACCAGCATGTCCGCCGAACACGTGTTCAAATCGATGCGCACCCGGTCTCCCGTTTGCAAAAGCGCAAGACCGCCACCCGTCGCGGCTTCGGGTGAAGCATTCAGGATGGATGGGCTTCCCGACGTCCCCGATTGCCGCCCGTCCCCGATGCAAGGCAGTGCGTCGATCCCTTTTTTCAACAGGTAGGATGGCGCGCGCATATTCACGACCTCCGCTCCTCCGGGATAGCCCACCGGCCCCGCACCCCGCATGAACAAAACGCAGGTTTCATCAATGTTTTCCGCTGGATCATCGATGCGGTGATGGAAATCCTCCGGCCCATCAAAAACGATGGCCCGACCTTCAAACGCGTTCAGATCGCCTGGGTTCGACAGGTACTGCTTGCGGAAGCCCTCAGAGATCACAGAGGTTTTCATAATCGCGCTGTCAAACAGATTGCCGCTCAGATTAATGAACCCGGCAGCTTCGACCATTGGGTCGCTTACCGGCTTGATGACATCTGTGTTGAGACTGCGCTTGCCATCGCAATTCGCCTCCATCGACTGTCCGTTCGCCGTGACTGCGCCCGGATGTGGAAGCAAATCCGCGGCCAGCAGCTCGCCCACTACAGCCGGCACGCCTCCGGCTTGCTGATAATCCTCACCCAGATACTCCCCAGCGGGTTGCAGGTTAACGAGCAACGGCACATGATGCCCGATCTTCTGCCAATCGTTATTATCCAACGGCACGCCCAGATGCCGTGCAATTCCGTTCAAATGGATCGGCGCGTTGGTCGACCCGCCAATGGCAGAGTTGATCACGATGGCATTCTCGAACGCTTCGCGCGTCATGATGTCCGACGGGCGCAAATCTTCATGCACCATCTCCACAATACGCTTGCCGGTCTCATAAGAAATCTGTCCCCGCTCCCGGTAAGGCGCTGGAATCGCCGCACTTCCCGGCAACTGCATTCCCAACGCTTCGGCCAGTGAGTTCATCGTGGTCGCTGTGCCCATCGTGTTGCAATAGCCCACGCTCGGCGCGCTTGCGGCTGCAATCTCCATAAAGCCATCGGCGTCAATCTCACCTGTCGCCATCAACTCGCGTGCCTTCCAGATCGCCGTGCCGGAACCTGCGCGTTTGCCGTCCCACCAGCCATTCAGCATTGGCCCCACAGACAGCGCTATCGCAGGAATATTCACCGTCGCCGCCGCCATAAGCAGCGCAGGTGTGGTCTTGTCGCAGCCAATATTCAGTACAACCCCGTCCAGCGGGTACCCAAACAGCGTCTCTACTAGGCTCAAATACGCAAGGTTCCGATCCAGCATCGCAGTGGGTCGTTTGCCGGTCTCCTGAATTGGATGCACAGGCACCTCAATACAGGTCCCACCCGCGGCGATGATCCCGTCGCGTACGCGTTTAGACAACTCAATATGGTGACGATTGCAGGGACTCAGATCACTGCCCGTCTGCGCGATTGCAATGATCGGCTTACCGCTTTGCAACTCCTCACGTGTCAGTCCGTAATTCAGATACCGCTCAAGATAGAGAGCCGTCATCTCGCGATTGTCCGGATTGTTGAACCACTGCTGCGAGCGCAGGCTGGATTTCTTGCTCATGCTCCACCTTCATCTTGCTAAAAATATCCCCGCCGGAGGCTGTCCCGACCTATCCAGACCACCCGCCGTCAATCACGTGGGGCTGGCCCGTCGTAAACCCACTCTCATCGCTGGCCAGATAAACCACCAATGCGGCAATTTCCTCAGCCGTCGCCACGCGCCCCATGGGTTGGCGCGACACAAACGCCTCAAGGGCCGCTTCATAGCTACCCATTTCTTCGCCCAATGCGCGCACACGGTCATGCCAACTCGGGCTTTCCACCGTGCCTGGACAAATACAGTTACAACGGATGCCTTGTTTGATGTAGTCCACGGCCACCGACTTCGTCATCCCGATTACGGCTGCTTTGGTCGTGCCATAGATGAATCGGTTCGGAGCGCCAATCACCGAAGAACAGGCCGAGGACATGTTCACAATTGATCCACCCCCGCGCTCCAGCATGCCAGGTAATGCCGCCCGCATAGTGCGCCACATGGCGCGCACGTTTAAGTCAAACGCAAAATCCCAATCGTCATCGCTGGCCTCCAGAACGGTGCCGTGATGCACGAAGCCAGCGCAGTTAAACAACACGTCAGGTTGCGCCGTCGCTACGCCGCTGATGACGCTCCCAGCGTCCCGGACGTCAAGTTCGAAAATTTCGATATTTTCGTGATTCGCGCCCCGAATCGTGGAAAGCGCCTCCATGTCTACGTCGGTCGCAAAAACCTTTGCGCCCTCATTTGCCATCGCAATTGCGCTGGCACGACCGATGCCTTGTGCGGCGGCTGTTACCAACGCGCGCTTACCTTTAAGCCTTTGACCAGACACGATTTCCCCCTGCGTTCATCCAACCTTTGCGCCAGCTTGTTCCAGCCGAAAATCGCGCCGATGCGGATGATTTGAACCTGTTTCCAGAGCGGTGCGAAATTGAACGCTGGCACCGTCCCGACTTTGCGCTAGCCTACGACACGGGTCGATGTTTGACCATACGGATCAAACCATCGCGAGGCCGACCATCAGGTCGGATGAGCCGCACGCAGAGTAAGGAAACCGCACCAATGACCAACTCAGCCACACGCATTTTGATCCTTGGCGGCGGAGGTATGATCGGCCAAAAACTGGCCCACCGCCTGAACGCGACAGGGTTGCCGGGGCATCAAGACCTCGACCTGACCTTGTTCGATATGGGGTATCCCGATTCCGGCACCGAAGCGAAGGAAACACGCGTCGGGACCGTGACCGACGCAACTGAAATGGCGAAGCTCGCGGCTGAGCGGTACGACATCATCTACCACCTTGCTTCAATCGTGTCGGGCGAAGCGGAAGCAGATTTCGAAAAGGGCTGGCAGACCAACATGCTGCCCATGTGGCATTTTCTTGAAGCCTTGCGCGCCGAACATGAGGCCAGCGCGGGCAGCTACATCCCGAAAGTAATCTTCACCTCCTCCATTGCGGTGTTTGGTGGCCCCTACCCGGATGTGATTAGCGACGAATTCCTGTCCGCCCCGCAAACCAGCTACGGTGCGCAAAAGGCATCCTGCGAACTGATGCTGAATGATTTCGCCCGCAAAGGCTTCGTTACCGGCATGTCGATCCGCCTGCCCACCATCTGCGTGCGCCCGGGCAAACCGAACGCGGCCGCGTCCGGGTTCTTTTCCGGGATCATCCGCGAGCCGCTCAACGGGCAAGATGCGATCCTGCCTGTGCCAGACACAGTGCGCCATTGGGTCGCTTCACCACGCGCGGCAGCCCAGTTCCTCACCCACGCGGCCACGCTGAAGGATGCACAACTGGAAGGGCGACGCGCACTCAACATGCCGGGCTTCTCCTGCACAATCGCGGAACAAATCGAAGCTCTGCGCAAAGCCGCCGGGCAAGAGGCTGTGGACCTCATCAAGCCAGTCCCGGACGAGATCATCATGCGTATCGTCGAAGGCTGGCCGCGCAATTTTGACCCGCAACGCGCAATTGCACTGGGGTTCGAAGCGGAAACCAGCTTTGATGAAATCATTCAGGTTTACATGGAAGACGACATGCCCGCGTCATGAGGGCACCGGCAGTGTTCCGCGCAAGTGACGGGCCAGATGATGGTGAATCCGGTCTCGCGTAAGCACTTCATCCCCGGACAGGGCCGCCGTCATGATGTCTTCGTGATGGCGGATGTTCTCTGAAATGTATCCGAAGTTGTGATCCTCAACCATCAATTGCTGACGGAACCGCGCATAGACTTGCGCGTGATTGTCCTTCAGCACCGAGGACCCGCAGGCAGAAATCAATGTGTCGTGGAATTCCAGTTCCGCCCGGAACCACAGATCAGTTAACGGCGACGGATCATCGGTTTCGTGAATGCGTTTTTCGATATGGGACAGTTGGTGATGCGCGGCCGTCAGACGCGCTTCCCAGGCAACACCGCCTGCGCGGATCGACATGCAGGTGCCTTCTTGTTCCAGCAACACACGTAGATGCGTCAGTTCATGAAGCGTTTGATCCGAGCGTTCGGGAACGCGAAACCCGCGCTGTTCGCGAAATTCAACCAACCCCATCGTTGACAGACGGAACAGGACTTCGCGGATGGTGCTCGCCGAACAGCCATAGGTCTTGCGCAGCTCCTCGGCTTTGATCTTTTGCCCGTGCTCGAATCCACCCGTCATCAGCAGGTAGCGAATTTCTCCGAATATATCAGACTCTTGACTCAACACCGCTCGTTCCTCTCGCCTCAATCTCGAAAACCTTAAATCACGAAATTTCGAAATAAAAGCAGTATCACGAAAACTCATACTGTCTTCACGATTTTTCCTTGTGAGACTCAGGATCACCGCCTAACGTGATTGCAGCGTGACAATAA
>CAZDXI010000026.1:0-19565 GCA_964509095.1 uncultured Rhodobacterales bacterium
ACATGTTGATGGTGATGATGTTCTGCTCACCACCATACAATGTTTCGGCCAGCGCCAGCGCGGTTTCCGTCTTGCCCACACCAGACGGACCGCAAAGCATGAAAACCCCGATGGGTTTGTCTGGGTTCGCCAACCCTGCGCGGGACGTTTCAATGCGCTTGGCGATGGTTTGAAGGCCGTGATCCTGTCCGATCACGCGCTCCTTCAACCGATCAGCAAGCGTCAGCACCGCGGCCAGTTCGTCCTGCACCATGCGGCCCGCGGGGATACCGGTCCAGTCCGAGATCACCGTGGCCACGGATTGCGCATCCACATGGGCATAGACCATGCGGTCATCGGGATTGCCGCCTTCCAGTTCGGCCATCTTCGCAGTGAGGTCGGCACGGTCCTCTTCCGTGGGTTCTTCGCCGGTCATCACCTCGCGCAGGCGCAGGATATCGTCCACAAGAGCCTTTTCCGCGTCATATTTGGCAGTGAATTCAGCAAGTTCCGCCTCAAGAGCCGCTTTCTCGGTGCGGGCGTCTTCCAGACGGTCCTCATCCGTGGCGCCCAGATCGCGTTCGGACTCTTTGGAGGCGATTTCAGTCTCTAACGCGCGGATATCTTCGTTTAGATCACCGATGCGGGCGGGGGTGGAAGCCTGGGACACCGCCACACGCGCGCAAGCCGTATCGAGAAGGCTGACCGCTTTGTCGGGCAATTGCCGCGCAGGGATATAGCGCGCGGACAGCGACACAGCAGACACAATCGCCTCATCCGAGATGCGAACGCCATGATGCGCTTCCATCGGCCCCAAGATGCCGCGCAGCATGAAGCAACACCGCTCCACATCGGGTTCGGCCACATCGACGGGCTGGAACCGGCGGGTCAGGGCGGGGTCTTTTTCAAAGTGGTTGCGGTACTCGGAAAAGGTCGTAGCTGCGATTGTACGCAACGTGCCGCGCGCGAGAGCCGGTTTCAGGATGTTCGCGGCGTCCCCTGTGCCAGCGGCTCCACCTGCGCCGATCAGCGTATGGGCTTCGTCAATAAACAGGATGATCGGGGTGGCGGAGCCTTGGACCTCATCGATCACCGACTTCAGGCGTTGTTCGAATTCGCCTTTCATGGAGGCGCCTGCCTGCATCGACTGGATGTCGAGTTCAAAAAGCCGGGTGCCTTGCAGTTTGGGCGGCACGTCATTTGCGGCAAGGCGTTGGGCAAACCCTTCGACAACGGCGGTTTTGCCCACGCCCGCTTCGCCGGTCAGGATCGGGTTGTTCTGGCGGCGGCGCAGCAGAACATCGACGATCTGGCGGATTTCGTCGTCGCGGCCCACGATGGTGTCCATCTCGGACGCGGCGGCGGTCATGTCCTTGGCGTATTTGCCCAGCGACGTGGCGGCTCCCCCGGCATCATCCGTGCTCGTCGCGTCTGGTGCGGACAGGTTGGACCCATCCATTGGCCGCGCGCCGGTCTCCTCGCTATCGGCCCAAAGGCGGGTGCTTTCAGCGGCCAGAACATCGGACGAAATGCTGCCAAGAATGGGGGAGATCTTTTGCACGGACTGGCGCAAGGTAGGTTTGGACAAAAGCGCCGTTAGTACGTGGCCGGTGCGCACCTGAACCTCACCGAATAGCATCGTGGCGTACACCCAGCCGTGGTTAAACGCGCCTTGCAGGGCTTCGGACACGATGGGGGTTTCGGTGACGTTCTTGTCCAGCGCGCCAAGCGCGTTAGACAGGTCGCGCAGCACCTGCGTGCGGTCCAGAGTAAGTTCCCGCAGAGTGGCAGACACGTCAGAGTTCGCATTGGACACGATGTGGTGCAGCCAATGCAGGATATCGATGTTGCGGTGCTTTTCACCTTGGGCCAGCTGCATCGCCTGCAAAAAGGCGGAATAGCCGGTCTGGTTCAATTTCCCGACGTATTTCTCAATCTGAATTTCGGCAGCCATTAAATGTCCTTCCTAGGCAGCGAGCACCTGATATTGGCACAGCTGAACCATGTCCCCTTCGTAAATCTCGTCATCCTCCTGCGCGGTCAGGGCGCTCATCCAGCCGAGTTCGGCGGTCGCGCCCAATTGCGCGGGGATCACCAGCGGATGGGGCAACCACAGCGCGATTTCCACCGCAAAGAAGTTGCCCAGATAGCCCAGAACAAGGTCTTTAAGCTCGTCATGCTGACGGCGACCGGGCAGGAAGCGTTTGTATTCTTCCACATTCGCACATTCGAGGTGGATGATGATCTTTTCGCCCGTGCTGGCGGTGCGCGAGCCGAGTTTCACGTCCTGTCCTAGCGACATGCCGGAAAGCCCCATGCGCGACAGGTCCTCTGGCGCGAAGTCGAGCCAGCTTGAGACGAATTCTTCGACCCGAACGGACAGGTCAAAATGGGCAGAAATGATCTGGCGCAGCTTCACAGGGGTGCGAATGCGCCCTTTCTGCAACGCGGTGTAGCGAAGACGCACCACATCATCGACCAACCCGCGATCCGCGAATGCCGTTCCGGCATCTCCGGTGAAGGCGCGCAACTGGTCGGGAAATCGCCCGCCAGAGGGATGGTCAAATTGCGTGATGGGCCGCGCGTCGGACCATGAGCGATAAAAGAGCTGCTGAAACCGCGCCACAAAGACATCGACGAACCGCACAAAACTGCTGTCACCGGCGCGCCACCAGCGCAGTGCATCACGCGTCATGGAGATTGGCAGAGGACCTTGCGGACCAAACATGCCAAGGAACCGGGGGCGGACCTTGGGCGTTGCGCGGGTCAGGTCCACGTCAGACAGATCGCTGTCGGGGAAGGTCAGGAACGGGTCTTGGCCCAAATGGGCGACGTCCTCGCGCACGCGGCGGCTTTCACCAACGCGGGGTTTTAGCTCGGCCCCACGCTCCAGCACCCGCATCAGGGCGAGGAAGCCGAACCCGCGGCGACGTTCCTGCGCATCTGGCAGCTTGCCCGTCATATCAACGGACCCGAGCCACCGCGCGGCGGCCATGTCTTCAGCACCTTGCCTTTACGATTCACCACAACGGTCTGAGTAAACGTGTTGATCGCAGCATAATCCGCCAAAAACCGATCCAGCATGCCGGACAGAACGATGATACCACCCTGATCAAAGGCGCTTTCATCAAAGGTCAGCCGGATTTCGACCCCGCGCGTTGGCAGGTACCCTTCGGCGCGGCGCACGGTTCGGGTCACAGGACGCGTTGTCATGGAATGCAGCGCGTTGATCTGGGCTTCGGTCAACTGATCCGACACATCGGAAAACAGCCGCATCATTTCGCGCAGGGCATCCACATTGCCGGAACCATCGGTGTTGGTCAGCCCGCGATAAGACAGGGACAGGATCGAAATCAGCCGCCAGTAATTGTCGCCTGCCTGCATGCGGTGAGGGCCTTCGGCTTCAATCTCGGCCACGGCTTCGCGCGGCTCGCTTGGTCCTGCGACGCAGGTCATCTGAACGGTGCGGTCTTCCAACAAGTGGAACTTTGCATCTGCGATGGGCAGGATTTCGGGCAGATGCCGGTTGGAACACAGCGTGCTGACAAACAAATGCGAGGCCTGCGCACCTTCGGGCGGTTCATAGATCGTGATCGCGGTTTCCGTGCCTTCATAGCGGAACCGGGTCCCGCCGAGGCGTCGTTCGGCTTGGGATAGTCCGCGCCGTGCGGATTCGGTGGTGTAATACAGCGTTTCGCGCGTGCTCTTGTCGCCTTTGGGCATCGCATACAGCGGTAGGACCTCGACCTTGTCCCGGTGGCCTTCGTATTGCGCGCGCACCGAGGTCACCCGCAGCACTTCATAATGGGTCACGGGTGTGCGGTTGGGGCTGACGGGCAGGCGGTGCTGGCGACGATCCAGCGTGATTGGCTTGGCGTCGTCCTCAAACAGGTTCACAGCGGGCGCACAAAACAGGCTTAGATGCGGGGTTTCGAAATGCGCGCCTAGATAGGCGTTGGATGTGTCAAATTCAAAGATCACCTGCACGCCATCGGTGGGGATGCCTTTGAGGATTGTATCCAGCCCGGTGAGCTTCAGCCCAAGGAATTTGCGCGGAAAGGCGAAGTATTCCAGCAGCGTGGAAAAGCCGGGGAACAGGCGCTCATTCGGTGCGAACATGGGGTGTTCTGCGTCAAAGCCGACCTGTTCCACATGGGATAGCGGCACGGAGCGGAAGACAGGGTTTCCAAGGTCGTCTTCCCAACGCAGGGTCACGCGCAGGAGTTCGGAAAACACCTGTTCGTAGATCGCGGTGGCGTCCCGGAAGGGGCCGATAAAGTGGATCGGTAGGCTGGTCGCGCCAAGATCGCCCATCGGTTTGCCATCGGTGCGGGCCAGTTGCATGACCAGCCCGGCGGCAGTTTCAATTGTGGTGTCGAGCCCCATCGCTGTCAGCGGCGTGGCGCTGTCGAAGTACTGCGCGTGGGGCAGGGAGATCGGCCAGAACTCAAGCGGTTCGGCAAGGCGATAGCGACAGGTGATCCGGCGGTCATCCTGCTTGAAGGTCGCCTCAACATAGTCGCGCGCGTTCAGTGTGCGCCCTTTTACAAGGTCGTCCGGCTTGCCGGGTGGCGTCGCCTTTACCATCATTGCAGAGGGCAGGGGCGTCAGGGCATCCGGGCAGATTTGTTCCAGAAGCTCGGTCGAAAAGGTGCGGAACTGTTGGTCAATGTTCAGCTGTACGCGCGCAGCTAAGAACGCGGAGCCTTCCAGCAGCCCGGCAATAGACGGGTCGAGGTTTTCTTCCAGCAAGCCACCAAGGCGATTGGCAAGACCGGGGAAATCCTCCTGAAACAGGGCCGCGCGTTCCTTGAGCAGCGCAAGTTCGCGCTCATAGGCTTGTTTGAACGCTTGTTTCATGGATCAGCGCCGCCCCTTGTTCAGGATGACTTTGCCCGACCCGGTATCGACCTCGGCCTGAAATTCGACAGGTACATCTGCCGGGTCCGCGATCAGATCTGCGCTGACATGCACCGCAAGGCGCTGTTCGAGGTCTCCGTCCAGTTCTGTCACTGTCACCTTGATCGAATTGCCGATCAGACGTGGTTCGTGATCCATCAGCGATTGCTTGATAGAGCGGATCAGGTCTTTGCTGGTGAGTTCCTTGCGGGTGAGGTTGGACAGGTCCTGAAACCCGTAATTCACAACGGATTCTGCGACGTTCGGATAGTCGTCAAGGTCGACGGCCGCATCGAGCCGCACGGTGTTCATCAATTCTGCCAGATGGGCGTGCACATGGGCGCGCAGAGTGTCTTCGTCGACGCCCAAACGGCGGGCAGAGCCGCGCGCGACATCCTTTTGATCCACTGCTGTGCCGTCACCTTCGCGCAGAAGGCGGGCGCCCTCGCGGGCATCGCGATGTTCGAAGGATTCGCGAAACACATCAAACAGAGCAATACGCGAGCGTTCGTGCACGCGGCGGCTGCGTCGTCGCCGGTCTGTGGATTGGATCGTGTTTCGGCTGGCCATGGGTGGTGCCGTTCAGTTGACACAGAAAGGGCGGCCAATTCGAGGCCGCCCCGTCCGATTTGGTTGCTTAGGCAGGAACGTTCTTCGCGATATCGAAGCCCGCTTCGCCTTTCGGTCCGGGCGCGCCGTCGTTTTTCTGCGACGTGTAGATCACGTTGTACTTCGCAAAGTTCAGCGTCACCGTTTCCATCACGCGGTCCATACCGTCTTCGGACCCGCCGGTCTGGTAGGACGACACCATGATGTCGGTCATTTCGATGCGCATATATTCCAGCGGCACAGAACCCGCCTTACGCACAATCAGTTCACCACTGGCGATGTGCTTACCGGAGGCACAGGCTTTCAGCAGTTCGTGTGTGGACATGTCCACGTATTTGGTCAGCGTCAGGTCAGACACGTTCACCTTGCCAGCGCCGCCGCCGGGCCCAAGATGGGTGGTGCCGGACTGGGTCATGCCCCAGGACCATTGCATGATATCAATCTCGCCAGCGTATTTGTCGTCAACCGACTCGCCTTTGATTTTGTCGAGTTTCAGGAAAATATCGACAGCCATGATCTGTCTCCTTCATTAATACCGTTACGGGTTTGGCAGCCTACTAAATCATTTCGGCGGGGGGATTTTGGACACCAGCGACATGCCGATATCCATGCCTTCCATCTGGAAGTGCGGTTTCAGATAAAACTTGCCCGTATAATAGCCTGGGTTCAGTTCATCCTCGACAACCTCAACCTGCGCATCAGCCAAGGGCTTGCGCGCTTTTTCACGTTCATCCGCGCTTTCGGGATTGAGGGTGACGTAATTGTCGATCCAGGTTTGTAGGCTGGACCGAATTTGGTCTTTGTCCGCGCTCGTGCCGATCTGGTCACGCACCATCGCCTTGAGGTAATGGCTGAACCGCGAGATCGCGAACATGTAAGGCAGGCGGGACGACATGTTGTCGGACGCTTGCGCCTGCGCGTCGGTGTATTTCTTCGGCTTGTAAAGCGACTGCCCACCCAGGAACGCCGCTTTGTCGGTGTTCTGACGGTGGATCAGGCCCAACAGGCCAACTTTGGACAATTCGCCTTCACGACGGTCATCGATGGACACTTCCGTGGGACACTTGAGGTCATTTTCACCCGAGCCGGTGTCGAACAGGTGCGTCGGTAATTGCGCGACCTCACCGCCGGATTGCACGCCACGAATGCGCACGGTCCAGCCATGTTCTTTGAAGGCACGGTTGATGTTCACAGCCATTGCGTGGGCTGCGTTCATCCAGGAATACTTCTCACCGCCATGACCGTCGGTCTCTTCGGTGAAGTTGAACTCTTCGACGGTCATTGTGCTGTCCGGGCCATAGGGCTCGCGCGCCAGAACGCGGGGCAGGGTCAGACCGATGAAGCGCGCGTTTTCGCTTTCACGCAGAGAGTTCCAGCCAGCATAGTCCGACGCTGTGAACAGGTCTTCGACATCGGGCGGATTGGAAATCTCGTTCCAGTTATCCAGTCCCAACAAGCGCGGACCCGCAGAGGCAAGGAACGGCGCAAGCGCCGCTTCGGCAATCTTGGACACGGACGACAACAGCGCCACATCCGCGGTGGAATGGTCAAAGTAGTAATCGCCCACAATCGCACCCATCGGCGCGCCGCCCAGTGTGCCGATCTTACGTTCGTAGATTTGGCGATAGAGCGGCGAGCGATCCCATTTCGCGCCCGGGAACCGCTTCATCATCGACGCGAGTTCCGACTTGGCCGCGTTCAGCACTTCGACCTGAAGGGACGCGCCGGTTTCGGAATTGTTCAGCGTGTACGCCAGACCGCGCCACGAGCTTTCCAGTTTCTGGAACTCTTCGTTGTGCAGCACTTCGTTGATCTGGGACGACAGCTGTTCATCCAGACCTGCGATCATGGACTGGATCGTGTCGATCACGTCATCATCAATCACGCTCTGATCAGCAACAGCCGATTGCACGACCGTGGACAGTGCGCTGTCGATTGCATTTTCGGCGTCTGTTGTCGCCGGGTTAATTGTCTGCTTCAGAATGGCGGAAAAGTCTTCTAGCTCGCTGAGCGCGCCGGACTGTCCGTCTGATTTGACCTGGGCTTCATCTGCCAATGTTCAGGCTCCTTGAAATCGTCTTAATCTGTGGATGCGGATCAGGCGTCGCTGGACTCAGCGGCCTCGGCTGCGGCTTTGCGCGCATCTGCTTCTGCTTTGGCTTGCTCGGCCAACACCTTCAGCTTCTCAGGGTCGTTGAGCAGATCCTTGATCTGTTCCTGCGCCTTGGGCTTGGATGTCATATAGAGCAGCAGGTCGGCCAATTGCTGGCGCGCCTCAAGCAGTTCGTTCAGTGCGGGCACTTGCCGGGCAACATTTGCAGGTTCGAAATCCTCCATGGAACTGAACCGCAGTGTCATGCCGAGCTTGCTGTCACCGCCGTCTTTCAGCTTGTTGTCGACCATCACGGCCAGACCGGGCTGAACCTTTTCCTTCATGTAGGTGTCCAGTGTGGAATTGGTCACCTTTTCGAACTCGCGTTCGTCCACGGGCGCTTTTTCTTTGCCCGGGGCGTTGCCGGACAGATCGCTCATCACACCCATTACGAAGGGCAGCTCGACCTCTTTGTCGGCATCCGCGGGATCTGTATATGCAATGTGAACGCGCGGCGGGCGATTGCGCTTAATATGCCCTGATCCGGTATCTGACGCCACTGAACCACTCCTTTACAACTTATTGGTTAAGAGACTGTGTTCACAACTTTTTGTCAACGCTTGAATCGGTTAACCGCGGTTTCGCCGCATGGTTGTTTACGCTTTGTAATCAATAGTCCTGACGGGGGATGAATTCTCTCATCAGGGCTTCAAAGTCCTTGCCGATGTAGGACCGCGCCCGCGCCAAAAGCATCGGAATGGGCGAGGATTTTTCGACCGCGCGGAAGTAGGTTTCCACGGCCTTGATCTGGCTGTTGGCTTCCTGAGCGGAGCGCACGAAAATGGTCTCGTCTTCGGCTGGTTCCGGGCCGGGGATCGGAGCAGGTTCGGGCACTGGCTCGGGTTCAGGAATGGGTTCTGGTTCGGGTGCGTCGGTCGCTTCATTTTCGTCCGCGATTGCGTCTGCGTCCCTATCCTCGGCCACCTCGGGTTCTGGAGCAGGCTCCTCGACAGGTTCGGGCGTCGGTTCCGGCTCTGGTTCAGGAGTTGGGGCAGGGCGTTCGACAACCTCTTCTGGCGCAACAAAATTCGGGTCGATCAGGACCTCATCCGCCAACCGCCGGAGCTGCATATGCGCCAGCTGGAAGCCGCTATCTGGGGCAAACTTCACCTGCGCCTGATCGGAAATCTGCGGCATCAGCGTATCAAACGCATCAATCAGCGATTTGCCGATCAACAGCCGTGCCTGCGTGACCAAGAGAACGGACGCAGAGGATGGTTCGTTCTGCCCAAAGTAGGTTTCGACCGCCGTCAGACGGGCCGTTGCATCATCATGAGACCTTACATCCGTGGCGGGTTTGGCAGGAGTTTTCGCTGCTTGCCGGTCGCCATCCGCACTGTCATCTGCCCCTGCCGCCGTGCTTTCCACCGTCAGCGAAGGGTTAGCCTGCGCGAGCAATTCGGTGACCTTGTCGATCTCTGCCGCGAGGGTCTTGAGCTGTGGCGTGTGGGGTGGGTCGCTGGCCAAACAGGCGGTTTCGATCCCCGACAAAGCGGCAGAAAACCGCTTAAACAGGTCATTTAATTCATCAAGCGAAGAACCGCTGTCTGCCAGCGCGCCCATAAGCGAATCTGCATCCAGATCTTCTTCCGCGTCAGAGGCTGTGAACTCCCCTCGCACGACCTGTATTTTGCGCAAGGACGTACCCGTCCCGGCCAGATCGAGATAGCGCAGCGGCAGGATCATCCCGCCGACGGAGGACAGATCGTTAATCGCATCCAGCCGGTCACGTGGACCATCTGCAAGCGTGGGGTGCACATCAATTGGCATCGCCGTCAGGCTTGCGGCCATGGCTTCGACGCTTTCCACACAGGATTCAAGGTTGCCCGCGAGCATCCCGAATTGCGCCCGCAGGGTCAGCAGGCGCGCATCCCGACTGCGTTGCAAAAGCGCATCAATCTTGGCGACTTCTTCGTCGAGTTTGATGGATTTGGGATCAAACAGCACGTCTTCGGACACTTTGCGTCCGTCCATCTCCATACCGGGACGGAAGAAATCGTCGGCTTCGGGCACACGTTCCAGAGCAGGGAAATAGTATTCGTCGAACGTGGCATCCCCCGCCCAGAGGTCTTCCCCAGCCGGAGAATCCTCGGCCACAGGCGTTGCGATCCAGTCCAAACTCATCCCCTGATACCTCTACAATTTCCGCACTGCGTCAGAGTAGTGCTTTGAAAACGCTTTGACAAAGGCGTCGAGCATCCCGTTGTCGCCCTGAGCGGCGCGGGCTTCCCAGCGTTTGACGTACTCGTCCCACAGCTTGCGTGTTCCACCACCCAGAACGCGCCCGCCAATATCGTCTTCGATCTCATCCGGTCCAAGGCCTTCGATCATCTCGGCCAGCGCGGGCTGCATCGCGGCCATCATCGCTTTTTGGTGTTTGCGGATATCGACCAGAGCGTTCTCAAACGCCGCTTCGCCCGTCATGTAGCCTTCGCGCGGCGTGAGAAACATCGATTCAAAAGCCTGTTCCGGGTTGCCATCGGCGAACTTCATCGGGTTGTTGCCGACCCCGGCCAGATGCGTGACTTCGGTGTCGCTGACGAATTGTTTGATGGCTTTGCGATCCGCGAGCATGCCCGTCAACTCACGCGTCCCGGTGCGGGCGATCTGTCCCATCATGCGCGCCAGTTGTTGCGGCGGGATGGAGAGTTGCGACATCTCTGTCACGCCGGCCCCTTCGAGGAAGGCGCGCACAAAAGCATCTGTATCTGCCGCGCTTGCCTCTCCCAGCTGGGGTGCCTGCGTGGGCTGCGGGGCAGGGGGAGCGGCGGGCATCTGAGCAGGATCGGGCGCGGGTGGCGTGTGCATCTGCGGTGGGGCCGCTTGCGGGATTGGCGGAATCGACAGATCAGACGGCGCTGACGAGTTCTGTAAGGCAGACAAATCCGGGGTCATTACACCGGGTGGTGCGGAGGGCTCGCGATTTAAGAACGACGGCTGCTGCAGCCCGGATGGCGCGGGCGCGGGCACGTCCCCTGCAGGCGCGTCTCCATCGCCCCATACATCGTCAAACGGATCAGGCGTCGGGTCCGGCGCATAGCTTGGAGGCGGGCTGGGTGGCGCATAGCCTTGGTCTTGCGGCGGTATCGGCACGGGCGCTGCTGGTGCGGGGGACGGCATTTCCGGCACAAATGGCGCGGCGGCTGCGCTGTCATGTAACTCTGCGCGTACAATGTAATGCCCGACAGTGAACCGATCACCATCCTGAATCTGGTGCGGACCGCCCATGCGATACCGCTCACCTTGCAGGAAGGTCCCATTGCTCGACACATCCACCAGCACATAGCCATCGCCCTGCGGCATGACATCGAAATGATGCCCCGAGATATGCCGCGACGGGTCTGGCAGAATCCAATCCATGCCAGCCTTGCGCCCGATCTGAGCACTCTGTCCCGTCAGCGTCAGCGTGACAGGACCACCGTTTTCCAGTGTGGCGTAGTTTTCAATGCGCAGGATAAGAGTTTTCATATCGCCCGGATAAAAAAGGAAACCGCTGAGAGGTCAGCTAACTATTCAATAGATTCGGAACAACCCGCTTGCCAGATCAAGAACGCGGGCAAGGTTCACAGATCGACCATCGGCACCCGCAACGGCAATTGAAGTCAGCACCGCACGGTTGATCGCATAAGGCGCACGCCATTTGGGCGGCATGGACGGATCATTCGGGGCCAGCGGTCCTCCGGACCACCCCACAGCCAGGCCAAGATACACAACCGGAGACCGGCGCGCCGCGAACATCGCGACTTGCAACGTGCGCCAGCGGTTTTCATTGCCGGGGTGTTCCATCCACTGCATCACGAAGGCCAGCAACTGACGATCATCAGGCGACAGGTCGGGCAACGTCATGCGCACGCTTTGCACGCCCCAATCTATCGCGGCGCGCGGTTGCGCGGCAAAGGCGGAAAAGGTCACCGCGTCTTCGGGTGTTGTGGAAGAGCGCAGACGCTCCAGATAACGCAGCGGATCTTCTTCAGGGCTGGGACGATTTCGGGTGAAGGACTGAAGTTCGGGGATATCCAGATAAAGCTGCGCGGGCGTGTCACTGCGCAGCATCTGCACGGGCGGAATGGTGAGGTCAGCGTCCGGTTCGTTGATGTGGTTGTTCATGGATCGATCCTCCCCGACTGATCCTGCGCGCTGCCTTAGGGCAACACGGTCGAACTGGACGACCCGGTGATGATGACCCCGCCATGGGACGTAGTAGAGCCGAGATAAGCCACCGGCTTGCCGTCACAGGTCGCCATCGAAGACCCCTTTACGATGGTCGCTCCGCACGCTGCCTTGTCGCCAACGCGGGCAATCGGAAGGTTGTCGCAGGTCGATTGCGGGCTGCCCTTGATGATGGGCGTCACCACCTTGCAACGGGGGCAAACGTGCTTGTCAGTCACTCGGGCAACGGGCAGCATCTGGGGCTCTCCTGAAGAAACGTGTGGTTAGTCTACGACAAGAATCACAATCCGGCAATTCATGCGTGGGGTGTCGGGGCGGCTAAGGTGCGGGAAAGCATCGGATTTTGCGTGTCGGGGCATTGGAAATCACTCATCAGGTTGCGCGAACTCGTCGTTCACCCGGTCCATCGCTGTTCCGGGTGCCAGAAAGCTGGCCAATGCGCGGCGCGCCAGCGGTTCCATCTCGTCCGAAATTTCGCAATTGAAGATCAGCCGTTCCACCGGGACTTCTGTGCCCCCCATCGGGTCTCCGGGTTTGTCGACCCAGATGGTGGCTTTTTCCACCCAGATCAGATGCGGGGTGTAGCTTGCGGTGGCATCGCGGCGCAATTTGTCTTCAGGGATCCCGTTCAGAATTTGGTCGCGTTGTTCGGGGGTCAGCTCCATGCCAGGCAGGATATGTTCCTCATCCATCGGCCCGTTCTCGCGGATCGCCATGTTGATGTCCCCGGCGAGGCTGCGAGTGTTCAGTGTCATTTCCTTGCGCAGTTCAATGCTCTGCAACTTGGTCACAACCCCCATATACATGTCGTCTTCCAGATCGACCGGACGCGGCCTTGTCCTCCACTCGCTTTCTCTGAAGTCATTCACAGAGCGCAAAACGGCTAGCCAGTATAGTTGTGCATTGGTGTATTGTTCGATCTCTTCGAAATACTGGGAAAACGGAAAGCCGGGCAGGTCGCGGTAGCCATCAATGATCATCAACTGTCTCCGAATGCACGACCGCGAATGACCTCAAGGTCAACGCGCGGTGCATCGCGTCCGGCAGACGTGTTGCGAACCACGGTTCCGGCCGCGGTGATTCCCCAGCCTGCTCGGTGACCTGCAAAGAAACCACTTGGCGGAGCGGCATTCACATGCTGGCTCATCTTGGAAAAGGCAGGGCCACGCAATCCGGCGCCCTGATAGCTGACGGCTGCGGTTGCCGCCAACAAAGCAGAGACCATCCCGCGCCCTTCCGCGCGAAGGGGCGCTTGGCACTCCCGCATCCATGGCTCAGACAATTCCACGCGGCGCGGTTCCTGAGATCGCCGGTAACCTTGCGCCTGAAACCGGCCCGCGTGCGGTCCGTCGCAGCGGCGTTCTTGCGTTTGCGTGTCCGTCTGGGTTTGCGTCTGTGTGACAGGCGGGGCGGAGGTTTCCTCGTCCCCCGAAATCAGATCGCGGATGTTGTCGACAGCTTGCGCACCGCCGTCGTATATCGCCTCGCCCAGCGTTTCGGACGCGCGTTTTCCCGCAGGGGTCATCAACCAGATCGCGCCAGCAACAAGCCCGGCTCCGGCAACATACACGGCGGCGGGCGCCGCAGCAGCAGGTGCAGCCATCAGGAGTCTCCTTTCGTATCATCAACAGGCGGTGGCACTTTGGCCAACGCCCCAAGGTAACTTTCGCGCAGCAACGCTACGCGGTGAGATATCGGGATCAAGGGCTCTTTCATCACCGGCCCATGCATCACCTGCGCCCAGTTCGGACCCATCATGAAGGCAATCATCGCAAGTTCAAAGCAATCCTGTTCCATGTTGACCGATTGCCCCGCCCCGTAGCGGCGCACAAACCGCACGGCCCCATCGGCATAACGTTTTGCTTCGTGCGTCTGGTCCGGGTCCAGTTTGGCGATCGGTTCTTCAAGTTTGCGCGTGAGCTTCTTGGTCAGTCGCCGGTCGACTCCGGTCTGTAGAATTCGCAAATCGGCGGCGTCAAAGCTCTGATCGGTCGTGCCGTCGGGCTTTGGCACATCCCCGGTCCACGAAAAGCCAAGCAGTTGGTCGGGGTCGTCTTCGGTGGGCGTCCAGATCGTGTGGATCAACGACGCGCCATCGCTGTTACGTCCAAACAGACGGGCCACACGGTCCGGCGTCTTCGCGCATCCGCTCATGTAGTCGGACAGGATCAACCCATCCCAGAACCGAAAGAACGGCATCGCGCCGGAGGGAAGACGCATGCGCACAAACCGGCGCAGATGCGCGCGAAGGTCTTGCAGCGTGCCCCCGGATTGAAGAACAACCGGGTGCCCCCGCCCCCACAAATGCCAGGGCGCATCAGAGCGCGTGAACAGGTTGCGGGTGAACTTGGTGTCGGCGGGCAGACTGACCAGCCAAGGAGCGGCGTCAAGGATCTCGTCATCGTCGCCATCGGCGTCAAACAGGCAAACTGCGTCGATCTCTGCAGCCTCAATGATCTGGGCCAGATTAATGTACTGTGCACCGTCAAGCAGCGCAAAGACTGGGGCATCCTGAACAAACAGCGTCCCATCTCCGGGAAGCGGAATATCCGGCCCGTCATCCTCCGTAAGCGGAGCGAACGGGATCGCAGGGTGGCACTGGAACGTCATGACAGAACCCGTCGAACGGCGTTAGTCCTTCTGCGCCAGGCACTCTTCCACAAGCGGCAATGCGTCATTAGCCGCCCCTTGCAGCGTCGGAACCTGTGCACCGCCACCGCCGCCCATGGACACGCGACCTTTGAGGTTGATCACAGGCGCTTCCAGCGTGATGCCGCTGCCATCAATGGTGATCTTGCCGCCGGGGCCTTTGATCGTGAACTTCTCGAACGCCATCAGAGTGTGTTTGCCGGTGTTGTTCGTGATCGATTTGGTCACGTCCAATACGGCCTTGCCGAGGATCGCTTCTTCCCGGTTGCGGCCCACTTGCACGATGTGATCGGCATAGATGTCCTGTTTGTGGATGTTGCCGACATAGTGCACGTGGTCTTTGCCGTATTTCTCCTGCTGGTCGCGGCCCACTTGGTAGACCACATCACGGCCCACAGTTTCGCGTTGGTCCTGACCGACATTCATCGTTTCGTCTCGACCCACGGCCTGCGAGCGGTCTTGTCCGATCGTGTTTGCCTCATCCCGGCCAATGGATTTTGACCGGTCGTTGAGGATTTCGATCCGCTGGTCCTTTTGCCCATGCATATAGATCAGCTCTTCGTCGTTTTTGTCTTCGAACGTCAGTTCGTTAAAGCCGCTGCCTTCGTGGGTGTCTGTCTTGAACACGGACTTCGTCTTGTGATCGGGCAAGGGGTAGGGCGGATCGTTGGCGCCGTTATAGACGCAGCCGGTAACCAGTGGCTTATCCGGGTCGCCTTCCAGGAACTCGACCACAACTTCCATGCCGATGCGCGGGATGACCATGCCGCCCCAGCCCTTGGACGCCCAGTTCTGGGAGACTCGGCACCGCATGGAATGGGCCTCTTCAAGGTCCCAGTGGAACCGCACGAGGATACGACCGAATTCATCGCAATCGATCTCTCCGTCTCCGACGACGACGGCCGTTTGTGGGCCCTGCACAATTGGCAAAGGTGTGCGGCGGATTGGGCGCAACGGCGCTTTGACCGGCTGCAGACGGTACTGCCCTTTATAGGAATAGTCGTCGCTGCCCGGATCGCCAGTCGCATATGCGTCCGACACATAAGAATGGTTGGCTTCCATGCAGATATACGGATCCGCCATTACTGACGGCAGGTGATCCCCGGTGATGCCGATCTTCAGTCCCGACTTCAGGCTGGTGATATCGCCAACGGCTGTGACTGCTGCGTCCATCGCGCGTTCCTGTTCGGTCCGCACAGGGGCCACGCGCCCGCCGCCATCGCTGGCATCAAGGTAGTCGCCGGGATAGTCAAAACTTTGGATATCGCCATGCGGATGCTGCGCCGCGAGGGAATACTCGGTTTCCATCTTGGCGTTCGGGAATTTGAAGTTGTAATCCGTCAACTGGATTGAACCGGTCGTAATGTTACGCTCCGGCAGGAATTCCCAGAAGTGCTCTTCTTCCTGCTGGTGGTGACCATCCACGCCGCGATACGGGCGCACGCCATCAGGCAGGTTTTCGTGTTCGTCCACGCTGTCAGTCATCACCAACGTGTGCGAGCCATCTTTGTGCGTGAAATGGTAGTTGATTCCAAAGCGTTCCATCAGCCGGGTCGCCATAGCCAGATCGCTTTCGCGGTACTGAACCGTATACTCCAGCTTCGGATACGAAGCGGTCAGCTTGTTTTCCAGATGCGGATCCCCAAGCGACGCATAAGCGCCAAGCAGTTCTTCGATGATCTCCGGGCCGGTCATGTTGTGGAAAATACGCTGGTTGCGGCGACGCCCGGCCAGCCAGATCCATGGGCGCAGTTCCAGATCATAGCGATGGCCGTTTTCGTCAATCCCGGCCCAGACGGCGCGGGTCACGATCCCATCAAACCAGACGTTGGTGCCAGACCCGTTGTCCAGCTCTACTCGGGCGTGGGTGCCAAGCAGCGCATCAAAGTTAACTTCGGGATTGGTGGACAGGGCTTCGACCCGGTAATCAAACAACCGGTTCATCCCGTCGTTTCCAGTGAATCGCAGCAAAACCAGCACATCCGTGCCCAGATCCGTGTGCAGCCGACCGATCCGATTAGCCTGAGTAAAGGGGGCGTTCATGGTTAAATTCCCTGACAAACAATGGAATTACCGTAGCACGCCTACCTTGAATTGCAATTCAGATACACTGTTTCCGGCAGTGTTTCGCAGGCGGCAACAAACACGGTTTTCGGTTCTGCGGACGTCGCCGCCATCGGTGTTCTTAGAAGATAGGGCCAGTGGCAGACTGCCCGGGCGGTCCGCCGCTGGCCCGGCGCACTACGTGCTCGATCCGGGCTGGGTGCTTAGCTTGATGTCACGAAGGGCTCAAACCAGCCATCCCGCGGCGCAAAACACAATGACTGCCATGCTCTGAAATTGCTGCTAGCCGGCGATGTTCCCGAGCGCGGAAGCAGCCCGCGCCAGCTGTTCGATCTCGTCCCACTTGCCAGCTTTGATCAAATCCTTAGGGGCAACCCAGCTTCCCCCGGCACACAGCACATTGGGAAGGCTCAGATAGCTGTCTGCATTGCTCGTGCTGACCCCACCTGTAGGACAGAACGTAATCTGAGGCAAAGGCGCGCCGATGGCTTTTAGGGCAGGGGCCCCGCCAGAGGCTTCCGCCGGGAAGAACTTCAACATGTCATAGCCGCGCGCGAGCATCTGCATCGCTTCGCTGGCTGTGGCCGCACCGGGCAGTAACGGCAGGTCTTCGGCCTCGCACGCGGCGAGCAGTTCGTCCGTTGCACCGGGGGACACGCCAAACGTCGCGCCTGCGTCCTTGGCTGCGCGCACATCTGCGGGCGTGACCAAGGTTCCCGCGCCCACATGTCCGCCGGGCACGTCCGCCATCGCGCGGATCGCTTCAAGTGCGGCAGGGGTGCGCAACGTGACTTCCAACGCAGGCAATCCACCTGCGATCAACGCTTCCGCCAAGGGTCTCGCATCCGCGACATCATCCACGACAATCACTGGAACGATCGGGGCAAGCGCGCAAATCTCGCGGGTTCTGCGGGCGGCGTCAGCCGGTTTCAAAGCCATCAATCACACTCCAAATGCGCAAGCGCCGGTGTCTGCCGCGCCGACTGACTGGCGGAAGGTCGCGAACAACTCGCGCCCCATGCCGACTTCATTCGCGCTTAAATCCGCCGTTTCGGCATCGCGCTCCAGCACGCCCTCGGTCAGAATGTCGAGCACACCCGTCGTCGCGTCAACCCGCAGCACGTCTCCATCGCGCAGCTTGGCAATTGCGCCACCGTCCACGGCTTCAGGGCAGACATGGATCGCCGCAGGGACCTTGCCCGACGCGCCAGACATGCGCCCATCGGTGCCCAGAGCCACCTTTTGCCCACGCCCTTGCAGGATCGACAGCAGCGGTGTCAGGCTGTGCAATTCCGGCATACCGTTGGCTTTCGGCCCCTGAAAGCGCACGACGACAATCACGTCTTCGGTCAGCTCACCCGCCTTGAACGCGGTCTTCACATCGTCCTGATCCGCGAACACGCGCACAGGGGCTTCAATCACGTGATGCTCGGGTGCCACCGCAGACACTTTCATCACCGCCGTCCCCAGCGTTCCGGTCAGACGTTTCAAACCGCCCGTGTCTTGGAACGGATCGTTTGCCGGGCGCAGTATCTTGTCGTTCAGAGTTTCGCCCGAGCCTTTCTGCCAGCTTAGCTCGCCGTCAATCAGTTTGGGTTCTTGCGTGTAATTCTCTAGCCCCTCGCCGGCGACGGTCAGTGTGTCTGGATGCAGCAGGCCCGCGTTCAGCAGATCGCCAATCATGTAGCCCAAACCACCTGCCGCGTGGAAATGGTTCACGTCGGCCAGACCGTTGGGATAGACCCGCGCCATTAGTGGCGTAATATCGGAAAGTTCGGAAAAATCCTGCCAGTCGAGGATTATCCCCCCCGCACGCGCCATTGCAACCAGATGGATCAGCAGGTTCGTAGACCCACCCGTCGCATTCAGCCCGACGATCCCGTTCACGAACGCCTTCTCATCCAGAATCTGGCACACAGGCGTATAGGCATTCCCCAGCGCGCTCATCGACAGGGCGCGCTTGGCCCCTTCCTGAGTCAGCGCCTCGCGCAGCGGTGTATTGGGGGACACGAAACTGGCACCCGGCAGGTGCAACCCCATAAACTCCATCAGCATCTGGTTGGTGTTGGCGGTTCCATAGAACGTGCAGGTGCCGGGACCGTGATAAGCGGCCATCTCGGCCTCCATCAACGCGTCGCGACCCACTTCTCCGGCGGCGAATTTCTGGCGCACTTTGGCCTTTTCGTCGTTTGGCAGACCGCTCAACATTGGCCCGGCGGGCATGAACACCACCGGTAGATGCCCAAAGGCCTGCGCTCCGATCACAAGGCCGGGCACGATCTTGTCACACACCCCAAGGAACACGGCTGCATCAAACACGTTATGGGACAGCGCAACCGCTGTGGCCATCGCAATCACATCGCGGGAAAACAGGCTGAGTTCCATGCCCGCTTCGCCTTGGGTCACGCCATCGCACATCGCCGGCACGCCACCCGCGACCTGAGCCGTGCCACCTGCTGCGCGTGCTGCGTCACGGATGATTTGCGGATAATTCTCGAACGGTTGGTGTGCTGAAAGCATGTCGTTATAGGCCGTCACGATACCCAGATTGCCCGCCGACGTGGTCGCGAGCCGCGATTTGTCGTCGCCTGATGCCGCATAGGCATGCGCCTGTCCGCTACAGGACAGATGCGCGCGCGCAGGACCTTTGGATCGCGCCGCCTCCATCACAGACAGGTGCTTTTGACGTGTCGTTTCGCTGCGGGCGATGATGCGATCCGTCACCCGTTCAATCGTTGCATGCAATGTCATGTGTCGCTCCCCCTATGGCAGGGGCCCTTATTCAGCTTGCCAGTTTGACGTCATCCGCCGCCAGCTGGAGCAGTTCACCCATGCGACGACCCGTGTCGATCATCCGGTTGGAGAAGCCCCATTCGTTGTCATACCAGCTGACCACGCGCACCATACCATCTGCGGTCACAGTTGTCTGCGCCGCCGCAAAGCAGGACGAATGCGGGTCGTGGTTGAAATCGATGGAGACCAGCGGGTCTTCTTCATAGGACAACACACCTGCGAGCGGACCAGAGGCCGCTTCGGCCATCGC
>CAZDXI010000027.1:0-5357 GCA_964509095.1 uncultured Rhodobacterales bacterium
TGTCTTCGGTCAGCCCCATCGCGCGGCCCACCTCGCGGATGGCGCGCTTGCCGCGGTAATGCACAACGGTCGCGCAGAGCCCAGCGCGGTGCCGGCCATAGCGTTCATAGATGTGCTGGATCACCTCTTCGCGGCGTTCGTGTTCGAAATCGACGTCGATGTCGGGCGGCTCGTCCCGCGCCTCACTGACGAAGCGTTCGAACACCATCGTGCCGATCTCGGGACTGACGGAGGTGATCCCAAGGCAATAACACACCACGGAATTCGCCGCAGAGCCGCGCCCTTGGCAGAGGATGTCGCGGGACCGGGCAAAGGCGACCACATCGCGCACGGTTAGGAAATAGGGTTCGTATTTCAGCTTACCGATCAGGTCGAGTTCGTGGCGCATCAGCTTTTGCACTCGCTCGGACGCGCCATTGGGATAGCGCCAGCGCAAGCCTTCCTCTGCCAGCCGGGTGAGGCGTTGGGAGGGCGTTTCGTTTTCCGTGATCTCGGATGGATATTCATAGCGCAGCACATCGAGGGAGAAATCAAGCCGTTCGGCCATCGCAATGGCCCGATCCACGGCGTCTTCGTGCGGGCCAAGCAGACGGCGCAGCTCAGCTTCGGAGCGCAGGCGCTGTTCGCCATTGGCCAGCGCCGTGCGCCCCAGATCATCGACCCGGCAGCCCTCGCGCACCGCACTCAGCACATCCGCAAGGCGACGTCTGCGCCCATGATGCATGCGCGGCGCAGCGGAGGCGACCGTCGTCAGGTTCTCGCTCAAAGCTGCCTCCGTCAGACGGTCAAACCGCGCGGAATCCCGGCCATCGTAATGGGGGCACAGCAGGAGGGACACACGATCCGGGGCCTGTTTGCGAAGCTCATAAGCCGCCTTTTGCCAACCACGTCCGGGCCAGATGAGCATTTCCAGCCCGTCGGAATGCTCCGTCAGATCGCTCAGTTGCAGATCGCACGACCCTTTTTCCGCCCGAAGCCGCCCGAGGGAGATCAGCCGACAGAGCCGCGCCCAGCCTGTCCGGTCCCGCGGCAACACCGTTATGGGCGGCGCATCCGTGCAGCAAATCCGCGCCGCCGGGATCAGGCGCGGGGCGTTATAGATCGGGAAGGAGGGCGGCGTTTCCCCCGACCATGACGGGCCAATCGGCGCATTCGCGGCGTCCCAATCCTGCCGTTCTTTGACCAGACGCGCGATATTCCTCGCCTCCGTATGGGCACGCACGATTCCGGCTACTGAATTGTCATCCGCAATCGCCACGCCGGACAGGCCCAGCGCCGCCGCACGACGCATATATTCCTCCGGATGCGAGGCCCCGGTGAGGAAGGTGAAATTGGACTGGGCAGACAGTTCGGCAAACATAGGACTCATACCTATATTCACCTTTTGTTCTCATGCCGAGTCTTTTTCGTCGCCCCTATTTTTGACGATCCCTTGTGCCCATTAACCCTGCGAAAACCTTTGCTCCCTTAACAGCACACCGCGACGTCTCGCCTCTTGCCGAAAGATCAGTGGTATCGCATAAGCAGGCCAGCCCAAGGGAACACATGCCATGACTATCCAAGCCCCCGAAACCAAGATCGTGAACACCTATCGCGTGGCCTGCGATGGCGGCGAAGGCGCTTTGGGACATCCGCGCGTCTGGTTACAGATTCCCAATGAACACGGCTGGGTCGAATGCCCGTATTGCGATTGCAAATACGTGCATGAAGATCATCAGGACAAAGCGGAATAACGCCTCCGACTAATGTACCGACCCACGCAGACCAAACGCGATGCGGCAGGTCGCATGTGAGCCGACACAAAACGGCGATCAAGTCAGCGGAAACATGACGTTATCCTTGTACGCATCCCGCGCGACCAGACTGTCCCACCAGCGCCGCAAGTTCGGCAAAGCGGGGCGCTCAATCTCCAGAGAGTGCCAGCGATACGCTGCACATCCCACAGGGATATCGGCCATGCTCAACTGATCGCCCAACACAAACCGATTATCGCTCAAGTGCCGATCAAGCAGCGTCCATTTCCGCGCAGCGGTTGTCTGCGCGTCTTCGATCTTGGCCGCGTCCTGATCGATTGGATCGGTGCGGATCAACTGCCAGAACAGTGTCGTCATAGGTGGGTGCAAAGAGGTCAGATACCAATCCATCCATTGGTCCGCCTGCGCCTGTTGTGCGGCAGACGACAGACCCCACTCTGCCGGTCCGTACTGCGCACAAAGATAGCGCACAATCGCGTTCGATTCCCAAAGCGCAAAAGACCCGTCGACCAGAACTGGAATGGTGCGATTGGGGTTCAGCGCGCCAAATTCGTCCGTATCCGTGCCTCCGAAGGCGCCACCGATGTCTGTGCGCTCAACCTCCAGTCCCAGTTCCGCGGCGCACCACATCACTTTCTGCACATTGACCGAATTCGCGCGTCCCAGCACTTTGATCATCGCATGTTGCCTTTCGTCGACCTTGCCCATCGTACTTGGTACCACCGATCCGAAGGCGGTGCGAACTCCGCGTGTGGCCTTTGCCTTTGCTCTCACGCGCGCAATAAGAGATCATCACATGCGGCCTGTATTCTTGCGAAAGTAATCCGACATGACACACCCCGATGATATTCCCGTTTGTCCCGGTCCAGATCCCGACCCACAGCCGCCAAAATTCGAAATGCCCGAGAATGCCATCGATACGCATTTCCACGTCTTTCCAACAGGCCAGGACCACGCGCTGACACCGGCGCGCAGTTACACGCCGCACCTTGCCGATATGGACATGTACAACACCTTGGCCGAGCGCCTTGGTGTGACACGCGGAGTTCTCATTCAGCCCAGCGTGTATGCCGAGGACAACACGGCCCTAGTCACCGCCATTGCCGCCGCGCCTGACCGATTTCGAGGCGTTGTGACTGTGACGTCTGCGATTACGGATGCGGAACTTGAAGACTTCCACGCTGCGGGCGTGCGCGGCATTCGCGTGAATATCGTAGACAGTGGCGGCATGCCGTTCCGCGATCTTGACGAAGCGTGGGAATTTACGTCCCGGATCAAAGATTTGGGCTGGCATATCGAATTCCTCGCCCATGTTGAACAGTTCGACGATATCGATGCTGCCCTGTCCCGCTCCAAGGTGCCGGTGATCTTTGGTCATCTTGGATACACCAAAACCGCGCTTGGGGTTACTGACCCCGGATACCAACGCTTCCTTGGTGCCGTGAAGGAAGGCCGCTGCTGGGTCAAACTGACCGGGCCTTATCGCATCAGCGCACGGGATCGGACGCCCTATGATGATGTGACGCCGATGGCAGAGGCCTTGATGGACGCCAACCCGGATCGGCTTGTCTGGGGGTCGGATTGGCCGCATGTGCGCCATGTGGGCATGATGCCAAATGACGGAGCCCTTCTGGATCATCTGGCTGATTGGGGTGCAGACGCTGAATTACGGCACAAGATTTTGGTCACGAACCCAGAGGGGTTTTACGGGTTCTGAAGCATGTGATCCCGAGGTTCAGTGCAAAGAACCTGACGGTCGTTTCGACCCATATCAAAACGGAACACATCACGGCTGCCCGCCTTTTTCGCGGACCGTCTTAACTGATCGGGATTGGCACCGTCGAACACGGCAGCTCGGCGTTCAACGCGTCGCCTTCACCGAGAAACTCCAGCACATTGTGACCGCTCCATCCTTTGATATGGCGGCCCGTGCTGTCCATGCCGCGTCCGATAGCGGTGCCGGTTTCGGGGTCTTGTGTGAAATACATCACCTGTCCCTGAGTGCCGTCCTCGCATCGAAACCGCGCCACGCCCGAGCCCCAAGGTCCCGTGCCTGCTTCCCAGGTTCCGCCGCAGACAACGCCGTCATTACGCTGTCCTGCAAGCGTCCCCCTGCCCCAGCCCCGCGCCTGACCGTCGAAGTACACGCCTTGCAGTCCAAAACAAGCCAGCACCCGAGCGCAGTTGTTGTCGTCTCGGGTATTTTCGCAAGCGGGTAAGTCCAGAGTGGCGGGCGCCTCCGGCGACAGTCCCGGCACCTTCAATTGCTCGGCCAATGATGCATTAGCCAATATCGTCAAAACACTGGCTAGCAGCAGGGCTCGGAACATGGCAAAACCTCCTCGATCAGCATGGGGAGGGTATTATGACCACAGGATTCGGCAAGGGGTGCCATCTGCACCTGATCGATGGCTCGGCCTTCATTTTCCGCGCCTATCACGCATTGCCTCCGCTGACGCGTAAATCCGATGGGCTGCCGATTGGTGCGGTTAGCGGGTTTTGCAACATGCTGCACCGTTATGTCGAAGGGAACCACGGCCCGGACGCGCCGACCCATGTGGCGGTGATCTTTGACAAAGGCAGCCACACGTTCCGCAACGAGATCTACGACCAGTACAAGGCCAATCGCGAGGCCATGCCCGAGGATCTGCGTCCGCAGATCCCACTGACGCGCGACGCAACTGTCGCATTCAACATCGCCTGTGAAGAAATCGAGGGCTACGAGGCCGACGACATCATCGCCACCCTGTCCGTGCAAGCGCGCGACGCCGGTGGGCGGGTCACGATCATCTCTTCGGACAAAGACCTGATGCAGCTGGTCGGCGGCGGGGTCGAAATGCTGGATGCGATGAAGAACCGCCGTATTGATGTGGACGGCGTGCACGAGAAATTCGGCGTCGGCCCAGAACGCGTTGTTGATGTTCAGGCGCTGGCCGGGGACAGTGTGGACAACGTTCCCGGTGCGCCGGGTATCGGGATCAAGACGGCGGCCCTGCTGATTAACGAGTTCGGCTCATTGGAAGAATTGCTCGACCGCGCCGAAGAGATCAAACAACCCAAACGCCGTGAAACCCTGATCGAAAAGCGTGATCAGATCGAAATGTCCAAGCGCCTTGTGCAATTGGATTGCGCCACGCCGCTGGACTTCACGCTGGACGATCTGGAAGTGCGCGACCCGGAGCCGGAAAAACTTCTGGCCTTCTTGACCTCGATGGAATTCCGCACTCTGACCAAGCGGATTTCCGATCAGTTGGGTGTCGAGGCTCCCGCAATTCCTGAGACGCCCACGCAAGAGGGCGGCGAAAACGCACCCGAAATGCCGAGCTTTGATCAGGCGACCTACACCGCCGTGACAGACACCGAGGCTCTCGAAGCTTGGATCGCAAAAGCCCACAAACGCGGCTGGGTCGCGGTGGACACCGAAACCACGGGTTTGAATGAGTTGACCGCCGACTTGGTGGGTATTTCGCTCGTGGTAGAACCGGGGGAAGCCTGCTACATTCCGCTGATCCACAAAGAAAACGCCGGGGATGACTTGTTCGGCTCAGACGCATTGGCAGACAACCAGTTGCCGACCAACACGGCGCTGGAGCTTCTGAAACC
>CAZDXI010000027.1:5367-18971 GCA_964509095.1 uncultured Rhodobacterales bacterium
ATTAAGTACGACGCCAAGATATTTTAAAAAATCTTGGTCAATGTTGCGCCCATCGATCACACTATGCTCATTTACTATGCCTTGCATGGTGGCGAGCATAATCACGGCATGGACACCCTGTCCGATCGCTATCTGAACCACACGCCGATTCCGATCAAATCCCTGCTGGGTTCGGGCAAATCCATGATCACCTTCGACAAAGTGCCTGTCGAGGATGCGATAAACTACGCCGCGGAAGACGCCGACATTACCCTGCGGCTGTGGAAGCTGCTGAAACCACAACTGCACCAGCGTCAGGTCACAAGGGTCTATGAAACGCTGGAACGACCGATGGTTGGCGTGCTGGCAAACATGGAAATGTCCGGCATCAAGGTCGACCGGGATGTGCTGTCGCGCATGTCCAACGCCTTTGCCCAAAAGATGGCGGGCCTTGAGGCGGAGATTCACGAGTTAACAGGCGAAAACTTCAACGTCGGTTCCCCTGCTCAACTGGGCGAAATCCTCTTTGACAAGATGGGGCTGGAAGGCGGCAAACGCGGTAAGAACGGCAAGTACTCGACGCCCGCTGATGTGCTCGAAGACCTCGCGACCGAACACGAACTCCCCGGTCGAGTCCTCGACTGGCGGCAAATCAGCAAACTCAAATCCACCTACACTGACGCACTGCAGGACCACATCAACGCCGAAACAGGCCGCGTGCACACGTCCTATTCCATTGCAGGGGCAAGCACCGGGCGGCTCGCCGCGACTGATCCGAACCTGCAAAACATCCCGATCCGCACCGAAGAAGGCCGTCGCATCCGCGAGGCGTTCGTGGCCGAAGAAGGCCGCACATTGGTCGCGCTGGATTATTCGCAGATTGAACTGCGCATCCTCGCCCATATCGCCGACATTCCCGAACTAAAGCAAGCGTTCAAAGACGGGATCGACATTCACGCGCTGACAGCCAGCGAGATGTTTGATGTGCCCTTGGATGAGATGACCCCCGACATTCGCCGCCAAGCCAAGGCGATCAATTTCGGGGTGATTTACGGCATCAGCGGCTTTGGCCTCGCCCGTAATCTGCGTATCCCCCGAAGTGAGGCGCAGGGCTTTATCGACCGTTACTTCGAACGCTTCCCCGGTATCAAGGACAACATGACCGACACGAAAGCCTTCGCCAAGGAACACGGTTTCGTACAAACTTTGTTCGGGCGCAAGATCCACACTCCGGAGATCAATGCCAAAGGTCCTCGCGCCGGGTTTGCGCAGCGCGCCGCGATCAACGCGCCGATCCAAGGCACTGCCGCCGACATCATCCGCCGCGCCATGATCCGCATGCCCGCCGCGATTGAGGGCCAGCCCGCGACCATGCTGCTGCAAGTCCACGACGAATTGCTGTTCGAGGTCCAAAATGGGGCGGAAGACACTCTGATCGACACCGCCCGCGAAGTCATGGAAAACGCTGCCGACCCAGTGGTGAAGCTCGACGTGACCCTGACCGTGGACGCAGGCACTGGGGCAAACTGGGCAGAGGCACACTAGCACTGCTTGCAACGCGAGGGCAATTCTGTACAGTCCTGTCCATTGCACTGGGATGAAACCGCGATGGCCCCAAAATACAACGCTTGGAACGTCCTGCGCCAAGGGCTGACCGGTAATGCTGGTTGGTGCAAGGCGTGGCGGTCGCCCAAGCTGCAGCCCGAGTATGACATCGTCATCATTGGCGGCGGTGGGCACGGGCTGGCCACAGCGTATTACCTTGCCAAGCAGCACAAGGCGGGTCGCATTGCCGTGCTGGAAAAGGGCTGGATCGGCGGGGGAAACACTGGGCGCAACACCACGGTGATCCGGTCGAACTATTACTATCCGGCCAGCGTCGCGCTCTATGATCTGTCGGTGAAACTGTACGAAGACCTGTCCCGCGAACTGAATTACAACATCATGGTCTCGCAACGCGGGATGCTGGTCATGGCCCATTCCGAGCCAGAAATGGAACTCGCCGCACGACTCGTGAACGCAATGCAGATCAATGGCACAGATGCAGAGTTGTATGACGCCGACGATGTGTTGAAAAAGGCACCCTTGCTGAACACGCGCAAGGATGCGCGCTTCCCGATTCACGGGGCAGTCTGGCAGGGGCGCGCAGGCACGGCGCGGCACGATGCGGTCGCGTGGGGGTATGCGCGCGGGGCAGACAGCTTGGGTGTCGATATTATCCAGAATTGCGAAGTCACGGGCGTTTTGATCGAAGGCGGCGTGTGCAAAGGCGTGGAAACCACGCGTGGCACTGTGCGCGCCGGACGCATCGGAGCGGCAGTCGCAGGGCACAGTTCGGTCTTGGCGAATATGGCCGGATATTCGCTGCCCATCCATTCCTACGCCCTGCAAGCCTTTGTGTCCGAGCCGATGAAGCCCGTGATCGATACGGTCGCCTTTTCGCCCGGTTATGGCTGCTATTTCAGTCAATCGGACAAAGGTGGGCTGGTCATCGGCGGCGGGCTGGACCGCGTGCTGTCTTACGGTCAGCGCGGCAACATGCCGATGCAAGAAGACGTGCTTGGCGGACTCGTGGAAATGGCGCCAATCCTGTCCAAGGTGAAGCTTCTGCGCCATTGGGGTGGGATCGTGGATGTGACACCCGATAGCTCGCCCATCATCGGACCAAGCGGCGTACCGGGCATCTATGTGAATTGCGGCTGGGGGACTGGCGGCTTCAAGGCGATCCCTGCGGGCGGCTTTCTGTTTGCGCACTTGCTGGCGACTGGCAGGCACCACGATATCAGTCGCCCGTTTGACCCCGACCGTTTCACAAGCGGCGCTTTGGTCGACGAAGGCGCGGCTTCTGGCATCGCGCATTAGGGGGAAAGAGCCATGCAAACTTTCCCCTGCCCCTTCTGCGGCCCACGTGACGAACGCGAATTCCACTTCGCCGCCGAAGCGGGCAAAACGCGACCCATGACAGATGGCAAGGTCAGTGCCGAAGACTGGGCGCACTATCTTTATGCGCAAAGGAACCCCAAAGGCATCAGCCGAGAGATCTGGATGCACGTCACCTGCCGCGAATTGTTCGTGATGAAACGCGACACGGTTTCGATGGAGGTTCTTGGTGTGGAACCGTTGCGGAGCAACACCGAATGACGAGCTTTCGCACAGATCGTGGCGGATTGATCGACCGGTCCCGGACGCTGACGTTCCGCTTTGACGGGCTCTATTACAAAGGGCATCCGGGGGATACGTTGGCGTCGGCGTTGCTTGCCAATGGCGTGACGGTGATGGGGCGCAGCTTCAAGTACCACCGCCCGCGCGGGGTCTGGAGCGCGTGGTTCGATGATCCCAACGCGATCTTCAATGTGCGCCTTGGCGACAATGAGTTTCCGAATTGCCCCGCTGCGACGACGCCGCTGGTGGACGGGATGGAGGCGACCGCCGTTAACGCCTGGCCCAACGCACGGTTCGATATTAAAGGCCTGCTGGATCGCGCGCATCCACTGCTAGGGGCGGGATTCTATTACAAAACGTTCATGTGGCCAGATTGGCACCTGTTCGAACCCAGCATCCGCAAGATGGCCGGGCTTGGCGGGCTCGATGGTCGCGAAGTCCCGGATTACATGGCCGACCAGCTGCACGACAGCTGTGATCTGCTTGTCATCGGCGGGGGTGTCGCCGGATTGACAGCCGCGCGACATGCCGCAGAGGCCGGGCAGGATGTGGTGCTGATTGATGACCACATGCATCTTGGCGGATCGGTCTATCAGTTGGTCGAGATCGACGGCAAAACGCCGACGGGCTGGGTGGCCTCAATGCGCGCCGCGATCACCCGCGCAGGTGGGCGTATCCTGACGCGGACCACGGCGAGCGGGGTCTATGACCATCAACTTGTCGCTCTCGTGCAGGATCGCGGCTTTGGCAAAGCGCCCCGGCTGACGCGCATGCGCGCAAGACGGTGTCTGCTGGCAACCGGCGCGCTGGACCGGCCTGTCACCTTCGGCCAGAACGACCGCCCGGGTGTGATGTCGCTGAATGGCGCGGCGGAGTTCCTTGCCCGGTATGGTGTGATGGTAGGCAAACGCATTGCAGTGATGGCGGATCATGTACTGGCGCGGGACCAACTGTCTGCTTTGTCCAAAGCCGGGGCAGAGATCGCGCTGGTCAAGCCGGGCACTGCCGTGCCGGACGTGATCTACCGCCGTCGCATTCGCGGGTTGCGGCTGGGCAACCGGGATCTGGACTGTGACACGGTGCTGACCTCTGCCGGGCTGATGCCGGTGGTGCATCTTTGGAAACATGCCGGAGGGAAGTTGGCGTGGGACGACGCGATGGCGTGTTTCGTGCCGAGCAGTGGGCCGGACTGGATGCGCGCAATTGGCGCCGCCAACGGCACTTTTGGTACAGATGATGCACTGGCAGAGGCCCAAGCCGCCGCAACCCATGCCCCGAACCCGACGCGTCAGTTTGCCTACTCCGCAACGCCTCGCGCGACCAAATTGGGCAGCAAGACGCGCCAGTGGATCGACTTCCAGCACGACGTGACCGTGAAAGATATCGAACTGGCCGCACGGGAGAACTACGTCTCGGTCGAGCATCTGAAACGCTACACCACGCTGGGTATGGCCGCCGATCAGGGCAAGACCTCCAACGTCGCGGGCCTCAGCGCGATGGCGGCGTTGCAGGGTAAATCCATCCCTGAAGTTGGCACCACCACCTTCCGCCCGCCCTTTGTCCCCGTCCCGGTGGAGATCTATCGCGGTGCCCATCGCGGCCAGCAGGTAAGTCCTCTGAAGCGTCTGCCGCTCGAAGCGACACATCGCGCACTGAATGCGCGGCTTGGTGAATATGGCGGTTGGCTCAGGCCCGGGTGGTATGGCTCTGGCACACCCGAGCGTGTCGCCCAGCGCGAAGCCCGCATGGCGCGCGATGCCGTTGGGGTGTTCGACGCCTCCCCCCTTGGCAAGATCGAAGTGATGGGCCCGGATGCCGAGGCGTTTGTGAACTTCGTCTACTACAACACGATGGCGACGTTGAAGCCGGGGCATATCCGCTATGGGTTTATGCTGACAGAAGCCGGGATCATCTATGACGATGGCGTCGTAACGCGGTTGGGACCAGAGCGGTTTTTGATCTCCTGCTCCTCCTCTCATGTGGAGGGGGTCACCAATGCGCTGGAAAGCTGGCGACAGGACGGGAATGATCCGGACCGCATCTTTGTGCATGACACAACGCAGAACTGGGCGACGGTCACAGTGACAGGACCAAAAGCGCGCGTCTGTGCCGAGGCATTGGCGACAGGCGTTGACCTGTCTTCGGGCGCCCTGCCCCCTATGCGTTGTGTCGAAACCACCCTGGACGATCATCCCCTGCGCATTGCCCGAGTGAGCTTTACGGGAGATGCCAGTTTCGAAGTCTCCGCCCCCGCACGGATCGCAGCACGCGTCTGGGAGACGCTGTTGAACGCGGCGGGGGAGCAGGGAGGTGGCCCAATCGGGGTCGAGGCCTTGTCGATCCTGCGGGCAGAAAAGGGCTTCATCATCGTGGGCAAGGACACGGACGGGGAAACCATGCCGCATGATCTGGGCTTCGGTGTGCCGCGCGCGCGGAAGAAAACCGCTTTTGTCGGGGATCGCGGATTACACACGGAAAACGCCAACCGCCAGGATCGGCGGCGCCTTGTCGGGCTTCAAAGCACAGAGGTTTTGCCTGTTGGCGCCCATGTGGTCGTCGGACCAGCGGGGGCGCGCATGTCCAAAGGGTACGTGAGTTCCGCGTATTTCAGCCCAACGCTCGACACGCCGATTGCGCTGGGCATGGTCAACGCAGATGTACCCTTGGGCGAAGAGGTGACACTGTTCCATCTGGGCAAAACTCACCGCGCGACCCTGTGTGATCCCTGTTTCCTTGATCCGGAAGGAGAGCGGCTTCATGCGGGATGACAGCGCAAAATGGGACCCTTTGAATGGGAATGACCGACCACCGATTACAACGGATAGACTTCAGATGGCGTGCGTCGTCCCGGAACGGCAAACGGTGATAAGCGGGCCATACAGAGCTTGCCTGAACCTGTCTGGCTTTCAGCAAGCCGTGGGCTGGCCGCATGCGGAACCGGGCGAGAGCTATGCTCTGCGCTTGCGACGGGATCGGGTGCTGGTTGTGAATGGTCCTGTGCTGGTGGATGGATGGAACGCGGAACTAGGTGTCGCCGTATCGGATATGACGGACGGGTTCGCCGTTATTGACTTACAAGGACGTGATTGCCTGTCCGTTCTCCGGCGCGGGACTGAGGTTTCGATTGAAATGCCATCGGCCTCTTGTGTCCGACTGTTCGCAGGGCACGAGGTGATCCTGTTTTCACGCGGTCCTGACGGCGTTCGGTTGCACGTGTCGCGAGGACATCTGGAGTCAATCTGGGGGCTTTTGAAGACCTATGCACATCAGGCGTCAGAACAGTGTTCCGAGCAGTAATTTGTGACCCAGAAGATTTTCGTAAAATTTTCATAAATTCATACTGTTAACCGTGTCATAATATGGCCCGGAAGGCGCCCATAGATGCGCCATTTCCTAAACTAAGAATCATCATCACAGCAGCCAGAACGGCGCGAACAATTCTTCTTCGTTCCAACCGTTTTATGGGCTGACTTCATGACCTTCTTTGGCAAGTTCGCCAGCGTTTCCATCGCTGCGCTGACCCTCTGTGCATCTACGCCGTCGCTCGCAGGATCCGAGCTACGACCAATCCACGTTCAGTGTGACGGCGAGACCCCTACGCCGCTCTGTGAAGCGTTGGGGGTAGCGTTGCGCGGACTGCATTTGGGTCGGTCGGTCATCGTCAGCCCTGATCCCTCCACCGGGGTGCGCGCGCACCTCACTGTGCGGTTCGAACCAACCCGCCAGAATCCTCATGCTCTGGCGGGCTTTCTTTCCTGGCAGGACAGTTCCGGTCACGCGGGCCACGGCCCCGAGATCGAGCTGTCTGTTGTCGATACCGGAATCAACGACGACATGCTGGCCGATTTCGCCCGCACGCTCGCGCGGCATTCCGGACTTCCCCTGTAAGTTTAACGATTTTCGAAAGGTACACGTCTTATGTGCACAATTTGTATGGCCCGCGACCCCGGCACAATCAATTTCGACCAGCATACAACAGATACATCACAGGATAGCGGATCGGGCAGCGCGTCGGTTTCAAGCGGCAAGGCTGTCTGGAGTTACGACCAGATCGCGGAATACCTGACCGAGGATTTCTGGGTCGATTTCGGTACCGTTCCACGCCACTACGATGTCCAGACGGGCGGCACGATCACCTATAATCTGAACGGACTGACCGCCCATGCCAAGGAAACTGCCGAAAAGGCGTTCGAGGCATGGACAGCCGTGAGCGGTCTGCAATTCGTTGAGACCTCGGATCGCTCTGGCGCGGACATGATCTTTCAGGACACCCAGTCCGGGGCCTATGCGTTCTCGTCAGTCAGTGGTGGGCATATCATTCAGTCGACCGTGAACGTGCATACGTCTTGGGCCAATTACGGGGATTACTATTTCCAGACCTACATGCACGAAATCGGGCATGCACTGGGACTGGGTCATACCGGAGATTACAACGGAAACGCCGATTACGGGCAGGATGCGGGCTTTGCGAATGATAGCTGGCAGACATCGGTCATGTCGTATTTTTCGCAGAACGAAAACACGTGGACCGATGCGACGCACATGTATCTGGCCACCCTGCAACTGGGTGATATCGCGGCGATCCATTCGCTTTATGGCACGCCCACGAATGTGGAAACCGGCGATACAGTCTATGGCGATAACGAGACCACTGGCCGGTATGGGATGAACCTGCCGAACAACTTCGCGGTGACAATCGTGGACAGCGGCGGGACCGACCTGATCAACTTGGCATCCCGAAGTGCCGATCAGGTGTTGAACCTGAACGAAGAAACCCATTCTGACCTGAACGGGCGCAAAGGCAACTTCGCCATCGGGCGCGACACGGTCATTGAAAATGCAACCACTGGATCGGGCGACGACTACCTGATCGGGAACGATGCCAACAACCGGCTGGATGCAGGCGCGGGCGATGACGTGATCCTTGCAGGTGGCGGGAATGACGTGCTGATCGGTGGCGCAGGTATCGACACGTTGACTGGCGGCACCGGTTCGGATCAATTCAAGTATTCTGCCCTGAACGAGGCGGGGGATACGATTACCGATTTCGATCTGGGTCAAGGCGATGTCGTCGATATCTCCTCTCTGCTCAGTGCAATTGGGTATTCCGGCGATGATGCGGTCGGGGATGGCGTGGTCTCACTCGCGTCCGGATCTGGCGGGTCCTGGCTCGAAATCACCTTCGGCGGCAGCACGACGCAGCTTGCGTTCCTGAGCGGAGTGGCCGCAAGCGCGGATGTGGATGCGATCATCGGCTCTGGCGCTCCGGCCCCTGACCCGGACCCCAACCCGGATCCGGCTGTCATCAATGACACCTACGTGATCGACGCGGATTTCGGGCGAAATTGGACGGCGGCACTGGGCACGATCACCGATGCAGATGGCGGGATGGATACGCTCGACCTCAGCGGCATTGCCTCGAATGTCATTGTTTCGCTGGAAAGTGGTGCATCCGGACGCGTAGCGGGCAAGAGCCTGACAGTTGCGGACGGCACGATGATCGAAAACCTGATCCTTGGGCGTGGCCGCGACAAGGGATACGGAAACGAAGCTGACAATCAGATTGCCGGGAATGACGGAAACGACCAGTTGTGGGGTCGCGCTGGCAACGACGAGATCGACGGCGGCGATGCGCATGACTCGATCTACGGCGAAGATGGCGACGACACATTGCTGGGGGGTGCGGGCAAGGACCGCGTTTATGGCGGCTCCGGCAATGACGTGATTGATGGCGGCGACGATGCAGACCGGCTTTATGGCGGGGATGGCGACGATACGCTGATCGGAGGAGGCGGCAACGACAAGCTTTATGCCAACTCCGGGAACAACACGCTCGACGGAGGTGCTGGGCACGACACATTTTACGGCAGCAATGGCAATGACGTCATGTATGGCGGTGATGGGAATGACCGGATCAACGGCGAAGGCGGCAACGATACGATTGACGCGGGCGACGGCATGAATCGGGTCGACGCAGATGCAGGAGACGACGTGATCACCGCTGGCGTCGGAAATGACCGCATCAATGCTGGCACTGGGAACGACACCGTTCACGCAGGCGCAGGTGACAACCGCATTGATTCCGCGTCCGGCAACAACACAGTTACGGCCCTTGGTGGACGGGATTCGATCCGCTTGGGCAACGGCAACGACGATGTGGACGCGGGCGACGGCGACAACAAAGTCACTGTTGGTGAAGGCGACAATCGCATCGTCGCTGGGGCGGGCAAGGATAAGATCTATGCCGGATCCGGCAATGACTATGTCAACGCTGGCGATGGCGATAACGCGATCGGGCTGCTTGGTGGCGACAACGAAGTGATCACGGGTGACGACAAGGACACCATTCGCATCGGCGGCACGGGCACCAATACCATCGACGCTGGCAACGGCGCGAACAAGGTCACAACCAAAGCCGGGAATGACACGATCACCACGGGAACCGGTGCCGACAAAATCTATGCAGGGGCCGGAAACGATGTGATCTATGCGGGCGACGGGAACAATACTGTCGACGGTGACGTCGGAGACGATCTGATTGTGACGGGCGCCGGCAATGACCGCATCATGGGTGACGACGGGAATGACGAAATCCATGCGGGTGAGGGCGCGAACCGAATTTCCGGAGGCAACGGTGATAATACCATCACGTCTCTCGGTGGTGCGGACTCGATCATCACAGGCAATGGAATGGACGTGGTTGATGCGGGCGATGGCAACAACTCGGTCCGGACCGGGAACGGGATTGACCAAATCACCACAGGCAGCGGGCTCGACAAGATCGACTCTGGAATGGGCGCCGATGTGATCTCGGCCGGGGCAGGTGATGACCGCATTGCAGCGGGCACGGGCAACGATATCGTGGATGGCGGCGATGGCGATGACCGGATCGACGGCGACAAAGGCGCAGACATCATCACAGGTGGCGGCGGCAATGACCGGATTGATGCCGGGTCAGAAGACGACATTGTCAGCGGCGGCACTGGTCACGATGAAATCGACGGTGAAGATGGCAACGACGTCCTTGATGGCGGCGATGGCAATGACGAACTCACCGGCGGCAAAGGCAACGACACGCTGCGCGGTGGAACCGGCAATGACGAATTGGATGGCGATCAAGGTATCGATGAACTCTTCGGCGGGGCGGGAGACGACGAATTGGATGGGGGATCGGAAGACGATCTTCTGGTCGGTGGCGACGGCGCTGATGAATTGACCGGTGGCCGGGGCGCAGACATTTTCGTCTTTGGGGCACAGTCTGAGATCGGCGATACCATCAAGGACTTCCGCGTCACCGACGGGGACAAGATGGATATCTCGGGCCTCTTGACTGAGCTGGGGTTGGACCTGGCAACGGCACTGAACGACGGCGCGTTGTCCCTGAGAGATCAGGGCAGTTCTTCCTGGTTGGTACTGGATCACGATCAGGATGAGGTCACAGATACACTGGACATCGCCTTCCTGAGCCGCGTTGATGGCGAAGAGACGATGACATTGGATTGGTTCGTCGCTTGATCCCTTTGGGCTCCGAATAAAATCAAACAGCTCCCGGGTGACTGGGGGCTGCCTTGATTTGTCGACACAGGGATTTGGAGAACACAGCAAACGCACCTATGCTTCCCCAGACGTTGTGCGCGTAAGTAGGGAGTAATGCGATGATTTCGAGCTGGCCCGAAATGAAGGCGTTTGCCTTGTCACTCGATTTGCCAAAGGTCGAAGAAACGACAAGTTGGGGCAACGAAGTGCTAAAAGCCCACGGAAAGCTCTGGGTCTGGTGGTCACCGTACATGGAAGCCGCGCTGTTCAAATGCGACAAGCAGGAGCGCGAGACACTACGCGAAATCGATCCGGATACGTTTCCCGTCCACAAACATTACGAAAGTCACAGCCTGATCCTTGTTGCCGCTGGGCGTATCGATCCCGGTTGGGCAGAAGCACGCTTGCGCAGTACGTGGCGCGATATGGCACCAAAACGATTTCTCAAAGACTGGGACGCCAATCAGGCCTGAACGAGTTTCCGGAATTTTCCGAGCCAGCGCAGGCTGTCTTCTGTCGTTGCTGTTCCGGGAACGTATTCTGCGCTGATCCAACCGGAATAGTCACTCTCCTGCATTGCACGAAGCAACGCATCAAAGTCGACTTTCCCGGTGCCCGGTGCAATACGTCCCGGCGCATCACCAAATTGCACATGGGCGGCGCGCAACCCAAAGTGTTTCCAAATTTCCACCGCATCACCGTGAATGACTTCCGCGTGGTAGCTGTCGTATTGCAAGCGGACGTTTGGCTTTTTCACCGCGTCCAAAACCTTTGCCGCTAGGTAGTAATCGTTCATGAAATACCCGGGCATGTCATGATTGTTCAGCGGTTCCACTGTCAGCGTTATGCCCTTGGGTGCTTGCCGGGACGCCCATTTCAGGTTGGTCACCATCATGTTGAAGCATTCTCGGCCTTCGCCATCCCCGGACATAACGTGAATGATTTTGACACCCAGCGCTTCGGCATATCGAAAGGCGCGTTTCATATCATGCTGAAAACGCCCCTGCCCTTCGGGCCGCGCTGCAAACCCGCGCAAACCACCTGTGTAATTGGGTGGCGGCGCATTTATCAGGATCATCCGTTGCCCGTTGCGACGCATCGCATTGTGAATTTCATTTACTGCAATATCGTAGGGAAACAGAACCTCCACAGTGTCGAACCCCGCCGCCGCAGCAGCGTCAAATCGATCCAAAAAGGGGAGTTCCGGCCACAGCAAGGTCAGGTTTGCCGCAAATTTCAACGCACTATGCCTCAAAAACTAAAAACAGGAATTCAACTTGGGGGGAGTTAACGAAATATCCCGTTCGTAAACAAGAAATAAAATTGGCATTTGGAGACAATAGTATTCGAAAAAGAAACAATACTGGAACGATTTGTTTCAATTTTCTCTGATTTAAAAGTTCTCTACCCACGGGCGGAGCGTGATTTCATTCGACCAAGCGCTGCGATGCTGGTCGATCAATTGCAGATAGGCCTTTGAGATCGAATTCGGGTCCAACATGCGGTCTGTCCCATCATCAGTGCGCTCTGGACGTGCCGGGTTTGAGATGCCGCCATCTATGTTGACCCACGCCACATGCACGCCTTGGGGATGCAACTCCCGCGCCATGGATTGCGCAAGACCGCGCTGGGCAAACTTGCCCATGGCAAAGGGCGCGGATTGGGCAAAGCCTTTCACACCAGCACTCGCGCCCGTGAACAGGATCGTGCCTTTGCACCCGTTGTCTGCTGCGTTGTTCAACATCAGACGGGCGGCTTGTTGACCCAGCAAAAAGGACCCGAAGGCTGTGATTTCCACTGCATTGCGCACGGTGTCCGGATCAAGTTCAGCGATTGGACCGCGCAGTCGGGCCGACGGGTTATAGATCGCAACGCGACATTCAGACGGTAAGTCAGCAAACAAAGCCGCCATCGCCGCTGGATCGGATGCGTCCATCGAAACGGCCCGTGCTCCAGTTTCCGCGACCAGATCGCCCAGCTTGTCTGTGTTGCGTGCCGCCAGCACCAGATCATAGCCACGGGCAGACAAATCACGAGCCAAGGACGCAGACACACCATTGCCGACGCCAACGATAACTGCAGTGCTCATGGTAATTCCTCCGATGGGATGATGCCAAAGAATGTGCCCGAAGACCAAAGGCCGAACCAGTCTTCATGATGCACTCCGATATCCACCAGACGGTAAAAGCTCTTCCGGTCAATCAGCGCTTCCAAACCTGCGCGCACGTGAACATAGGGCGACGGCTCCCCGGTTTCGGGATCGCGTTCCACCCGGATCGGGTTATCTGGCCCGGCAACTGTTGTGTCCCCCACGTGGGTTTCAAATGCGAGGACTTGATCCGTGCCTTCGCCTTTGGCTTCGAAATCCACCGCCACAAACGGAGCGTCATCGACCGTGATCCCCACCTTTTCGACAGGGGTGACGAGAAAATATTTGCCGTTTTCCAGCTTCAGGATGGAGGAAAACAGCCGAACCAGTTCGAACCGACCAATTGGTGTGCCCAGATAGAACCACGTGCCATCCCGTGCGATCCGCATATCCAAATCCCCACAGAAGGGTGGATTCCACAGATGAACAGGCGGAAGACCGCGTCCTTTTGCGGCCTGAATGGACGCGGCGAGGCTTTCTGCGGACGGCGTCACGGTTTTTTGTCCCGACATGGCGTTTTTTCTTCCTTCACGGCGCTATAGTCTTATCTAGAACATATAGACAGACAGAAGGGGAAGTCATGAGCGACGCGGAAAACCTCGTGGCAGACATCGAGAGCCTCGGCCACAAGCTGGCTGATGCGAAGGCATCGATCACCAAGCGGTTCATTGGACAAGAGCGCGTGGTGGAGCTGACACTGACGGCCCTGCTTTGCGGCGGGCATGGGCTTTTGATCGGGCTTCCCGGACTGGGCAAGACGCGTCTGGTGGAAACGCTG
>CAZDXI010000028.1:0-2684 GCA_964509095.1 uncultured Rhodobacterales bacterium
CGCCAAGCTAACCGTGCGCGAAGGACAAGCCGCCGTGTTCGTGCATGAAGGCGTGTTGGCGGATGTGTTCACGCCGGGGCTCTATATGTTGGAAACCAACAACATGCCCATCCTGACCTCGCTGCAATACTGGGATCATGGGTTCAAAAGCCCCTTCAAGTCCGAGATTTACTTCGTCAACACGACGCGCTTCACCGATCAGAAATGGGGCACAAAGAACCCGATCATGTGCCGAGACCCAGAATTCGGGCCGGTGCGGTTGCGCGCGTTTGGCACGTATACTGTCAAAGTGTCGGACCCGGCGAAGTTCCTGTCAGAAGTCGTTGGAACAGACGGCGAATTCACGATGGATGAGATCAGCTATCAGATCCGCAGCATCATCGTGCAGGAGTTTTCCCGCACGATTGCGCGCGCGGGGATTCCGGTGCTCGACATGGCGGCGAACACGCGAGAACTCGGGCAGCTCGTCGCCCGCGAAATCGCGGTGCGCCTCGCGGAATATGGGCTCAGCACGCCGGATCTGGATATCGAGAACATCTCACTCCCCGCAGCGGTCGAGGAGGTGCTCGACAAGCGCTCCTCCATGGGCGTGATCGGCGGGTTGCAGGAATACATGCAGTATCAGGCGGCGGAATCGCTGACGCATGATGGCGCGGGCGCGACGGCGATTCAGGCCGGAGTTGGCGCAGGCCTTGGCATGCAGATCGCCCATCAGGCGCGCGGTCCGTGGGGCGCGACAGAACCGCAGGCCAACATGATGCCTCCACCACCGCCACCGGTCGAGCATGTCTGGCACATCGCGGATCAGGGCAAAACGCACGGTCCCTATTCCAAAGCCGCATTGGGGCGCATGGCTGCGGAGGGCGATTTCGCACGCGATACCTATGTTTGGACTCCGGGTCAGGATGGCTGGCAACGGGCCGAGGATGTGATCGAACTGGCGCAGCTGTTCACGATCCTGCCACCGCCGGTTCCCGGCAGCTAAGACATGCGCCGCGCGATTGTGCCTGACAGCCTGCAGGACGCTGTACGTCAGACAGGGTTTTCCCCTGCAGTCCGCGCGGGTGATTTGCTGTTTCTGACAGGCGCAACCGGCGGGCGCGCGGATGGGACTATGCCAGACACAGCAGCAGAGCAGACGCGCAAGTTATTTGACAAAGTCCGAGAGGTTCTGAGTTCTGCGGGCACAAATGAAGACGCGATTGTCGAAATGACGAGTTATCACACGGATATCGACGCCGATTTCGCACCAGTACAGGCAGTCGTCGAAGACGTGCTGTCCGTGCCCCTGCCCGCGTGGACTGCCGTCGAGGTCCAAAAGCTGCGCCGTCCCGGCGCCCGCGTCGAATTCCGGATCGTTGTGCATCACCCCGTTGACGAGGCCACCTGAGATGACACGCCGCCGCCTCACCATGATCCTGCATTGGACGGTTTTTGCACTGCTGGTGTTGTTGCTGATCGGCTATCGAAACGCACTGGTATCCTGGGCCTTTGTTCTGGCGGGCGCAGGGATGATTGCGATGGCGCTGATCAAGGGGCTGTATTCCAAACCCGGACCGGGGCTCGACGGATTTTTGCGCGTTGCGCATCCTGTGTTGCACTGGGCGATGTATGGGTTTCTGGCTGTTGTCGCAGTTTTTACCGCGCTGGCACAATTTGGAGCCGCACCGACGGAGATGTCGCGGCTCTACTTCATATTGCTCTACGCGTCGTTTGGGCACGGAACGTTGCAGGTCATGCGCCAGATGTCGCCCGGCGACGCACCGTTGCGCAATATGACCCCGAAATCGATGCATAGTCTGTTCTGATGCTGGAAACCGCCCCCCTTCAGGAATTCCGCTTTCCGTGCGAGGCGTGCGGTGCAGACTTGCGCTTTGATCCCGGTCAGCAGCACCTGACTTGTGATCACTGCGGAAATACGCAGACCCTGGAAGGCTCTGGCCACCATTTGCACCCGATCCGCGAACTTGATCTACGCGCTGCATTGAACGCGGATCTACCAGAAGCCGAGATTGAGGAAACACGCGTTTCCAAGTGCCCCAACTGTGCGGCTCAGGTCGAGTTTGACGCCGATCTGCATGCCGCTGAATGTCCGTTCTGCGCCACCCCGGTCGTGACCGACACAGGCGTGCACCGGCACATCAAACCACGCGGCGTGCTCCCCTTTGCATTTGATGAGAGCGCGGCGAAACAAGCGATGAACGACTGGTTGGGCGGGCTATGGTTCGCGCCAAATGGCTTGCAAAGCTACGCGCGCAAGGGGCGGAAAATGCAGGGGATTTATGTGCCCTACTGGACTTTTGATGCAGATACGCGCTCCAGCTATATCGGGGAACGCGGCACGGTTTATTATGAAACCCGGACGGTGATGCGAGACGGAAAACGCGTGCAGCAACGGGTGGCGCGCGTGCGGTGGCGGCGCGCCTCTGGCCGCGTCGCGAGGTTCTTTGACGATGTGTTGGTGCTGGCGTCCCGCAGTCTGCCCAAACGCTTCACGGACCGCCTTGAGCCATGGGATTTATCCAAGCTGACGCCTTACGCGCCGGAGTTCCTCGCTGGATTTCGGGCTGAAGGATACACAGTTGAGCTCGACGACGGGTTCGATGAGGCACGCGGGTACATGGACCGCGTGATTGAGCGCGACGTGAAGTTCGATATTGGGGGGGATCGCCAGCGTGTACACG
>CAZDXI010000028.1:2694-18646 GCA_964509095.1 uncultured Rhodobacterales bacterium
ACATTGACACGAGTGTGGGCGATGTGACGTTCAAGCACGTGCTGCTGCCGGTATGGCTTGCGGCCTACAAGTATCGGGGCAAGACCTATCGCTTTGTTGTGAATGGACAGAGCGGGCAGGTGCAGGGTGAGCGCCCCTATTCCGCATTCAAGATTGCGCTGGCGATCCTTTGTGTTGCTTTGATTGCAGCCGCGCTTGGGTATCTTTACGCGCTGGAGGCCCGGTAGCGGTGTGCGCGGCGGGGTCTGGATTTTGGGGGCCGCCCCCCCAACAACACCCGCGGTAGGGGCCAGCCCCGAAAACTCCCCGAGGTATTTTGGGCATAAGGAAGACGAGGAGGTGGCTGGCATGACAGGTGGTTACGAAGGTTTCAAGGAACTAATGCAAGCCCGGTTTTCCTGCCGGGCGTTCTTGCCTGATGTCGTGGACACAGACACAATCACGCAGATTGTAGATGCCGCACGGCACGCACCAAGTTGGTGCAATGCCCAGCCGTGGCAGGTGACGATTACAACTGGGGAGCAGACGGATCGGTTTCGCGAGGCGCTTTTCAAACATGCAAGTTCAAGTGCGCTGCCTGCACCGGATCTGCCTTGGCCCAAAGGGTATCCCGGAGTGTACGGAGAGCGGCGGCGCACCTGCGGTTGGCAGTTGTACGAGGCTGTGGGCGTTGAGAAAGGCGACCGAGCAGGATCGGCGCGCGAGATGATGAAGAACTTCCGCCTGTTTGATGCACCGCATGTGGCAATCGTGCATTCCCCCAAAGATCTTGGCGAATACGGGGCCATGGACACGGGCGGCTTTGTCACTGCGTTTTGCGTGGCGGCAACGGCGCTTGGCGTGGCAACGGTTCCGCAGGCGGCTGTGGCGTCACATGCGCCTTTTGTGCGGGAGTGGTTTGGAATTGGTGAGGATCGTCTAATCCTGTGCGCGATTTCCTTTGGACGCGCGGACATGGATCATCCGGCCAACACATTCCGCACCGAACGCGCGACACCTGACGCGCTAATTGACTGGAAGGAATAGACCATGCGCGCCTTGCTTCAACGCGTGAGCGAAGCCTCTGTGACGGTAGATGGCGCCGTTGTCAGCGAGATCAGGCATGGCCTTCTGATCCTGTGCTGCGCGATGCCGAGCGATACGGAGGAGACGACGGCGAAGCTGGCGGCGAAAATCTCCAAACTGCGCATTTTCAAGGATGAAGATGGACGGATGAACCGGTCCTTGCTGGATTGCGAGGGTGCAGCGCTGGTGGTGTCGCAATTTACGCTGGCGGCAGACACATCGCGCGGAAATCGGCCTGGCTTTTCAGGAGCCTGCCCGCCGGATCAGGCGGAAACGCTTTATGAGGCGTTCGCACGGGATGTAGCCGCGTTGGGCATCCCCATCGCCAAGGGTCGGTTCGGCGCGGATATGCAGGTGGCTCTGGTCAACGATGGTCCGGTGACGATTTGGCTGGATACGGACGCGCCTTAAGGTTCGCGGAATGCTTCGCGGCTTTTGTAGAGTGGTTTCAGCAAGTAGCGCAGGATCGTTTTCTGCCCGGTCATCAACTCCACATCCGCGAGCATCCCCGGGCGCAGCTCAATTGCGCGCTGACGATCCGTGAAGCCGGTTTGATCGACGCTGACGGTGACTTTGTAGAACGGTTCAGCGCGGTCGCCGTCAACCTCGACGGTGTCGGCGGAGATGAATGCGACTTGACCCTTCAGCGCCCCAAACACTGTGTAGTCATAGGCGCTTAGCTTGACCGACGCCTCTTGTCCCGGGCGCACACCGGCGATGTCCTTGGGTTGCACACGGGCTTCGACAAACAGGGCCTCGCCCATGGGAATGATCTCTGCGATTTGCTCGCCCGGGCGCAGCACGCCACCGATGGTGGTCACGCCCAGCCGGTTGACGATGCCACGCATTGGCGCGGTCACGGCAGTGCGGTTCAATTGGTCTTGCGAGGCGCGCAGGGATTGGCGCAGCACGGCCATTTCCTTGAGCGTGTCGGAATAGGTCTGGGCACGCTCCAGTTCGGTCTGGGTGACGATGTCGTCGTAGCGGATTTTGGCATCTGCATGGGCCTTGCGCGCGCGAGTGACTTCGATCAACGCGACGATCTTACGGCTCAACAAGTCTTCGAGCAGGTTCTTTTCACGTGCGGCTTGCGAAAGCACCTGCGCGGCACCTTCAGAGCGGCTCACGAAGTCCTGTTGACGCGCTTGCAGCAGCGTGCGTTCAGAGGCGATGAGGTCAGGGTAGTCGCGGACAATCTCCTGCGGCACAGTAAAGTCGAACTGCCCGGCAAGTTCCGCCTCCAGCCGCAGGCGGCGTACATCCAGCGCGATCAACTGATCTTCGATTTCATCCACGGAAGCTTCGAACTTGGTGGAGTGCAACCGCGCGAGAACCGCACCGGCCTCAACCACATCGCCTTCCTGCACGTTGAGTTCAGCAAGGATACCACCTTCGAGGTTTTGGACAATCTGCGGACGAGAGGACGACACCAAGGCCCCCTGTCCCCGCACGATTTCATCGACGGAGGCAAAGGCGGCCCAAACAAGGAACAGTACAACTGTTGCTGCACTTAGCCAGACGATGCGGCCCGGGCCACGCAGGTCTGTGTCGAACTCCACCGCTTGCAAGGTCATCGCGCGGCCTTCGAAATGGGCACCACCTGAGCGGAACGCAGATGTTCCAGCACCTGATCTTGCGGGCCATCGACCTGCATCCGACCGGCGTTCAGAACCAAGGTGCGGGTTGTCAGGGTCAGGATTGGCGCACGGTGGGTGGCAATGATGGCGGTGCGCCCGTCGATCCAATCAGAAAGCCGGGTGACGAGGTCCTGTTCCAGCTGCTTGTCCAGCGCAGCGGTGGGTTCATCCAGCAGGCAAATCACAGGGTCCTGCAGCCAAAGCCGCGCCCAGCCGATGGATTGACGCTGCCCAATGGACAACCCCTGCCCCGCGTCGCTGATATCCAGATCAAGCCCCTTGTGGTGCGCACGCACAAACGCACCAAGTCCTGCGAATTCCAGAGCCTGCATCAGACGGTCATCGTCAGCCTCTAGCAAGCTGAGGTTCAGGTTGTCGCGCAGAGTGCCAGAAAACAGCCGCACCTCTTGCCCCAGATACCCAATAGAGCGACGCAGGTCGGTCGGATCGATCTGCCCCATGTCGGTGCCATCAATCAGGACACGGCCCGTTTCGGGCGCATACAGACCGCTGAGAAGTTTCAGGAAAGACGACTTACCGGACCCGTTAAGCCCCAGCACGGCCAGACGTTGCCCCGGCAGGATCTTGAACGCCGGCAATTCCAGAACGGGCGCTCCGTCGGTGTCATAACGAAACCGCACGTCGCGCAGTTCGAACTCGCCACGCAGGTGGTCGCGACGCAGATAGGTGCGTGAGCCATCCACATCTTGCGGGGTGGCGATGATCTCTTCCAGCCCATCGAGCGCGGTTTTCACGTTGCCCCAGCGCGCCATGATACCCGCAAGCCCGGTCAGCGGAGCCAAAGTGCGGGAGGTCAGAATGCCGACGGCGATGATGGCCCCGACAGTGAGGCTGCCAGCAAAAACCAGATACGCCCCACAGATCACAGCCGCGACATAGGTCGCCTGCTGCACACCCTGAGACCAGAAGGTCAAAGTGGCCGCCAGACGGCGCTGGTCGGAGGATTTCACTGCGCTCAACGCATTCAGTTCGTCCCAAAGCCGCATCACTCGATCTTCGGCCCGTTGGGTTTTCACAGTGTCGAGATCATACAGCGTTTCCTGCAACACGCGCGACGCGCGCGCAGAAGCGCCCTGGGTTTCCTGCGTCAGCCGGATCATACGGCGCTGCAGGAACACGCCGGGGATGACCATCAGCAGGCCTCCGGCGATCAGCACCCAAACCACTGGCCCGGCAATGCTGGCCACCAGCAAAAGGAATACAAACAGGAACGGGATGTCGGCCAAGGTGCCGATGGTGGAAGCGGTGAAGAACTCACGAACCGATCCGAATTCCCGCATCTGCGAAAACCGCATCGAGGCGGGAGCGCCACCGGCGTCAGACCGCGCGCCAAGAACGCGGGTCATCAATATGTGCAGAACAGAGACTTCGATGTGCCGACCGGCCCCGTCCATCAACCGTGCACGGGCGATCTTGATGAACCCTTCCATCAGCAAGGCCATCGCCGCCCCTGCGGCCAGCACCCAAAGGGTGGCTTGCGATTGGTGCGGGATCACGCGGTCATAGACCTGCAAGGAAAACAGCGCGACCGCAACGGCCAGAAGATTTGCGACCAACGAGCCAAGAGCAATCTCTCCGATCTGACGACGGAAGCGTGCAAACTGCCCCCAGAACCAGTGTGTGGCATAGCGCCCGATCTTGTGTGCGTCTTCGACTTGCGCCAGCGTCTTGGTGGCGCGCAGGACCAGACCGGCGCTTTGCGCCGCGAGGTGCTCCGTTCGGATTTCCGTGCGGTTCCCCGGCGCGACAGGGTCATAGATGGTAAGACTTCCACGATCCGCGCGCAAAACAAGAACAAGATCCCCCGATTGCATATAGACCAGCGCCGGCCATGCGAGGCCCTCGAACTGAGATGTCGGGACAAGCTCTGTTTCGAAACCAACAGCGCGAAGCGTGTGACAGAGCGCCTCGCCAACCTGTTGCGGAGGCGGATTGCCCTGCCCGAGGCTGCGCTTCAGGTGATCCAGCACATCCGGTGCAGCCAATGTTCCGCCCAAGACACCTGCATAGACCGAACACAGCTTTGCGTGCTGCGCTAATGCGTCCAGACCTTGCCCGGACGCGCGCGCAAGAGAGGCGGCCCCTGCCATCAGATGGCTTCCCCGTCCGCGAGCACGCCAAGAACCCGCGCGAGATCGAGGCGCACGCGTGCGGCTTCATAGGTCAACGCGATCTCGCTTTCCTGTTGGCGGGCAAAGGTTTCATAGACTTGCACGACGTCCAGAACCTGCCGCTGCCCGGCTTCGAACTGGGCGCGGAACACGTCGAGGTTTTCCTTGGCGGCACGGGTCAGTTGCGCGGCCTCTGCGGCTTGTCGGTCCAGTGCCGCTATCTGCGTTTCCAGACGCCGGATTTCCCGCGCGCTGTCTTCGCTGGCTTGCGCCACGTTGCGGTCTGCGGCTTCGCGCGCCAGTTCAATCGCTTTGAGGCGCGCACCTGTTCCAAGCCCCACTGTCCCATCGGTTTGCACCGAACCACCGCTGTTGTCGCCAACGCGGGCTTGCGCCGTCACGCCGGGCAACTGGTTCGCGCGGTCCACTCCGGCCTGCGCGACACTTCGGTCCTGTTCCGCTTCGGCTTTCAGCAGCGCCAGTGGGCGCGCAATTCCGGAGTTCACCCGCACCGGGCTGAGACCGCTTACGCTATCCAACGGATGCACCGCCATTGCATTCAGTTCCGCCATTGCAGTGCGCGCAAGCTCCTGATTGCGCAGGAGAGAGGACTGAATCTCCGCCACTTTTTGGGTGATCACGTTGAGGTCAGATACATCCGAGACACCGCCACGCACGCGTTCGGACATGATGTAGCGGAAGTGGTCCATGTCTTTCAGCGTGACCTGATCAAGCTGCGCCTGTTTACGCCCGGCCTGAGCGATCAAATACAATTCCAGCGCCGAAAACAGTCGATCATTGCTGTCTTGAGCCAGTGTTACGGCGGCGACTTCCACGTCCGCCTTGGCGAACGCGCGTTCCGCTTTCTTGCGCCCGTGATCAAACAACGTGACGTCCAGAACAAGGCTTGCGACAACTGAAGACAACGAGGTCAGGCTGATTTCGGGCCCGATCCGGGGCAACCAGTTTTTGGAGGCCGCTGTGGCGCGCAGTTTGGCCGCGCGCAATTCACTTTCCGAAGCGCGGGCATTCGCGGCAAGGACTGCACTTGCGACTTCGTTAAAAGCGCTGCCCGAAGGCAAAACACTACGCCGCGCAGCAAGCGTTTGAATTATAACGCTGTTTTCGGCAGTCGCTTGCGTGTCTTTGGGTTTGATCCGCGGGGTCTGATCTGTCGATTGCAGGCGAGATACGAACCCGGCTTCCCCGGTTCCTTCGCCCAAACATCCGGCCAACGACATGACCGCAGCGGCAACAGCCACCCTGTTCAACATTACGCGCCCCATAGCCTGCCCTCACTTGGGTATGTCTTTTTTAGTTTGGGGGCGGCGGTGCGGACCTTGTCTTTATTGTTATGCGGTCCGCCCGCGCCTCTCCGTTTATTGGATCATATGACGGGGGGATCTTCAGGACGAAGACCGCTGTCAACGATCAGACTGGTTTCGGAATAGTCATTGGTCTGTTGCGTCGTCTGCACCTGCTGCGCCGGACCGGTGCCCAGCGCATCGTCTTCCATTGCAAGCAGCGCGGACGACGTATTGGCATCTTCGGCAATCACGAGGCTGGTGCCATCTGGGATGTCTGAGGGTTCGGCGGTGGCTGACGGTTCAGCCGGGAAATTGACCTGCAGGGCACGACTTACCTCTCCTACGTTGCCGACGGCATCTGTCGCTACGACACGCAGGTCTGCCTCATAATTGCCTGTTGCGAATGCGCCCTCAGGCAAGGTGGCGGACCACGTACCTGTCGCGCTGACATCGGCAGCCATGCTGAAATCAAGAAACGAGACTTCGACCTGAGCGCCCGGCTCGACGCGTCCGGCAACCTCAACGCCTTGGGCAATCTCTTCGGCACTGATAAACCCGTCCACCGACAAAACGTCGTTGATAAAGTTCGGGTTAATGGTTGGCCCGCTGACAGCCGTGTCGACCTCAATCTCTTGGGTCAGGGTGGCCGTGTTACCAGCGACATCCGTGGCGGTAAGGGTCACCTGTTCTTGGTATTCGCCCGTTGGCAAATCATCCGCGGGAAGTGTCGCCGTCCAGTTGCCGGTTGGATCAACATCTGCGGAGACTGTCTGCCCTGCCGCGCTGACGGACACCTGAGCACCGGCTTCGACCGTGCCACTGACCTGAATGCCATCTGCGAACTCAGCGCCTGAAACGATGTTGTCCTGCTCGATCACATCCCCGGTCAGGCCAAAATTGTCGACTTGCGTGTCCACCCGCACGCTGTCTTCCAGCGCGGATGGGTTGCCCGCCTCGTCCGAGGTCAGGGCCGTGATCTTTGCGTCATACGTGCCTTCGGGAATTTCGCGGGACGGGAAGAACACCTGCCATGCGCCGTCATCTCCGGCGACCGCTGTGTGCGACACATCCCCTAACCCGACACTAATCACTGCTCCAGGAGCCGTCATGCCCGACAGGATGACCCCGTCGGCGGTTTCGACTTCGTTGATAATGTCATCGCCCTCAATAGGGTGGTCCAGCGTGATGTCGTTTGGAACAGTGTCGACCTGCACGTCTTGCGTCTGCACGGCATTGTTGCCTGCGGGATCCGTTGCGACGGCCGTGATGGTTTGCGTGTATTCTCCGGCCGGAATATCCTGCGGTGCGAAGGTCACGGACCACGTGCCATCGGGCGCCGGAGTCGTTGTCAAAACCGCGTCACCGAAAGCTACGTCGACAACTGCGCCGGGCTCGACTGTTCCTGACACCGTAATACCCATCGCCGCATCGGCGGCGTTCACATACCCATCTTGCGCTTCGGCAACCGGGTCCAGCGTAAAGGGCAGAACCTCTGTATCGACTTGAACGGTGCCGGTTGCGGTCGCGGAATTTCCGACGTCGTCAGTTGCGACTGCTGTTACGGTTTCCACATATGTACCGCCGTCAACATCATCCGCGTCGTAAGTCGCAGACCAGTCACCAGAGTCATCCGCTGTGACGGTTTGGGTCGCGTCCCCCCAAGACACATCAACCGAAGCGCCGGGCTCGGATGTCCCAGTCACCGTCACGCCATCGGATTGCTCTTCATCACTGACGATACCGTCGCCTTCGACGGTATCTGTATCGATTGTCACTTCCGTGACGGTATCAACATGAATTGCATCCGTTCCGGTGGTCGTGTTCCCATGCGTGTCTGTGCAGGTGATCTGCACATCTGTCTGATAGCTGCCCGCTGGAAGGGTTCCGTATTCCCACACCAGAACCCAGCCGCCATCTTCGCCGATCTCAGTTGTGCGAGTGACATCTTCTATTGTGATGTCCAGCGTCGCGCCCGGCTCACCCACACCGGTCAGAACGACACCGTCCGAGAACTCATCCCCGTTGAACGTGTCACCAACGGAGACTGTCCCGGTCTCGATTTCCACCTCGGGCGACGTGGTGTCTATGACGAAGCCCGGTCCATCAAGCTCGGTCTCGTTGCCGTCGGGGTCTGTGACAACGACGACCGCTTCATGCACGCCGTCGGCCGGGAAGCTCTCCCCCACAAAGACAACACCAAAGGTCCCATCGCGGCCAATTTCTGTTACTATGACGCTCTCACCGACCGTAACGGTGACTGTGTCGCCGGGTGGCCCGCCGCCAGACACGTCGATGGACGGACCTGCATCAGGGCCACCAACTTCATGCGTGTCATCGGGGTTATCGACCCACGGCTGCACCGGATCGCTTCCGCCACCGGACACGCCAGCCACACCCGCGACACCCGCAACACCGGCACCAATTGCGCCGGGCAAGCCAAGGGCAGCCGGACCCAACATCGCCACCTGATCAGACGTTGCACTGCCCGCAATGTCTGTTCTGCCAAGGAAAATGAGATCGTCAGACGCGCTCCACTTCCCCCACGCCTGCGTCGGGCCAAACTGGCCATAGAGGGCACCATCCGCAGTTTCGACAAAGGAAACTTCATTCAGGCTGCCGTCAGATGACAGAAAGAGCCGGTTCGCAATACCGCTATCATTGAAGTAATTGTCGACAGTGATTTTGCGGCCATCCACCAGCATGATGACAAGATCATCGCCATCACGCTCAAACCCGGCGAGGTCACCTTGCTGCAGATTCAGCGAAACTTCCTGCGCCTCTGACAAGCGCACTTTTGATCGTGACCGCCCACCTGAAATGGAGCCGCGATCAATAGCACCACTGCTATCGCGCACGACATAATCAATCGCATTCATGACACCACCGCTCTCAGCCGATTGCCCGATTCATCCCGGATCTTGTCGACCGCCTTAAATGTCAGACGCAAATCCCAACACGTCCGTTCTTTGTTTGCGACATCTGTAGCGCAGGGCGATTCGCAAGGCTAGTATCTTTTTACTTGCAAACTACAAAATACGCCCTGAAAGCGTATATGTTGGTATGCTCGCGGGCGCGATTCGCCCACAGGTGGAAAGTGAAAGGCGGACAAGCGTGACTTCTCTGATCGATCTTTGGAAATCAGGTGTGGCAGCCGTAAGAGGCGAACCCGCAGTACGCGCAGCTCTGCCCGGATTAAGACGTCCGCCGGATCAAATCCTCGCCATCGGCAAAGCGGCCTGCGACATGGCACGCCCTGCGCTGGACGCGTTTCCCGATTGCCCGGCTTTGATCGTGACCAAGCACGGACACACTGACGCAATGCCGGGAACACCAAAGGTGATCGAAGCGGGTCACCCCATTCCGGATGTGGCATCTCTTGAAGGGGGCGCTGCCCTTTTGAGCAAGGTGCAGGCCTGTTCAGCAACAGATCACGTGCTCGTTCTCGTCTCGGGCGGGGCGTCAGCAGTGGCGGAACTTCTGCCGGATGGAATGACACTCGACGCATGGCAAGCGGAGACGCAAGGCCTGATGGCGTCTGGCGCGGACATCCACGAAATCAATACACGACGACGCGAGATCAGCCGCATCAAGGGAGGCAAGTTGCTGGCGGCTTTCGGCGGGCAACTCGCGACGACACTGGCGATATCGGATGTCGAAGGTGACGATCTGAACGTCATTGGCTCCGGGATCGGCGCCGGGTCTGGTGACAGCTTTCAGGCGGAAATCATCGCCAGCAATGCGATTGCTCGCAAAGCCATCACCGACGCCGCATCTGAGCCCATAATTGTGAATGAGGAGTGCCTTTATGATGACGTATACGCGCTCGCTCCACGTCTTGCCCGGCGCATGAAGGATGGTCCTGCAGGACTCTATATCATGGGTGGCGAACCCACCGTACAGTTGCCGGATGAACCTGGACGCGGCGGGCGCAATCAAGCACTGGCGCTGCTGTTGGCACGCGAGATTGCCGGTATTGAGGGGCTGGAGATACTTGTTGCCGGAACCGATGGAACCGATGGTCCGACCGAAGACGCGGGCGCTATCGTAAATGGAGCCACCTGGCATGAAACTGCAGCGGACTATCTGAGCCGTGCTGATGCAGGCAGTTTTCTGGCGACGCGCGATGCGCTGGTGCGCACCGGCCCCACGGGGACAAATGTGATGGATGTGTTAATCGCGCGCAAAACTTGACGGGCGGCTCATCGCGCCTGATGGCGCGCCTCGCACGTATACCAAATCTGGCGAGGCCGGCCATCAGGCCGGATGAGCGGCTCGCTTGACAGCCACGATGATCCTGCGCCCAATGCGTGGATGACCAAGAACGACCTCCTCCCGATCAAAGAAATCCCGGATATGGGCATTGTCCTCGGCGATGGCACCCGCCTGTCAGCAAGGATTTGGATGCCAGAAAACGCGCATGACGCTCCGGTTCCTGCGATCCTCGAATACCTTCCCTATCGCAAACGCGACGGCACCTGCGCCCGGGACGCCCTGACCCATCCATATTTCGCAAAGCACGGATACGCCTGCATCCGCGTGGACATACGCGGCAATGGTGACAGCGACGGCGTGATGGAGGATGAATACACTGCCCAAGAACTGGCTGACGGTGTAGAGGTGATAAACTGGCTTGCACAGCAACCCTGGTGCAGCGGCACCGTTGGCATGATGGGGATCAGCTGGGGCGGCTTTAACGGCCTGCAAGTTGCGGCTCTTGATCCTGAGCCCTTGAAAGCAGTGATCACGCTGTGTTCGACCGTCGACCGTTTTGCCGACGACATCCACTACAAAGGCGGCTGCTTGCTGAACGAGAACCTCGGCTGGGGCGCGACAATGTGGAGCTATTCCTCCCGCGCGCCAGACCCTGCATTGCGAGAAAACTGGCGCGACATGTGGCTGCAACGATTGGAAAATGAACCGTTCCTGCCGTCGATCTGGCTGCGTCACCAAGAACGGGATGAGTACTGGAAGCACGGGTCAATTTGCGAAGACTACTCTGCGATCACAGCTAAGGTGCTTGCGGTCGGTGGCTGGGGCGATGCCTACAAAAACGCGGTGCCACAGATCGTGCAGAACCTCCCCGGAGCCAAGGGTATACTTGGGCCATGGGTGCACAAATACCCGCATTTCGCCGTGCCCGAGCCACGCATTGGCTTTCTGCAAGAGGCGCTGCGCTGGTGGGATCGCTGGCTCAAAGACATCGACACAGGCGTCGAAACTGATCCTGACATACGAAGCTACCTGATGGACGGGGTTCGCCCGGCGACATGGTACACCGAACGGCCCGGGCGATGGCTAACCGATCCAGAGGCGACCCAGCGGACGCTTCACTTCAATGCACATGGGTTAGACGAAGCCGCCCCGTTCGAAAAAGTAATCGCGTCTCCACAGGACACCGGGTCTGATGCAGGTGAGTACTGCGCGATCTGGTTAGGCCCGGAACTGCCCGGCGACCAACGCAGCGATGACGGCAAGAGCGTCTGCTTCGACAGCGCGCCATTGGACTCGGATCTGAATATCATCAACGCGCCTGTGGTTGAGCTTAGCCTCGCGTCTGACACTCCGGTGGCACATATTGCCGTGCGGTTAAGCCATGTGCATTCGGATGGCGCGTCCACGCGGATTACTTATGGCGTGTTGAACCTTGCAAAGCACCTTGGGCGCGCTTTGGTGCCGGGACAGCGCGAAACGATCCGAGTGCCGCTTGACCACATTGCCTATGCGGTGCCGAAAGGGCATCGCATCCGCGTTGCAGTATCGACCAGCTATTGGCCTCTGATCTGGCCAGCGCCGGAAGCGCCAGCTGTGACCTTGTTTGCAGGCCACGTGGCACTTGATCATACAGACAGCACCGGCACTTGGACCTTTCCGCCACCTGACGCAGCGGAGCCGTGGCAAACGGAAGAACTCCGCCCCGAAAACCACATTCGCAAGCAAGACACGGATATGACTTCGGGAGTTGTAACGCTGATCATCGAAGACGATTTCGGCAAAGTTCGCGACGTGGAACATGGCCTCATCAACGGCTCCATTGCACGCGAACACTGGAGCATTCACCCGGATGATCCGCTCTCTGCACGCGGGCAATGCCATTGGACGGATGAACTTGAACGCGATGACATTCGCCTGCGCACCGAAACCCGGTGCGAGATGTGGTCGGATGCCACGACTTTCTACCTGAGCGCGACACTGGAAGCCTTTGAAAACGATGAGCGCATCTTCGAAAAGTCGATCACGGACGAGATTCCACGCCAACTTCTGTGATCGTCACGAACACGTCACAGGATTCCCCCTTGAAGCACAGGACGATCTGCGCAACTCTTTGACTCGATAATCAACAACCGCGCGTGAAAGTCGCGGAGGGATCAACCGGGAGTACCGACATAATGACAAAATCACTGGACTATTACGCCAAGCGCGCGGCCATGGGGCTGATGACGCGGCGCGATTTCATCAGTAAGGCCGCCGCACTCGGTGTGACCGCGGCTGTTGCTAACACCATGCTGACACAAGCCGCGCAAGCGGCACCGGTCACAGGCGGCACCTTCAAGATGGGTGTGCAGGGCGGTGAGTCCACAAACAGCCAAGACCCCGCCACATGGGCATCGGACGTGCCGATCGCGATTGGTCGCCTTTGGGGTGAGCCGCTGATCGAAGTCAAAGGCGATGGATCGCTTGATGGTCTGGTCGCGGAAAGCTGGGAAGGCTCTGCGGACGCGAAGACTTGGCGCTTTAAGGTCCGCAGTGGCATCACGTTCTCCAACGGTCAGGCCGTGTCAGCGAACGACGTGATGCGCACGATGGAGCGTCACTCCAACGAGGATTCCAAGTCCGGCGCGCTCGGCATCATGCAAAGCATTGAATCCATGCGCACAGATGGCGACGACGTGTTTGAAGTCACGCTGGGTGTTGGCAACGCTGACCTGCCCTACCTGATGGCCGACTATCACCTGATGATCCAGCCCGACGGTGGCTTTGGCGCAGAGACCGCAGCCATCGGCACCGGCGCATACATCATGGACGTGTTCGAGCCCGGCGTGCGCGCAACAGCCAAGCGTAACCCGAACTACTGGGGTGGCGATCAGGCGACAGTTGCGCACTATGACGCCGTCGAAGTCATCGTTCTGAACGACGCCACAGCCCGGACGGCTGCGCTGCAATCCGGTCAGGTTGACGTGATGAACCGCGTGGAACCCAAGATCGCCAAGCTTCTGGACCGCGCGCCAACCATCAGCGTGGAATCCACGGCGGGTCGCGGCCACTACGTGTTCATCATGCATATCGACACAGCGCCGTTCGACAACAACGAACTGCGTCTGGCGCTGAAGCACGCGCTGAACCGTCAGGAAATGGTCGACAAGATCCTGCAAGGCTATGGCTCCATCGGGAACGATATACCAATCAACGCGGCTTACCCGCTGTTTGATGAATCGATCCCGCAGCGCGAGTTCAGCCTCGAGAAAGCGGCTGAGCACTACAAAAAGTCCGGTCATGATGGTTCGCCCATCATTCTGCGCACCGCTGACGGGGCATTCCCCGGCGCGGTTGATGCGGCCGCTCTGTTCCAGCAATCCTGCCAAGCGGCAGGCATCCCGCTGGAAATCAAGCGCGAACCGAATGACGGGTACTGGTCCGAAGTCTGGAACGTGCAACCGTTCTGCTGCTCCTATTGGGGTGGTCGTCCGGTGCAGGATCAGATGTACACGACCGCGTATCTGTCCACGGCTGACTGGAACGACACACGCTGGAAGCGTCCGGAATTCGACGAGATGCTGCTAGCAGCACGCGCGGAACTGGACGAAGGCAAGCGCAAAGAGATCTATTCCAAGATGGGTCGCATGTTGAACGAAGAAGGCGGCCTGATGGTGCCGATGTTCAACGACTTTGTGGATGCGGTGTCTGCCAAGGTTCAGGGTTGGGAATCCGATCCGAACGGCCCGCAAATGAACTGGTACGCTTTCAAGAAAACCTGGAAAGCGTAAGCGGGCATGCATCCCGTTGTCACATTGGTCGCCCAGCGTTTAGCGCTGGGCGTCCTGCTGCTTCTTGCCGCCTCCGCGCTGATTTTCGGCCTGACCGAAGTTTTGCCCGGCGACGCCGCGCAAGCTATTCTCGGCCAAGCCGCAACCCCGGAATCCCTTGCCAATCTGCGCGAGGAAATGGGGCTGAACCGCCCGGCTCTGACGCGATACTTCGAATGGCTCGGCGGGATCGTGACCCTTGATATGGGCAATGCGCTGACCAACAAGCTGCCCATCGCGGACCAGATCGCTGGGCGCATGTCCAATACGCTGTTCCTTGCTTTCTGGGCCGCTTTGATTTCCGTGCCACTTGCGATCCTGCTCGGGCTGATTGCCGTGCGTTATCAGAACCGTTGGCCGGATAAGCTGATCTCTGGCATCACACTGGCGAGCATTTCGCTGCCGGAATTCATGATCGCCTATATCCTGATTTTCTTCTTCGCGGTGAAACTGTTCTGGGCGCCGTCCTTTGCGGCAATCAATGACAGCATGACATTGCTCGAACAGTTGCATGCGATCTCACTGCCCGTCGCGGTGCTGACGCTGGTGGTGCTAGCGCACATGATGCGCATGACCCGCGCGGCGATCCTGAACGTGATGCAATCCGCCTATATCGAAACGGCGGAATTGAAGGGGCTCAGCACCTTCACCGTGATTTACAAACACGCCTTCCCCAACGCGATTGCCCCGATTGTGACCGTGGTGATGATCAACCTCGCCTATCTGGTTGTAGGCGTTGTCGTGGTCGAAGTGGTGTTCGCCTATCCCGGTATGGGGCAGTATCTGGTGGACGCGGTTGTAAAACGCGATGTGCCCGTTGTGCTGGCCTGCGGCGTGATCTTTGCCGCTGTCTACATCATCCTGAATATCGTCGCGGACGTGGTGTCGATCCTTGCGAACCCAAGGCTGAGGCATCCAAAATGAATTTTTGCCCCGAAGCATTCATTTCGTGCGACCAAGCGTCTTTGCCCTGCAAAGGCGCGGGGAGGCGCTCGGCAACCATGCCGGGAGCAATCCAATGCTAAAAAACGCTCCCCTCTCCGCCATCATCGGCCTGTTCCTCACCGGACTTTACTTCTTTGCCGCCATCTTCGCATCCTGGGTCGCGCCTTACGGCATGGCCGAAACCGTCGGCGAAGTCTGGGAACCCTCCCGCCTCGGTTGGCTGTTGGGCACAGCCCCCGAAGGCACGCCAGAGCCACAATTCTGGCTGGGTACGGATCAAATCGGACGCGACCTGTTAACCCGCATGATTTACGGCGGCCAAACGACGATTTTCATCGCTACCGCTGCTACAATCCTCAGCTTTGTGACGGGCTCTGTGCTCGGCTTTCTTGCTGCTGTTACAGGTGGCTGGATTGACCAGGTCCTGTCTCGGTTGGTGGATCTGTTTATGTCGATCCCCTCTTTGATCCTTGCGCTCGTGATCTTGTCCTCGATTGAGGCCACAGTGCTCACCCTGATCGTTCTTATGGGCCTGCTCGACAGCACCCGTGTTTACCGTCTCGCCCGCGCGGTCGCTGTGGACATTACCGTGATGGACTACGTCGAAGCCGCCCGTCTGCGGGGTGAGAAAACTGGCTGGATTATCTTCAGGGAAATTTTGCCCAATGCGTTGTCACCACTGGTGGCCGAAATGGGCCTGCGCTTCATCTTTATGGTGCTCTTCATCTCCACCCTGTCGTTCCTCGGCATTGGTGTTCAACCACCCTTGGCCGACTGGGGCGGGATCGTGAAAGAGAACAAGGAAGGCATCAACTTCGGCATCGGTGCCGCGCTTTACCCGGCAG
>CAZDXI010000029.1:0-18008 GCA_964509095.1 uncultured Rhodobacterales bacterium
ATGCGTCGTATGGGCGGGATGACCCATAAGGGGTCTGACGGTTCAAGCCCCGGAGACCGCGCGCGACGCGCCGGGTACAAGTGGTGCTATATCTCGGAAAATGTTGCGCAAGGCTATCCGACGCTGGCGGATGCGATGCGGGGCTGGGCGAATTCAAAAGGGCACGCCAAGAACATGCTGAACAAGCGCGCCAAGGAATTCGGACTTGCCCGCGTGGACGGCAATTTCTGGGTTATGGTTTTGGCCCAACCGGGGTGCCGGTAGTCCTGCGCTGACCTGCGAGCCACACATCCGCGATGGCGCGATCATCGCCCATCATGATCGTCGGGAAGAGAGCTTCCCACACGTCGTTCGCGCGCGCACTGCGCTGTGCGATTGCGGGGGTGGAGGATAGATCTAGAACCACAAGGTCTGCCGCGCTGCCCGGAGCAAGGGTTCCGATGTCATCTGCTCGACCCAACGACTTGGCAGCACTTTCAGTTGCCAGATACATTAGATGCGCGGCGTGCAGGACATCGCCTCGCAACTGTGCAAGCTCATACGCCGCGGCCATCGTACGCAACATTGAAAAGCTGGAACCGCCACCGGTGTCCGTTGCAAGGCCGGACGTCACACCTCGCTTCATCAGTCCCGCCACATCACAGATGCCGGAACCGATAAACGTGTTGGACGTCGGGCAATGGGCAATCGCAGCCCCGGTTTCTGCAAGACGGTCGCGTTCTCTGGGCTCCAGATGGATGGAATGCCCGTAAATGCCGTTCTGACCCAACAGACCAAAGGTTTCATAGACATCAAGATAGTCGCGGGCTTGCGGGAACAACTCCCGGACCCAGGCGATTTCATCGAGCTGTTCACTTAGGTGGGTCTGCATGTGACAGTCGGGATACTCGGCCCATAGGGCGCCAAGGGCCTGCAACTGTTCAGGGGTTGAGGTCGGGGCAAAGCGGGGCGTGATCAGGTAATTCGCGCGCCCCGTTTTGTTCCAGCGCTCCAACAGCGATTTGCTGTCATCATAAGCACTTTGAACCGTATCCCGCAGCCCGTCGGGCGCATTGCGATCCATGCAGGTCTTACCTGCGCTGACGGCCATGCCACGCGCCTGCGCGGCCTCGAAGAACGCATCCACACTGGCCGGGTGGATTGTGCAATAGCTCGCAACGCTTGTGGTGCCGTGATCCAGAACCAAATCCAGATACCGTCCTGCTATTTCATGCGCATAGGCGGGGTCTTCGAACCGCGTTTCTTCGGGGAAAGTGTAGGTGTTGAGCCAGTCAATCAGCCGCTTGCCCCAACTCGCAATGATGGCTGTTTGCGGATAATGCACATGCGCATCGACGAACCCTGCGCAGATTACGTGATCGGGGTAATCCACCCGAACGTCCGCGCGGTCGGCAAGGTCTGCCACAGTTCCAAGCGCGCGAATATGTGCGCCGTCAACCAAAATGGCATCGTCCCAACGCGCCGCCACGTCCGGGCTCGACTGAAACGGATTGTCGACAAAGCTCAGCACGCGGCCGGTGATCAGGGTGGTCTTGGTCATGGCGCAAGCCATACACCGGGGCTGCGCGCGGCAAAACCTGCAATTGCAGTGATTGCTCCTGTCTGCGTCGCGCCCTATGGTCCGGGCAACCACATGTGGAGGCGCAGATGACGGACACACCGGACGTGTCGGAAACCGGGACAGATGCTGCCTATGCGCTTGATCCCAAAAAGACTTCGGCGATCCTGTATGCGGTGGATATCGAGGACCGCGCGCAGCTGACAGAGCTGATGGAGCCGCTGCACGCCGCCGATATTGCGGACCTTCTGGAACAGGTGAACGCTTTTGACCGGTCGCGGTTGATCCGGCTGTATGATCGTCAGTTCGACGGGGAAATCCTGTCCGAACTCGAAGAATCTGTGCGCGAAGAAGTCATTGCCGTCCTGAAACCTGATGTTTTGGCCGAAGCGGTGAGGGATCTCGACAGCGATGACGTCGTGGATCTGGTCGAGGATCTTGATGCGCCGCAACAGGAAGCTATTCTGGATGCACTGGAGGACGTCGACCGGGTCGCGGTTGAACAGGCGCTGGCCTATCCGGAGTTTTCCGCTGGTCGCCTGATGCAGCGCGAGTTGGTGATGGCGCCCGAACATTGGAACGTGGGCGAGGCGATTGACCATCTGCGCGCCATGCCTGAGGACGATCTGCCGGAGCAGTTTTACCATGTCACGCTGGTGGATCCACGCCTGCATCCGACGGGCAATGTGACCCTTGGCAAGCTGATGCGATCACGCCGCGAGGTGAAACTGTCTGACATCACAGAAGAGACGTTCCAGGTCATACCCGTGGATCAGGCGGAAGCGGACGTGGCCTATGCCTTTAACCAATACCACCTGATTTCGGCGCCGGTTGTGGACGGGGAGGGCCGTCTTATCGGTGTCATTACCATTGATGACGCCATGACCGTGCTGGAAGACGAAGCCGAAGAAGACATCCTGCGTCTGGCCGGGGTGAGTGATGAAAGCTCCTTGTCGGATCGCGTGATCGGCACCACGAAGCGACGCTTCCCATGGCTTGCAGTGAACCTTGCGACCTCGATCGTCGCATCGCTGGTGATTGCGCAGTTCGACGTCGCCATTGCACAGATCGTGGCCTTGGCTGTGCTGATGCCGATTGTCGCGTCTATGGGCGGCAATGCGGGCACGCAATCCCTGACTGTGGCCGTGCGCGCCATTGCGACTAAGGATTTGACCGGCGCCAATGTGTGGCGCGTGATCTGGCGCGAAGTGCTTGTGGGGCTGATCAATGGCCTGATTTTTGCGGTGATTATGGGGATCGTGGGCGTGATCTGGTTCGGCTCGCCTGCGCTGGGCTACGTTATTGCGGTGGCGATGGTCGTGAACATGGTCGTGGCCGGGTTTGCCGGAACAGTGATACCCGTCTTGCTGGAGCGGTTGGGCATTGACCCTGCGCTCGCGTCAGGGGCGTTCGTGACAACGGTCACCGACGTGGTTGGCTTCTTTGTTTTCCTTGGGCTGGCGGCGGCGGTTCTGTTGTGACGGACCTTGCCGCGATCAAAGCCGCTGCCCGAAAAGAGGCATTCGCACGTCGCAAAGCCGCGCATGATCTGCGCTTTCCCGGCGCGGGCGGAAACTTGTCCGCGTTTCTGGCCGGTCATCGTGGTGTGCCTTTGGCGGGGTATATGCCGATCCGTACTGAAGTCTCTCCTTTGGCCGCGATGGCAGAGGCCTCAGCCCACGGTCCTGTCGCCGTCCCGGTTATTCAAGGCGAAGGGCTTCCTTTGGAGTTCTCTCGCTGGCGCCCCGATGGGGCTTTGCGCGACGGTCCTTTTGGGGCGCAAGTGCCCATGGTCGATGACTTCTTTGACCCCGAAATTGTGATTGTACCGCTCGTGGCCTTCACGCGGGCGGGGGACAGGCTGGGGTATGGGGGCGGCTTTTACGACCGCACTTTGGAACGGCTGCGCGCGCGCCGGGCGACGTTGGCTGTTGGGTTTGCTTATGGCGCACAAGAGGCGGAGACATTGCCGATGGAACCTACCGACCAGCCGCTTGACCTGATTATCACTGAAAGCGAAGTGATCGAGCCAAGCCGCTAAGCTACGCGCGTATCACTCATCTGGTTCATAGGTGATCAGATCGCCCGGTTGGCACTCCAGCACCTGACAAATCTTTTCCAATGTCTCAAAGCGTACGCCGCGTACTTTACCGGATTTCAACAAAGACACATTCGCCTCTGTGATGCCGACGCGTTCGGCCAATTCCTTGGACCGCATTTTGCGTCGGGCCAGCATGACGTCCAGCGTGATGACTATGGGCATGTGCGCTACCGTCGCGGCCTTAGATGAATTCACGGTTTTCTGCGTCGATCTCGGACGCAAGCGCCATCATATGACCCGCAGCCACAAGCACCAGCCCAATGATGATCGCATAAACATCGCCGTCTTCCAGTGACACGTGCCCGTGCACAGTGCCTTCCAGCGCCACAAGGCTAAGCGCAATGCCACCCAGAATCTCGCCCAGCATACTGACCGGGGCCATCGCCAGAACAATCCAGCCAATGCGCCGCAAACGCAGGGCCGCAGCCGATGAAAACACTGTCCCAGCCATGTAGGTGCGAAACAACGCCCGGATGTTCCACAGCATGATCACCCCAAGCACATCCACAAGGCACCAGAACACTGTCCCGATCCAAAGCAGAAGGGGCGTGAGTGAAGACAAGTGAGTGTCGAGACCAAAGTCGCGCAGGATTTCCGCTGCGAGGGCCGTGGAGCCGGTTGCCGCGAACCACAAGGTGACGACCAAAGCGACGATTGCCATCAGAAGTGCCGCAGTAGATGCCCAAACCCCAATGCGCGCGAGACGGGTCAACCGACCTTCGGTGGTGCGATAGGTCACAGGAAATGTCGCGGTTTCAGTCATTTGTCGACTCCAATACTTTAGGGCTTGTATAAATTATCGTAAAACAATAATTAATACAAGCAAGGCAGAATAGTGTGCCTTTGTGTAATTTACAGGATGACAGACAAATGATCTATCGAATTATCAGCCTTGGCTGCACGATATCGCTTGGCCTTTGGGCAGAGGTTGCAGCAAGTCAGGACTATTGGGCCGGGACATATGGCGGGATCGCACTGAGCTTTGCAGAAGCGGATGCAGGGCTATCCGGGAACACGACGCATCAATTTGAAGATAGGGCCGCGACGCTCGGGCTTTATGTCGGGCGCAACTTCGTGCGCGAGAATGGCTTTGTCTGGGGACCGGAGGTTTTGTTGACTGGATTGGGCAGCAGCGGAACGGCATCTGATACCGCAGTCGGACGCACAAAGATGGAAGGTAGCTTCCTGCTCAGCCCCAGAGTACGGGGCGGTTTCGCGACGGATCGCACGTTCTTTTACGGAGTACTTGGCCTTGGAGTGTCGGATCTGACGGTGCAGGAGCGGGGAAATGATGATCTGGATATCACCATCACGCCTGCCATCGGCATCGGCGCTGAATTTGCCATGCAGGACGGTTGGTCGGCCCGGATTGAGGCGATGCACTACGATTTTGACGGCCGGACGTTCACGGCAAGTGGGACGGACATACCGATCAAGGCGGATGTAAAGCAGATCACGCTCGGCCTGTCGCGAAAGTTCTGAGCGATGCGGGGTTTTATATTGGCTGGCGTGCTGGCGGCGATGACGGCCTGCACGCCTTCGGATCTGGTCACGGCCTACAAGCTGCGCAACGTTGATCCGTTCACAACTGACGCTTCAGCCCTACGGGTTGCGGTTGAGATTCCGGGTGCGTTTCAACCTCAATCTGACCGCGTGGCGTTGACGGTAAAAGTCACGCGCGCTGACGGGACAGATACTAGTCAGATGTTTGCTTTGGTGGCTGCGCCCGATGGGCCAGATGAACGCGTGCTGCGCGCAAGTATCGAAAATGACCGGACGCTTTACGTGTATCGCATCGCACCAGACAGTGTCGCGGCCTTCGAAGCGGTGCGGCAGACCATCAGGCTGGCACGCGAAGCAGAAGGGCACTCCAGCGGAGAGCTCAGCGTCGATACGCCAATCTGCTCAAACGTGATTGCATTGCCGGATGACGTGCCTGTTTCTGTTTATCTGAAGCTGGCCGAACTCCGCGACTATGTCACGTTGGTCGACAACGAAGACATGTTGCAAGACAGCGACGCCACAGACGTTCAAGCGGTTCTGCCCCGCTGCGACTAAGCCACGGTGCTGCGGCCCTCTTGCCCTTACGGGTCGCAGGCCCTACCACGCGGATATGAAACTTCTTTTTCTGGGTGATGTGATGGGCCGCGCGGGCCGCAATGCCGTGGCAGAAAACCTGCCGCGACTGCGCGAAGCGTGGAAGCTGGATTTCGTCGTGGTGAATGGCGAAAACGCGACGAATGGGATGGGCCTGTCCGGTCAACATGCGCAAGGCTTGCTGAGCGCGGGAGCGGATGTGGTGACGCTGGGCGATCACGCGTTCGACCAGAAGGACATGTTGCAATTCATCGACACGGAACCGCGCATCATACGCCCCTTGAACATCGCCAAATCTGCGCCGGGCAAAGGCGTTCGGCTGTTTGACGCACCGGGCGGACGCAAGGTGCTTGTGGCGCAGGCCTTGGGGCAAGTGTTTATGAAACAACCCTATGATGATCCGTTTTCCGCTTTGGATACGGTGCTGAAGACCTATCCGCGCGGCGGGCAGGCGCAGGCCGTGATTGTCGACATCCATTGCGAAGCCACGTCCGAGAAAATGGCAATTGGCCACTTCTGTAACGGGCGCGCGTCGCTTGTGGTTGGCACACACACGCACGTGCCGACAGGGGACGCGATGGTGCTCGACAAGGGCACAGCGTTCTTAAGCGACGCCGGCATGTGCGGAGACTATAACAGCGTGATCGGGATGGAAAAAACCGAGCCCATGCGGCGCTTCATCACCGGCATGCCGAAAGACAGGTTCTCCCCCGCATTGGGCGAGGCAACCCTGTCCGGCGTCTATGTGGAGACCGATGATCGTACCGGCGTTGCCACACGGATTGTGCCCGTACGCCAAGGTGGCAAGCTGCAACAATCGGGCCCTGACGCGTGAGCACGCGCGATGCGCTGTTCTATACTGCTTGCCTGATCGTCTTTGGTGCAGGGTGGGGGTTTACCCAACCGATGACCAAGATTGCGGTGTCGACCGGATACCAGCATTTTGGGCTGATCTTCTGGCAGCTTGTGATCGGAACTGCCTTGATGGCGGCGATTGCGCTGGCGCGCGGGATCCGCTTACCGTTTGAACGCAGGCATGTGCGACTGTACCTGATCATTGCGATGATCGGGACGGTGGTGCCCAACTCTCTCAGCTATCAGGCGGCGGTGCATTTGCCTGCGGGTATCATGTCCATTCTGCTCAGCATGATTCCGATGCTGGCCTTTCCCATTGCGCTTGGCCTTGGACTGGACCGGTTCGAGCTACGCCGCTTTGTTGGGCTGTTCGTTGGGTTGACCGCGGTGTTGCTGATCGTTCTGCCCGGGCAAAGCCTGTCCGGGGCGATCCCAATCCTGTGGGTTGGGGCGGTGCTGATCACCTGCCTGTGTTACGGGTTTGAGGGCAACTTTGTCGCCAAATGGGGGACCGAGGGGCTGGATGCACTTCAGGTTCTGTTCGGCGCATCACTGGTCGGAGCGATCATTACAGCCCCTTTGGCATGGTTCAGCGGGCAATGGATTGACCCGCGCGTTCCGTTCGGAGCGGCGGAATGGGCTTTGGTGGCGTCCTCGATTGCGCATGTGCTGGTCTATGCAGGATATGTCTGGCTTGTGGGAACTGCCGGGCCGGTGTTTTCGGCACAGGTGTCGTATCTGGTCACCTTGTTTGGCTTGTTCTGGGCAAGGCTAATCCTATCGGAAAGCTATTCTGGCTATGTCTGGGTGTCGTTTGTCTTGATGATCGTCGGCATGTTTTTGGTGCAACCGCGCCGCAAGGTTGTGGAGCCGGGCGCAATCGGCGACACTCGGGGCTAGTGCAGCGTGACGGTTGTCAGAGATAGACCATGACCGAACTCTTTGACCTTACGCAGACCGGGCAGGCCATTTTGACCTTATGCGTCGTGGCCGCGATGTTTGTGTTGTTCCTACGCGAGACTTTCCCGACCGAGGTGGTTGCCATCACAGGCGCAGCGGTGCTGCTGGCCACAGGCGTTCTGCCCTATGACGCAGCCCTTGCGGTGTTGTCCAATCCTGCACCTTGGACCATCGCGGCGATGTTCATCATCATGGGCGCCCTCGTGCGCACGGGCGCACTGGATGCATTCACTGGCGTGGCGGATCGTAAGGCGCGCACCAATCCTGTCCTCGCCATTGTTCTGCTAATGGGATTTGTGATCTTTGCCTCGGCCATTGTCAGCAACACACCAGTCGTCGTGGTCATGATCCCAGTGTTCACGCAACTGGCGCGCACATTGGGGGTATCTGCCTCCAAACTGCTGATCCCATTGAGTTATGCGGCGATTCTGGGCGGTACGCTGACGCTGATCGGGACATCAACGAACCTGCTGGTCGATGGGGTGGCGCGCGCCAATGGTTTGGCCGCGTTCAGTATTTTTGAGGTCACGCCGCTTGGGTTGGTCCTTGTAGTGTGGGGAATGGTGTACCTGCGATTTATTGCGCCGCGCTTGCTGCCGGATCGAGACAGTATGGCGACCTTGTTGTCGGACAACACGTCCCGGCGGAAGTTCTTCACCGAGGCTGTGATCCCGCCAGACTCCAATCTGATCGGACGAGAGGTCACCGGCGTGCAGTTGTTCAAGCGCGATGGCGTGCGGCTGGTTGACCTGATCCGGGGCGATACGTCGCTGCGCCGCAATCTCAAGGGCGTGGAGTTGCAGTTGGGGGACCGAGTGGTGCTGCGCACACAGATGACGGAATTGCTGAGTTTGCAAAGTAACAAGTCGCTCAAACGGCTTGATCAGGTGGGCGCGGTCGAGACAACCACCGTCGAAGTGCTAATCACACCGGGTTGCAAAATGGTGGGCCGTGCGCTGGGCTCCATGCGTTTGCGGCGGCGCTATGGGGTGTATCCGCTTGCAGTGCATCGGCGGAATCAGAACATCGGGCACCAACTGGACGATCTTGTCGTGCGGGTGGGGGACACCTTGTTGCTGGAAGGTGCGCCGGAGGACATCCAGCGCCTCGCACAGGACATGGACATGGTCGATGTCAGCAAACCGTCGCAACGTGCCTATCGCCGAGGGCATGCGCCGATTGCGATCCTGTCGCTGGTGGGGATTGTCGGGCTTGCGGCCTTTGGGGTCGCGCCGATCCTGATGCTGTCGGTGATGGCCGTGGCGCTGGTCTTGATTACGCGATGTATCGATGCGGATGAGGCGTTTGGCTTTGTGGACGGTCGCTTGCTAGCGTTGATCTTTTCTATGCTTGCGATTGGCGCTGCGTTGGAGGCCTCTGGGGCTGTGGCTTTGATTGTCGAAGCGCTGGCACCTGCCTTGTCGCAATTGCCGCCGTTCCTGATCGTCTGGGCGATCTATCTTCTGACGTCTGTGCTGACAGAGCTTGTGTCCAACAACGCAGTGGCCGTGGTGGTCACGCCAATAGCAATTGGGTTGGCAGCTGCGATGGGGATTGACCCGCGCCCGCTTGTGGTGGCCGTCATGATCGCGGCAAGCGCGTCCTTTGCGACACCGATTGGGTACCAGACGAATATGCTGGTCTATGGTCCGGGGGGCTACAAATTTACCGACTTCATGCGGGTCGGTATTCCGCTCAATCTGTCTGTGGGACTTCTGGCGTCCGCGCTGATCCCGTTGATCTGGCCGCTTATGTAATCAACATTCCGGCCACGAGACTGACCAGTTCCATAGTACGTTGGGGCTTTAGGCAGACTTTTGCATCAGGAAAGCGCTTCTGGATTTCACCCGCCGCAGCGTGGCCAGTATGAAACACCACAGGAACATTCCGTTCGACCAGAATGTCCACGGCGGGGTAGACCTCTGCATCGCTCAATCGGACATCCAAAATCGCCGCCGAAATGTCGTTTGTCCGCTCGAGCAGAGAAAGCGTTTCGCTTAACGTGCCCACGGGTCCGACCACTTGGGCTCCATGATCGAGCAAATCGAGGTTCAATTCAGCCGCGACAAGTGCTTCATCTTCGACAACCAGAATGTTCTTTCCATCGAGCACCGAACTCAGATGGCCGGATCCGTTGCTGGAGAACGGACTGTCTCCACCAGAATTTCCTAGGAAATCGTTGCTCATGAACGCGGGGGGAATCCCGCGAACGGTTAAGGCTGGAAGGTAAATGTTATGCACAGTTTATTCCCGGTTCTTATGCGTTCGAACTCCCCACGGAGTTGTTTTGCTGAATTTTCGATAAGCAATGTCCCAAACCCATGCGGAATGCTTGAGTTATCCGGCACAGGCGGGACGGGCTTGTCTGGAACGGTTTCGGTCCATTCGAGTTTGACGAAAGGGTCGTCGTCTTTCACAATACTACGCCATTTGATGCGCACGTTTCCGTCAACGCTCGACCAGCCGCCGTATTTGGCCGCGTTGGTGGCGAGTTCGTTCAACATCAGACTAAAGGGCGTCAAAGACGCTTCGCGCAGGATGATTTCTTCTTTGGGCGCGTCCAACAAGACCGACCCGCTCAAGTAAGGTTCGAGAACTTGCATCAGGATCGTCTTTAACGGCGCTGGCCCCAACGCGTTGTCGGATAGTCCGGCAGTATGTGCTGCTGACAGCGCTGCAATTCGTCCCTGCAACGCTTGCGCAAATGAGTCAGTGTCTTTTGCGGCGCGTGCGGAGAGACGCGTAATGGATTGAATAACGGCAAACAGATTACGCACACGGTGTTTCATCTCTTGCAGAAGAAGCGTGTTCTGCGTTTGCGCCGAAATGCGTTCCGTCTCATCCCGGCTGATTTTCAGATACAGGCGGCGCCCATCGTCAAGCTTAACGGAGGAAATCCGGGTCGCGGTTATCAATTCGCCCCCAGCATTATCTGTCACATGACCGATTTCACCAAGCCAATCCCCTTTGGTTTCAAGGTATGATTTGATATCCGACCAAGGCATCGGTAACTGCGCCCGGCTCATTTCAAATGGGTTGTTACCAAGTGCGTCCTCTGCCAGAACGCCGTAGGTTTGTTCCGCGCCTTTGTTCCATGTCTGCACGCCGGTTTCCTCGGTCCAGGAAACGACAGCATCATTGGACAGCATCATCATTTGGTCGACACGCTGTTCGACGGCCGTGCGCTTCATGTCAGACACGACCGTATGTGCCCCAAACAGGCGATAGGGTTTTCCGTCCTTAACAATCGCTTGACCGCGACACCGAATGGTTACCGGGTCACCAGACTTGGTGTTGTACCGCACCACTTGATCGTAAGGATATTGGGGGTTTTTGAAGTGTTGTTCTGCGGTGGCTTGCGCAAGCTTGCCATCATCCGGAAAGATAAGATCAAACCATTCGCTGGCGAGGTGTTCTTTTTCCGATGGATCAAACCCCAGTGTTTTCCAGAAGGTGGGGCTCATGTATTCGTGTTCGGGTTTTTCAACATCCCACAACCACATGCCGTCCAGAACGGTTTCGTCCAACAGATCAAAAGTCTCTTGTCCGTTTAACAATTCAACGAGTTCAGCCTCAAGGTAATGCTGAGGTTTTGCAGGCATCTGGTTCATGTATCGCTGGCTATTTTGTCCTGTTATTATCGGTATAGTAGAATTGGCCTCGAACAAAGGACTTCTTTGAACTGGCGCTAAGTGACGTCAAATACGTTAACAACCCATTAACGGGCCGCTAAATGTCTTAACGAATGGGTGGTCAGGCAATTGACGTGCTGCGACCTGCATTGCGCCCGGAAAAGATACAGCCACCGAGGAATGTTCCTTCAAGGGCGTTGTATCCATGATATCCGCCACCTCCGAAACCTGCGACTTCTCCGGCGGCAAATAGTCCGGGGACGACCTCACCACTGCGTCCGATCATACGGCTTTCCAGATCCGTGTGCAGACCGCCGAGCGTTTTGCGCGTCAGAATATGCAATCGCACAGCGATCAGCGGACCATTGGCGGGGTCAAGCATCTTGTGCGGTTTGGCGGTGCGGATCAGTTTGTCGCCGCGATAGTTTCGCGCAGCATGGATTGCCATCATCTGCGCGTCTTTACTGAAGAGATTGTCCACTTGTGCATCGCGTGCTTCGATCTGAGGCCGCAGTTTTTCTTCAGAAATCAGGTTGCCGCCTGCGACTTGGTTCATGCCGCGCACCAGTGATGCAAGGTCCTGAGCGACGACAAAATCCTCTCCACGTTCCTTGAAGGCTTCGACAGGATCAGTGGCACGCGATCCTGACAGGATGCGTTGGCGAATGACCTCCATCCATTTGCCGGATGTGAAGTCGGGGTTTTGCTCGGACCCTGAAAGGGCAAATTCCTTTTTGATGATTTTCTGGGTCAGGATGAACCAGCTGTATTCATACCCCGTTTCCAAAATCATCCGCAGGGTGGACATACTGTCAAAGCCGGGCAGGGCAGGTGGAGCAAAGCGGTTGCCTTCGGCATCAAACCAAAGTGACGAGGGACCGGGCAGGATGCGAATGCCATGCGCGGGCCAGATCGGATCCCAGTTTTTGACGCCCTCAGTATAATGCCACATGCGGTCGCCATTGATCACATGTCCACCGGCATCTTCGGAAATGCCGATCATGCGGCCATCCACGTGGGCGGGCACTCCGGCGACCATATCTTTGGGTGCGGGGCCAAGCCGGTCTGTGGGCCAGACCTTGCGCACCATTTCAAAGTTCCCACCAATCCCGCCGGAAGTGACAATGACGCTGGGCGCATGCAGGCGAAAGTCACCAATCGGCTCGCGGTTGGTCTCGGCGCCTTGAGGGGCGGCGTCCTCGGCCAACATCGTACCGGACACCCCCGTGGCGCGGCCGTTCTCGATCTCGATCCGGTCGACCTGATGACGATAGTTGAACTGGATGCGCCCAGCGGCTTCGTGTTCTTTGCAACGACGGATGAAGTGTTCCAACACTCCCGGACCTGTGCCCCATGTAATATGGAAGCGCGGGACTGAGTTGCCGTGACCATTGGCATAGGACCCGCCACGTTCGGCCCAGCCTACAACCGGGAACCAGCGCAGCCCCATCTCGTGCAGCCACGGGCGCATCTCACCGGCGGCGAAATCCACATAGGCTTCGGCCCATTTGCGGGGCTGGGCATCTTCGTCACGATCAAATTGTGCCGATCCCATCCAGTCCGACATCGCAAGGTCGCGGCTATCCTTGATCCCCATGCGGCGTTGCTCTGGTGTGTCCACCATGAACAACCCACCCAAAGACCAATGTGCTTGGCCGCCAAGGTTTTGTGGGCCCTCTTGATCCACGACGATGACCGACTTGCCGCGGTCCCCCAACTCGGCGGCTGCGACCAATCCGGCCAATCCGCCGCCGACAATAATTGCGTCTGCGCTTTCCATACTCGGACGCTAAGCCGCTTCCTGTCTGCCCGGCAAGGGCGATCTGCGGGGTGGCTTTTTCTTTTTGCAAGAAAAGGGCGCAGACCGTTCGAAATTTCCTGCTTCGCTCAGAGCGGCCAGAACACGAGGATGGCAGGGATTGATACAGCGATCACGATAATCTCCAAAGGCAAACCGATGCGCCAGTAGTCTCCGAATTGGTAGCCGCCGGGTCCAAGGATCAGCGTGTTGTTCTTATGGCCAATAGGGGTCAAAAACGCTGAAGACGCAGCGACCGCCACAGCCATCAGGAACGGATCGGGGTTCACGCCCAAGGTTTGCGCCATTTGAATTCCCACCGGGGCCGCCACGATGGTCGTGGCCGTGTTGTTCAGAACGTCCGACAGGGTCATCGTGACAACCATCAACACCGTCAGTACCGCCCAAGCGGGCAACCCGTCAGTCCAGCCAATCAAGGCACCTGCGATCAACTCGGTCCCGCCAGAGCTTTCCAACGCAGCACCAAGTGGGATCATGGAACCCAACAGAACGACCACGGGCCATTCGATATGGGTATAGAGTTCCGACAGCGGCACGATCTTGGTCAACACATAGGCAATTACCACCAGCCCCAACGCAATTGGCAGGTAGAGGAACCCAAGGCTTGCCGCGACGACCGCTCCAACGAACAAAGCGATGGCGAGCCAAACCTTGTCATTCGCAGTCACGGCCAATCCACGCTCTGCCAGCGGCAGACATCCCAGCCAATTGGTCACATCAACCCCAGTGTCGCGCGGTACAAGCAACAACAGGATATCACCTGCGCGGATTGGAGTTTTGCGGATTTGCTGGGTGACCCGTTTACCTTGGCGTGAAATGCCCATCAGCACCGTGGACTGCCGCCAGCTGAGGCCAATCGCCTGCGCGGTACGTCCCACAAGACGCGAAGAATCTGTGACAACGACTTCGATGATCTCGACACCGTCGCCTCCGGCTTTCAGGCGTTCCTCGCGCGCGGCATCGGCCACAGCCAGGCCAAGAGCAGAGCGGAATTCATCGATTGCGTCCGGCGTGGCTTCCAGCACAAGAGCGTCACCGGGCTGCAAAACCGCGTTGCGCGCGCGGCCATAGCGCCGCTTGCCGTCACGGATCAGGCCGATGATGGCGACGTCTGCTTTTTCCGCGTCTTCTTCCAACTCTCCGACACGTTTGCCGACTTGTTTGGAGTCTGTGGGCACTGTCAGCTCCGCGATGTATTGGGACAGGTCTTCCAGTTCTGACGTTGCATCTTCACGCGCAGGGATCAGCCGCCAGCCAATCAGCGCGACAAAAATCAGGCCAGCAATCGCAGCGACACCGCCCACTGGGGCAAAGTCGAACATGCGAAATGGCTCGCCGAGCGAATCCTCACGGATCGTGGCGATAATAATGTTGGGCGGCGTGCCAATCAGCGTCACCATGCCGCCAAGGATCGTGGCAAAGGACAGCGGCATCAGGCTTAGTCCCGGGGACCGCCCCGCTTTGCGCGCTGTCTGGACATCGACAGGCATAAGCAAGGCAAGAGCTGCCACATTGTTCATGAAGGCCGACAGAACACCGCCAACCGCCCCCATGATCGTAATGTGCGTGCCGAGGCTACGTGCGGAATCCACCAAGGTGCGCGTGATCAGGAACACCGCGCCTGACCGCACAAGCCCTGCTGACACCACAAGAACCAAAGCTACAACCAGCGTTGCAGGGTGTCCAAACCCGGAAAATGCGTCCGAACTGGGCACAACGCCCAAGACGACGCCCACCATCAATGCAGTGAAGGCCACGATGTCATAGCGAAACCGTCCCCAAAGCAGCAGGCCGAACACAGCGCCAAACAACGTGAACAGGATGATCTGGTCTTGGGTCATGGGGAATGCTACTCGCAACTCTGGACGGTTTTTTGCAAGGTTAACGGAGCCAGCGACGATGAGAAAGCTCTGCCTTTGGTTTTGGCTATTTGTTATGGCGGCGACGCAAGGAACTGCCCAAGAGCGCGACCTTGTGATCAGTGATCTGCGCGGGAGTTCCACCCAAGCAGCACCGTTGCTGGTTGCCTTGCACAATGGGGGAAGCACGCCACGGGCGTTCCGCAACCAATCTCGTCTGGACGCGGCGGCGCGACCTTTTGCGCTGATTGTGGCCTATCCCACGCCCGCCGGAGCGGACTGGGCGACCGGAGCAAACGGCAAAGACGCAACAGATGTCGAATACCTGGCGCGCTTGATTTCTTCGATGCGCGCCGACCCGCGGGTCGCGGACCGACCTGTTATTGTGACGGGGCATGGAACCGGAGGCGCCATGGCATTGCGCTTGGCCTGTGATCGCCCTGATCTGGTCGCAGGTATCGCAGTTGTGTCCACCAAAGTTCCGAAGTCATACGTTTGCCAGCGCGGCCGACCGAAACCTGCTCTTTTTGTGCACGGTACAGCAGACCCGGTGTCGCCGCATGATGGGGGTGCCACGTCATTGTCGGCAGCAGACAGTATGGCCGTTTGGGCGCAGCGAAACCGATGCCGCGAAACGTTGCGGGTGTCGCGTATTGATCAGAACAAGAGGGACGGGACCTCGGTCGTGAACCGCAGATACGCCACGTGTCAGGCGGCCCTCACTCAGCTTGTGGTTTTGGGCGGCGGGCATGGCTGGCCAACAGGGCGCGCGTCCAAGAGCGGGAAACTCGGACCGCAAAGCGGTGAGATTAACGCAAGCGATGTTGCTGTGTCTTTCTTGCGCCCGCTCGTAGGACGCTGATCTGGCTGCAGATCTTTTCGGGCCCAAGACGTCGGTGTCGGACCCCACAAGTTGACCCTGAGTATCGTGAGGTAAACTGCACGACAAAGTGCGGGTTCATCGGCCCATGTCGCGACACAAGAGGCCGAATCAATGCCGCGCGCGAATTTGCATTTCGTAGCTCTCCATCCTCGAATTTGCTAAATCGAGAGAAATTTTCCCCGCTATTTCCCGTTTCTCGTGCAAAAAATGCTGCGCTTTCGGGTTTGGCGTCCTTCCTGTTTTTCAACTTTGTTCCTATAGTCGAACGATGTTTGTTGCTGTCGATAGGCAGTCTGGGAGGTTAAGAATGATCCGCTCCGAGTTGATTCAGCGCATTGCTGACGAAAATCCGCATCTTTATCAGCGCGACGTGGAGCGCATTGTGAATACCATCTTTGATGAGGTTACCGGCGCGATGGCACGCGGCGACAGGGTGGAGCTTCGCGGCTTCGGTGCCTTCTCCGTCAAAAAGCGTGACTCGCGAACAGGGCGCAACCCGCGCACCGGCGAAAGCGTCCATGTGGAAGAAAAGCACGTGCCGTTCTTCAAAACTGGCAAGCTGCTTCGCGACCGTCTGAACGGGAAAGCCTGATGCGTTACATTCGTTATGCCTGCATCGCAATCTTCGCGGTGGCCCTGATCTCTGTGTCTTTGGCCAACCGCGCAATTGTGGAATTGAAATTGATCCCGGATGGGATCGCGAGCCAGTTCACCGCTAAACCCACTGCGGAACTGCCGCTGTATATCGTGATCTTCGGCAGCATTCTTGCGGGCCTTTTGATCGGCTTCATCTGGGAATGGATCCGGGAGCACACAATCCGGTCCGAAGCCGCACAAGTCGCGCGCGAGAAACGTCGTCTTGAGCGCGAGGTCAAAGCGCTGAGAAGCGAAAAGCACGAAGGCAAGGACGAGGTCCTCGCGCTTCTGGATGAGGCCAGCTGAGGCCAGACCATGGTGTCCGTAAAAATCTGCGGTGTCCGCAGTGCTGAAGACTTGGCAGCAACGGCTGAGGCGGGTGCCCGGTACGTTGGGCTGAACTTCTACGAACCTTCACCTCGTTACGTGACGTTTGAAGAGGCGCGCGATCTTGCATTGGCCGCTCCCCTTGGGTTGGCCAAGGTTGGGTTGGTCGTCAATGCGGATGACGCTTTTTTGGATGCTCTGAATGATCAGGTGCCGCTGGATATACTGCAGTTGCACGGCAAGGAAAGCACCGAGCGTGTGGCAGACATTCGCGCACGCTACGGCCTGCCAGTGATGAAAGCGGTGGGTGTCGCCGATGAAGCCGATCTGGTGGCGCTGGCGGCGTATGAAAAGGTGGCGGATCAAATTCTGGTGGATGCAAAGCCGCCGCGGAATGCGAAACTGCCGGGCGGCAATGGGCTGGCCTTTGACTGGACGCTGATTGCCGGGCGCAGTTGGCAGGTGCCGTGGATGCTTGCGGGTGGTTTGACCCCCCAAAACGCGGCCTCAGCCGTTGCGGCGACAGGTGCGACGCAGCTTGACGTATCCTCCGGCGTGGAAAGTGCCCCGGGCGTAAAAGATGCTGCGATGGTGTCTGCCTTTGTTAACGCGGTGAACAGCTGATGCGCTTTATACTGATCCTTGTCCTATTGATCGTCAGCGCAGGCGCATTGTTTGCAACCGCGCCCAACAAGGCGGAAGTTGAACAACAGATCGAAGACCGGCTTATGCAGCGCATCGATGATCTTGATGCCGCGCAAGCCGAGGATGACGTGTCGCGGCTTTTGGTCACGACGTGCAAGCTCGGGCGGTCTGGTTGTGCCCGCTTGATCCGGTCCTTGATGGACATCCGCTTTGAAGACCGTTGGCTTTACAGCAAAACTGTTGTGCAGCTTGGGCGCGAAAATCCGGTGTCCTGCTATGGGCTGTTAGGCCGGATCATCTGCCCCGGACTGTAAGCGCCGCGCCGCGCCTGACGCGCGCGACATAAGTGGCATTTGCCAAGCGAAAACCACCTAAGGATCGCTTTACCCGGACCCTGCTTGGCGCTACATCCAAAGCAGCAGATGGAGTGCGCGATATGGATGATCTTTTCAACAGCTTCATGAACGGACCGGACGAGAATGGCCGCTTTGGCCAGTTTGGTGGTCGGTTCGTGTCTGAAACGCTGATGCCCCTGATCCTTGATCTTGAGGCAGAGTATGAAAAAGCCAAGACGGACGACAGTTTCTGGGCAGAAATGAACGACCTTTGGACGCATTATGTTGGTCGGCCCAGCCC
>CAZDXI010000030.1:0-17621 GCA_964509095.1 uncultured Rhodobacterales bacterium
TCGGGATGGGGCTTGCGATGATCGTTGGCTCGTTTTCCACGCGAAAAGCTGGGACGGTTTTCGCAATGATCTCACTTGGTGTGGGGGAGCTGATTGCGGCGTCCTCCGTCATCATCGTGGCGTTCTTTGGCGGGGAGGAAGGGATATCCGGCGACCGGACCTATGCCCTGCCATTCATGGGCGTGGAGTTCCTCAAGCAGATCGAGGTCTATTACCTGATCGCCTTCTGGCTGCTGATTTCTGCCGCGCTGATGTACCTGTTTTCACGCACGCCCATCGGGCGGATGGCGAATGCGGTGCGCGACAATCCCGAACGGGCCGAGTTCCTTGGCTATTCGGCGCGTTGGGTGCGGTTCTACTCGTTCGTTGCATCCGGGTTCTTTGCGGGCATCGCTGGCGCGTTGTTCGCGATCAACTATGAAATCCTGACGGAAGAGAACCTGAACACGGCATCCTCGGGGGTGATCCTGCTTGTGACCTTCCTTGGCGGGGTTGGGTTCTTCTTTGGCCCGATCATCGGAGCGATTGTCTTCACGCTGGTGCAAACGGTGCTGTCGCTGGAAACAGAGCTTTGGGCTTTGTACGCGGGAGCATTGTTCATCGCGACAGTGATGTATTTCCCCGGCGGTCTCGCGGGTGTGCTGATGATGCACGTCCCGGCGTTCCGGTTGGGCAAGGCGAGGCTATTGCTGATGCCCTACATCAAGACACTGATCCCGGCGGCCATTGGCATCCTTGGGGTATGCGCACTGATCGAGATGATCTTTCACTTCCGCCATGCGAGCGCGGGGGATCATGAAATGACGTTGTTCTGGACGACGTTCGACAACCATTCCTTTGTGCCGTGGCTGGTTGCCATAGCGGTAACAGCAGGCGCGTTCTGGGTGATGAAGCGAAACCTGCCGGACATGGTGGCGGCATGGCACGAGGCCAATAGCGCGACAGGAGGTGCCGCATGACAGCAGCGCTTCACATTGACGGGCTGAGAAAGAGCTTTGGTCGCACCGAGATCATCCGGGGCATTGATCTGGCCATCGACAAGGGCGAACGCCACGCGGTGATTGGGCCCAACGGGGCGGGGAAATCGACGCTGTTCAACTTGATCACGGCGAGGTTTCCACCGACTGCGGGCAAGGTCAGTTTGCACGGTCAGGACCTTGCCGGGTTGGCACCGTATCAGATCAACCGGCTGGGGCTGAGCCGCAGCTTCCAGATCACCAATATCTTCCCGAAGATGACAGTGTTTGAAAACATCCGCTGCGGGCTGCTTTGGTCCAAGGGGTACAAGTATTCGTTCTGGAACCTTGTTGGGCGCTCGCAGGAACTGACCGAAAGCGCGGAGGCGATCCTTGAGCAGATCAACCTGTCCGCGCGGCGCGATTTGCCCGCCGGGGTCCTGTCATATGCGGAGCAACGCGCGCTGGAGATCGGTATCACGATTGCTGGTGGGGCGGACGTGATTATGCTGGACGAACCTACTGCGGGGATGAGCCATTCCGAAACGGATTACATCGTTGAACTGATCCGCAAGGTGACAATCGGCAAGACGCTGGTGATGGTGGAACATGATATGGGCGTGGTCTTTGGCCTTGCTGACCGGATTTCTGTGCTGGTTTACGGAGAGATTATCGCCACGGACACACCGGAATTGGTGCGCGGAAACGCCCGCGTGCAGGAAGCTTATCTTGGCGCAGCGTTGGAGGCGGAGCATTGATCGAAGTCGCAGAGATGCACGCCTATTATGGCAAGTCCCACATCCTTCAGGGTGTGACGATGAACGTGGCCGAGGGCGAAATCGTCGCGCTGCTTGGGCGCAACGGGGTCGGGCGGTCCACCACCTGTAAGGCCATCATGGGTGAGGTCGAACCGCAAGGCTCGGTCCGGTTCAAAGGACAAGAGATCGCCGGTAAGAAAGCCTATGAGATCGCCAATCTTGGCATCGGTTACGTGCCCGAAAACCGAGATATCTTTCCGGGACTGACGACACGGCAGAACCTGAACCTTGGTCTGAAACCCGGTCAAAAGGACGGGGCTGGACGCTGGTCGATGCAGAACATGTTTGATCTGTTTTCAAACCTGAACGAGCGCGCGGATGTGGAAGCCTCGGTCCTGTCGGGCGGGGAACAGCAGATGCTCACCATGTGCCGCACGCTGATGGGTGACCCGGATTTCGTGATGATCGACGAGCCGACCGAAGGGCTGTCCCCGCAGATGACGCAGAAGGTCGCGGAGATTTTGCAAGAGATCGCCAATCGCGGGGTTTCGACCCTGCTGGTCGAGCAAAAGCTGTCCATCGCGCTGGATATTGCGCACCGCGTTTATGTCATGGGACATGGGCAGATTGTGTTCGAAGGCACGCCGGATCAGCTCAAAGAACGGGACGACGTGCGCAAGGAATGGCTTGAGGTGTGATGTATCCAGTGGGCTTTGCCTTACGGATCAAAGAGCAACAGCACGCTTAAACGCAGGACGTTCCATCAACCGGTCGCAATAGGCGTCAAGGCGCGGAAACTCAGAGAAATCCGTGCCGTTGATGCGCGCCGAAATTGCCGCGGCGCCAGACGTGATGTCGGCGGCGGTAAAGTTTCCAGCAAGGTAATCGCGATCTTCCAGCTGCGCTTCGAGAGGGGCCACCAGTTGCGGCAAGAGCTTGCGTGCGCGTTTGACATGCGGTTCGCTGCGGCGTTCGGGCGGCAAAAACACAGTTTCGACCATGATGACGTTGATCTGCGGCATGATCATGCCTTCCGCGTAGTGCAACCACTGCAGATATGCGGGAAAGTTCACATCATCAGGGTCCGGGCGCAGGCCATCATGCGGGTAACGCGACAGCAGATATTCGAGGATCGCACCTGTTTCAAAGATCGTGACATCTCCGTCCTCAAGAGCAGGCACGCGACCGATGGGGTGGACGGCACGATACTCCGCTGAGCGCAGTGCCGGGTCCGCAAACTCGAACCGATGCAGGTCATATTCGAGTCCCATTTCCTCAAGCAACCAGGCGACTCGCGTGGCACGCGTCTTTTGGATGAAATAGAGTTTCATTCGTGGTCCTCGCTCTGGTCACTTCGGTGTACATAACGGTAGTCTGGGCGGACACCCGACACAACAAGGGGAACTGATGTGGCCTTTGGATTTGATGGCCCGCGGCTTCAGCGGATCACGGATTGGATGGAAGACTATGTGGACCGCCGACGCTTTGCGGGCTGCGCGACGCTGATTTGGCGCGGGGGCGAGGAAGTCTTCTATAGCGGTTCGGGTCTGCGCAACGCGGAAGACGGATTGCCGTGGGACAGGGACACCGTTGCCCGCATCTATTCCATGACCAAGCCGATCACGAGCGTTGCGTTGATGATGCAGCTGGAGCGGGGATTGTTCCATCTGGACGCGCCCGTGTCAGAGTTCCTGCCGGAGTTTGCGGATATGCAAGCGCTGATCCCGGGGGCGGAGCGGATTGATCAAGTCGAACCCTGCGCAGTTCCGACGCTACATCACTTGCTGACCCACACATCCGGGCTGAGTTATCCATTCAACCCCGGTGTTCTGGGGGCGGAGATGGATCGACTTGGATTGGTGTTCCGCGGCGATCACGGCACCTTGGCGGAGGTCACGGAACAAACCGCAGCACTCCCGTTGGCATTCCAGCCGGGCAAACGGTGGGAGTATTCCGTGGGGATCGATGTCATTGGCCGCGTGATTGAAGTCGTGACGGGGCGACCCTTGGATCAGGTCTTTGCGGAGGACATCTTTGCGCCGCTCGGGATGACGGACACGGCGTTTACTGTGCCGGATGGTGTCGGGAACCGATTTGCGTCGCTTTATACTCCGCTGGCAGGTAACGCGATGGCGCTTGGCTCCGCAGCAGATGGTGAAGACACGTTGCGCTGCGTGGATACGTGGGATGACAGCCCTTGGTCGCGGACCACGTGTTTTTCCGGTGGCGGCGGTCTGGTGTCCACAATTGATGACTACATGCGGTTTGCAGAAATGCTGCGGCAGCGCGGGCGCATTGGATCGGATTGGCTCCTGTCTCCGAAGACCGTGGACTTCATGACTGCGAACCACCTGCCGGGGGATATCGCTTCGATGGGACCTGCGAGCTTTGCCGAACTGCCGATGGACGGCATGGGTTTCGGGATCGGAGGTGCCATGGTCTTGGATGCCGCGCGGGCGCGGGCACCGGGATCGATTGGTGATTTTGGCTGGGGTGGCATGGCGTCGACGTATTTCTGGGTCGACCCGGTTTTGGACATGAGCGTGGTGTTCTTCACACAACTGTCGCCATCATCAAGCTATCCCGGACGGCCACAATTAAAGGCACTGGTGCATGGAGCATTCGTCGAATGACCAAACGGGGGCGTATCCTATGGGAGCCAAGTGCGGAGCAGATCAACTCCAACCGCATCGCTGAGTTTACCAGATGGCTGAAAGTCGAACGGGGTTTGGAGTTTGACGATTACAACGCGCTGTGGCGCTGGAGTATCGAAGACCTCGACGGGTTTTGGTCTGCGATCTGGGCGTTTTGTGACGCGCGCAGTGACACGCCATATGACAGTATTCTTGCAGATGACAGCATGCCCGGAGCGGTTTGGTGCCCGGGAGCCAAGCTGAACTATGCGGATCAGACTCTGCACCATGCGGAGCAGCGCCCTGACGATCCAGCCCTGATCGTGCAATCAGAGACCTTCGGTCGGACCGAGATGTCATGGAAGAAACTCCGCTCTCAAGTGGCGTCCGTTGCAGCGCATCTGGGCGGCATGGGCGTTCAGAAAGGGGATCGCGTTGTCGCGATATTGCCCAACACAGAGGCCGCTTTGATCGCCATGCTCGCGACCGTCAGCCTTGGGGCAGTGTGGTCAATCTGTGCCCCGGATATGGGACATGTGGCCATTCTTGATCGGTTTCGCCAGATCGAGCCGAAGGTACTGATCGCACAGGACGGTTATGTGCATGCGGGCAAAACGGTAGACCGTCGCGACATTCTGGCGGAGATCATTGATGGCCTGCCCAGCGTCCAACAGGTTGTTACGCATAGTATTTTTGATGACTTGAAAAACGGACATCTGGCATGGGATGGCTTGTTACAGGAGGTGGCCAACTTTGAACCGGTTCCTGTCGCTTTCGATCACCCGCTTTGGATTGTGTATTCTTCAGGCACGACGGGAACGCCAAAGCCGATTGTGCACGGGCATGGTGGGATCATTCTGGAAGCCAACAAACAGGCACTCCATCAGAATTTGCGCGCGTCTGACCGGTTCGCTTGGTTAACTTCGTCCGGTTGGATCATGTGGAACGCGCAAGTTGCAGCGCTAGGCCAAGGGGCAACCGTTGCCCTGTTTGATGGCGCACCAAATTACCCCGACATGGGCGTGGTCTGGCGGTTCGTTGCTGCAGAGCGTTTAAGCTACTTTGGGGCTGGTGCCGCCTTTTTCGACGGGTGCCGCAAGTCTGGCGTCACGCCACAGAGTTACGACTTGAGTGCGCTGACTTCCTTGGGGTCGACAGGTTCTCCGCTGAGTGGTGATGTGTATGACTGGATTTACTCTGACGTGAAATCAGATGTTTGGCTTGCCCCGATTTCTGGTGGCACCGATCTGGCAGGCGCTTTCGTTCTGGGGCATCCCGGTCTGCCCGTTCGCGCGGGCGAAATGCAGGCACGCGCACTTGGGAATGCGGTGCATGCGTTCGATCCAGACGGTAGCGTATTGTATGACGCGGTCGGTGAGCTGGTGTGTACGCGTCCTCTGCCATCTATGCCCTTGTACTTTTGGGGGGACGACGGCACGCGGTTGCATGAAAGCTATTTCGACACCTACGATCAAGTTTGGCGGCATGGTGATTGGATCACAATTTTCGAAGATGGAGCGTCTGTTGTTTTTGGTCGGTCTGACGCAACCATCAACCGCAAAGGTTTGCGGCTTGGCAGTGCAGAGATCTATCAGGCTGTCGAGGCTCTGGACGACGTGATCGACTCTCTTGTTGTTGATCTAGAGTTCCTGGGTCGCGAGAGCTTCATGCCTTTGTTTGTTGTTCTGCGAGATGGTGGTGTTTTAGACGACGCCTTGAAAGATATCATAAATTTAGCCATCCGAGAGGCAATTTCGGCGCGATTTGTGCCGAGTGAGATCGTTGCAGTGTCAGAGATTCCGCGCACTTTGTCTGGCAAGAAATTGGAAGTCCCGGTGAAGAAACTGTTGCTGGGTGGTGACCCGGACAACGTGGTGAACCGGGACAGTATGGCGAACCCGGCTAGCTTTGATATCTTTGTCCAATACGCCGCGAACAGGAAAACAACATGACGAATCCCGCTGAGGAACTTCTGGACCTTTTGGACATCGAAACTCTCGAAGTAGACCTGTTTCGCGGAACTGGTGCCGGCGGAGAGACGACCAAGAGGATCTTCGGTGGGCATGTCATCGCGCAGGCACTAGCAGCCGCATACCGTACGGTACCGGATCGTTTGTGTCATTCGCTGCACGCCTACTTCATCCGTCCGGGTGATCCCTCCATACCCGTGATCTATCAAGTGGACCGCGCGCGCGATGGCGGCAGTTTCACGACACGACGGGTTGTGGCGATCCAGCATGGGCACCAGATTTTCAACATGTCGGCCTCTTTTCATATCGAAGAAGATGGCTGGGAGTACCAGCACGCGATGCCCGATGTTGAAGGTCCTGAGGGCCTGTTGAACCGAGAAGAACTCCGCGACCAGTTCATCGACCAAGTGCCCGAGAAGTGGCGGTCAGACTTCCTGCGCAAACGTCCGATTGAAGTGCGCGAAGTTGCGCCCCGAGATTTGTTTGCACCAGATAAAGAAAGCGATATCAATAGTCTATGGTTTCGAATGGAGGCTGCATCGGGTTGTGAACCGCAGATGCAGCATTGCCTTTTGGCTTATGCGTCAGACATGAATCTTTTGGGATCGTCCTTGCGTCCGCATGGTTTGACATGGTTTCAGGGCAAGGTCATGACTGCCAGTCTTGACCATGCGCTTTGGTTCCATGGCCCGCTGACGTTTGAAGACTGGCATCTGTATTCGTTGGACGCGCCATTCACTGGTGGTGCGCGCGGATTCAATCGCGGAAGTATCTTCACGCAGGATGGGCGCTTGGTTGCCTCGGTCGCTCAGGAAGGGTTAATGCGACCGTTGAAATCCAAGTGACCTACGGGAGCGTATCGAAGCGGCGATTGAGTTTCCGCATCCCGCCAATCCACCGATCATAATCGGCGGTCTTGTGCCGCATGTAGTCGAGAACCTGTTCATGCGGCAGGATCAGAAACGTCTCGTCTCGAATGGCTTGCACGCAAACCTGAGCGACGGGTCCAGGTTCCAGCATCCCATCAATCGCGGCTACGTGATCCTCATGTCCCTTGGTCATTTCTGTGCGAACTGCCTGTGGGCACAGCACAGAGACTTTGATCCCTTGATCGCCATGGGTCATCGCGATCCACTCTGCCAGACCAACGGCTGCATGTTTGGTAACACCGTAGGAGGCCGAGCCGATCTGGTTCAGAAGACCCGCAGCAGAGGACGTATTCAGCAGGTATCCACCACCGCGATTCGCCATCAGTGGCACAAGGTGACGCGTTGCCCAGACATGTGACATCACATTGATTTCCCACACTCTTTGCCATTCGTCATTTGGTGTGTCCATGCCGCCGCCCACGGCAATACCCGCGTTGGACCAGAACAAATCAATCGGCCCAATGTCTCGTTCGACCGCGTCGATCATGTCCTTGATTTGCTGTTCGCTGCGCACGTCAACGGTATAAGCGTGCCCGTTAATGGCGCGCGCGGTGTCTGCAGCGCCGGCGCCGTTCACGTCCACACACACGACCGCTTTGGCGCCTTCCGCTGCGAAAGCTTCGCATAGCGCTTTGCCAATGCCGCTGGCGGCTCCGGTCACAACGCAGATTTTGTCTTTCAGTTCCATGTCATGTCCACATGTTTGAGCCGCCACAGATCGTCAGAGCTTGCCCTGTCATGTAGCGGCTGGCGTCAGAAGCAAGGTACACAGCGATGCCGCCGAAGTCGTCCGGCTCACCCAACCTGCGCAGCGGGATTTCGTTTTCTATACGTTTGGCAACCTCTGGATTGTCCCAGAGTTCTCGCGCGAAATCTGTTTTGACGAGGCCGGGGCAAATCGCATTGAAACGTATGCCTTTGGGGCCAAACTCTGCCGCGAGGTTTCGAACAAGCCCGATCAATGCGAGCTTGCTCATCCCGTAAGTGCCTAACATCGTTGAGGGTTTGAATGCCCCGATAGAAGATGTGAACATCATCGATCCGGACCCCTTTGCGATCATGTCGGGCACGACCATCTGCGCAAGCCACAGGTTGGACTGCACGTTCGCAGACATGGTTTTGTCGTAGGCGTCGTCCGGGATCTCTGATGTTTTGCCATAGTACGGGTTAACGCCCGCATTTCCGACAACAACATCTATCGGCCCAACATCCGCATGTGTACGGTCTACAAGCGCTTGAAGCTGATCCTTATGCCCAATGTTGCAGCTCACTCCAATCGCTCGGCCTTTGCCCAAGGCATTGATCTCTGCCGATGCGACATCAAGCTGATCCTGTTTGCGCGCAGAGATCACGACATTTGCGCCGTGTGCGGCAAGGGCAGTTGCCATCGCAAGCCCCATACCTTTCGACGCCCCAGTCAATAGGGCGGTTTTTCCGGTAAGATCAAACATTTATGGCCCCGAGAAGATTTTGGTGGGCGCAGAGGCCGGATGCACATGGCGGCGGGAATTGTTGGATTTCCAGTCCGCCACTTCGGAACGTGCGACGACATGGTGATGCACTTCGTCCGGGCCGTCAGCGAAGCGCAGAGTGCGCTGGCCGGTGTACATGCCCGACAGCGGCGACCATTGCGAAATGCCTGTGGCGCCGTGGACCTGCATGGATTGGTCGATGATTTCACAGACTTTCTCAGGCACCAACGCCTTGATCATGGAGACCCAAATGCGGGCTTCCTTGTTGCCAAGAACATCCATGGCACGGGCGGCTTTCAGAACCATCAGACGCATGGATTCGATGTCGATCCGCATGCGGGACACAGTTTCCATGTTCTTGCCGAGGTCCATGACCTTCTTGCCGAACGCCTCACGAGAGAGGCCACGTTCGATCATGAGGTCCAACGCTTTTTCGGCCTGCCCGATGGAGCGCATACAGTGATGAATCCGTCCGGGGCCGAGGCGCAGCTGGCTGATTTCGAACCCGCGCCCTTCGCCCATCAGCATGTTGGATTCCGGCACCCGCACATTGGTAAACCGAATGTGCATGTGCCCGTGGGGCGCGTCGTCATGACCGAAGACATGCATGGGGCCAAGGATTTCGACGCCGGGCGTGTCGATGGGGACAAGTATCTGAGATTGCTGCTTGAATGGTTCAGCATCCGGAGACGTTTTGACCATCGTAATCATGATCTTGCAGCGCGGATCGCCTGCGCCGGAGATATAGTATTTCTCGCCGTTGATGACCCATTCACCGTTTTCCAAAACGGCGGAGGTGGAGATATTCTTGGCGTCGGAACTTGCTTTGTCTGGCTCGGTCATCGCAAAGGCAGAACGGATTTCACCCGCAAGCAGGGGCTTCAGCCATTGTTCTTTTTGCTCCGGCGTACCGACCCGTTCGAGGACCTCCATATTGCCCGTATCAGGGGCAGAACAGTTGAGCGTTTCGGGCGCGAGGGGGCTCTTGCCGAGTTCAGCGGCGATGTAGGCGTAGTCCAGATTGGACAGTCCTTCGCCCGTTTCCGCGTTGGGCAGAAAGAAGTTCCACAGCCCGTTGTCGCGCGCCTTTTGCTTTGCGGTTTCCAGCAACTCGAGTTGCCCGGGTGCATAAGACCAGCGGTCGGCGCGGCCTTCGCCGAGGCGATAGAATTCCTCGGTGATGGGATCAACGTTTTCACGGATGTGCTTGATGACGGCCTCGTAAAGCGGTTTCGCTTTGTCGGACATCTCAAGGTTGTTCATTTCCAAGTGGTTGGAGGTAACGACCATTGCGGTTTCCTTACTTGTTCACCCAGTTGGGGGCGCGTTTTTCGACAAAGGCAGTTACGCCTTCTTTGAAGTCTTCGGTCAGTTTGAGGTCTTCGATGACCTCGCGGGAATAGGCGATGCTGTCGGCCATACCATCGCGTTTATAGAGATCGTTCAGCACACGTTTTGTGGCTTTCACTGCAGAAGGTGACACAGTGCACATTTGTTCGGCCAGTTCCATCGCGCGATCCATCAGCTGGTCATGCGGCAAGACCTCGTTACATGCACCCATTTCCAACGCCTCGGCAGCGGAAATTGTGCGACCGGTGAACATCAGTTCTTGCGCCTTCAGACGCCCGATATAGCGGGACAAACGCTGGACCCCTGACGCGGCAGCAAAGAAGCCGACCTTGACCTCGGGCAAAGCGAATTTCGCATTTTCAGAGGCCAGGATCACGTCACAGGACATCGCCGTTTCGAACCCGCCACCCATCGCAAATCCGTTGACGGCCGCAATGATCGGTTTTTCCAAGTCAAACCGAGAGGACAATCCGGCGAACCCTGTGGGTGTCATCGGTTTGTTGTTCGCGCCTGTTGCCGTCGCCTTAAGATCATTACCCGCGCTGAAGGCCTTGTCACCAGCGCCGGTCAGCACCGCAACCCACAGGTCCTGATCGGCGGCAAACGCGTCCCAGCAATCGGCCATCTCGTTATGCATATCCACATGCACGGCGTTGTACACATCGGGGCGGTTCATGGTGACGAGCAGCACATGCCCGCGTGTTTCAGTGGTGATGAATTCGTAGCTCATACCTTCAATCCGCCTGTGTCGATGTTGGTGAACTTCCCGCCATTTGTTGCGAGGTCTTGCAGCAATCCTGCTGGTGCGAAGGCGTCGTCTTCTGCGCCAAGACGTTCCATCGTTGACAGAACTTCGTGGGCACCAACGATATCGCCGAAGAACATTGGCCCGCCCTTGTCGGGCGGCCAGCCGTATCCGTTGAGCCAAACCACGTCGATATCAGAAGGTCGTTGCGCCTTGTTCTCTTCGAGGATTTTAACCCCTTCGTTAATCATCGGGTGAATGCAGATATCGATAATCTGATCCGGCATCATTGTCTTTTCGGATGCACCTGTGATGTCCCGGATGATATCCGCGGTGACCGAGGACGGCACCGGGCGGCGGTTTTCGTCATAATCGTAGAACCCCGCTTGGGTCTTTTGACCGCGACGATCCAATTCGCACAGCGCGTCGCGGATCGGGTTGTCGGTCTTGGCCCCTTTGGACCACCCGATGTCGAGACCTGCAAGATCGGACATCTGGAACGGACCCATCTTGAAGCCAAATGCGTTCAAAGCCGCGTCGATATCCCAAGGCATGACGCCTTGCCACATCAGTTTGTTGGCTTGCTCCTGACGGCGAAACAACATCCGGTTGCCAACGAAACCCGGGCACACGCCGACCAGTGTGGCCACCTTGTTGATCGTTTTGGCGAGGTCCATGCAGGTCGCGACAACGTCATCAGCGGTGTGTTTCGCGCGCACGATTTCGAGAAGTTTCATCACGTTGGCGGGGGAGAAGAAGTGCAGCCCGATCACGTCTTCCGGGTGATCCGTCATCGCAGCGATTTCGTCAATGTTCAGAGCAGAGGTGTTCGTAGCCAAGATCGCACCCGATTTCATCACGCGGTTCAACTCGGTGAAGATTGTCTTCTTCAGGTCCATGTTTTCAAACACGGCTTCGATGACCAGATCGCAATCGGCCAGCGCATCCATGGACAATTGCCCGTTGAAACGGTCCATGCGCGCCTCGACTTCATCCTGCGGGAAGCGGCCCTTGTCGGAAGAGCGCTGATAGTTCCCGCGCACGACCTTCAACCCTCGATCCAAAGCCTCTTGCGTGGTTTCCACGATGGTCACGGGGATGCCAGCGGTCGCGAAATTCATAGCGATCCCACCGCCCATAGTTCCAGCGCCGATGATGCCGACGGATGCGATTTCGCGGCGGGGGGTGTCAATGGTAATGCCCGGAACCTCCCACGCGGCGGCACCGGCTTTGGCGATGTAGTCTCCGATCTCTGCTTCGGTCGGGGTCGTCATGCGTCTTCCTTGTTCAGTGTTGTAAGTAACGTGTCACGCAACCCGCGCCGGTCCGCCTTGTCGGTAGAGGCGCGGGGGATCGGGTCAGTCTGGAACCAGATGTGATCCGGAATCTTGAAATGGGCGATGTGTTCGGCGAGGAACGCGCGCAGATGCGCAGCATCAAGCTCGGATCCATCGCGCAGATGCACGCCAACGCCGACAACCTCGCCCAGTCGCTCATGCGGGACTGAAAACGCGCAGGCTTCGATCACGTCCGGATGGCGGTGAATTGCGGCTTCGACATCCAGACAGGCGATGTTCTCACCGCCACGGATGATGATGTTCTTCTTGCGATCTACGATGGTGACGAAGCCCTCGTCGTCGATATAACCAAGATCGCCGGTGGACAGCCAACCATCGCGCAGGACCTCGTCTGTTGCCTCGGGTTTGTTGAGGTAACAGCGCATGTTCGACGGGCCCTTGATCGTGATCTCGCCAATCTCTCCCTGCGGGACTTCTTGCCCGTCATCGTCGAGGAACTTGAGGTCCATGAGTGGCGGATAGAGCCGCCCGGCCACATGCGGGCGGGCTACATATTCTGGGCCGATCAGCCCAATGCCGATGGCGTTGGTTTCGGTCATGCCCCACCCTGTGGCTGGATTTGCCTTGGGGAACGTCTCGACCAGTTGCGCGACTTGCGCGGGTGGGCGCTTGGCCCCACCGGAGCCAATCACATCCAGTGAGTCCAGAGTTTTGCCCTGCGCGCGGGCGATTTCCATGACATCTGCTGATTGCGTGGGTACGCCGACCAAGCGGGTGATTTGTTCCTGCTCGATCAACCGCACGGCATGTTCGGGATCCCATTTGCGGATCAGGACCAGCTTGGCGCCGGCGGGCATTGATAGCAAAAAGACGGTGTGTGAGGCCGTGACGTGAAACAACGGTGTCGCCACTAAAGCCGACAGGCGAGGCGGTGCGGGCGCGTCTGGTTCAGGCGGTGTGACCAGCGGTGCCATGACGGCCTGCATCAGGAAGGTGAACACAGAATGCACTGCGCCACGATGGGTTTGTACGACGCCTTTGGGGTGCCCCGTGGTGCCGGAGGAATACATCACCGCGAAATCATCGTCGGTGTCGATGCTCACCTCGGGCCAGTCGGGCGATCCGGCGGCGGTTTTCAGGGCAGTGTAGGTGTGATCGGCCAGCGCTTCGCCGTCGCGCACCCCAACCAGTGTCAGGCCCAAGGGGTCTTTCAGCGGGGCGAGGCGTTCAAGGCGTGGCCCGTCGGCAAAGATCAAGGTCGGTTCGCTGTCGCGAATGGCGTAATCGAGCTCTTCGGTAGTCCACCATGCGTTGACGAAGACAATCACAGCACCCACGGATGTGATCGCCATCATCAGGACCATCATTTCGGGATAGTTGCGCATGGCGATCGCGACGCGGTCGCCCTGTTTCACGCCAAGGTCATGTTGCAGCGCGTGTGCCATGGCCTTCACATCGTCGCAGAACGCACCGAAGGTCCAACGCTCGCCTTCAAACACAACGTATTCCAGATCGCCATCGCCTTGCGCCGGGATGCTGGCACGCATCAACGCGCCAACGGTGGGCGGGACATTCTTGAACACGCGGTAGTCCACGCCGCGAATGTTGGCGCTGGTGACTTCAAATGCAGGATTGGTCGACGTGACATGCGCGACCGCCTCTTCAAGGGTCATGGCGGTCATGGGTGCGTCACCCTCCGGTGGACCGGCTGTGTCAGCATTGCGATATCCTCCCATCGGAACCGCACCTTGTTCTGGTCGAGGCCGCCAGTGCGTGAGTCCGTTTCATGAGAGGTTAGAGTGGAAATCTCCGACTGCCAATACCGCTGGTCGGAACAATGTTCCGCAAAGCGCGTTGCAATGATGTGTCAGACCAAAATGACGTCGGTTTCATCGAACTGGTTCAGGGTCATGTTTTCGATGAACAAGACGTCACCTGCCCCAAAGTCGACCCAAACCCCACCAAACTGGTCTGCTGCCAAAGGCACAACATCTACACCGAAGTCGGAAAACCCAAAGCTGACCAGTTCGATTTGGTCTATGCCGTCTTCAAAATCCTTGATCCGGTCATAGCCGCCGCTGTCTTCGGTGGCGGGACCAAAGACAAAAGTATCGCGCGTGTTGTCCAAAGTGCCGCCGCCGGACGCACCGCTCATCACGTCATCGCCAGCGCCACCATCAAGCCGGTCGCTGCCGTTTTGACCAAACAGAAAATCATCGCCGGAACCTGCGATCAGCACATCGTTGCTGCCACCGCCTCGAAGATCGTCCGCGCCCAAGCCACCATATAGCAGATCATTGCCGAGGTTGCCGCGCAGAACGTCATCCCCGGCGCCTCCGTTGACCTCATCTGAACCGCGTCCCCCATACATGAAGTCGCGCCCGGCATCGCCATGAAGAACATCGTCTCCCGCGAGTGCAGTCAGAATATCTGATCCGTCACCGCCGTACAGAATGTCAGCGCCATCTTCGGCCCGGATGCGATCATCCCCGTCGGCACCAAAGAAGAGGTCATCCCCACCTTTGCCTTTCAGAACATCGTTCCCTGACCAGCCGCGCAACACGTTGTTGCCTGCGTCGCCGATCAGGCGATCATCAAAGGCGGACCCAGTCAGGTTTTCAATGTTTGTGAGCGTATCCGCCCCTTCACCACCGCCGATGTCGGCACCTGAATATTCGAGATAGACCGTGATCCCGCCGGTCGCGGCTGTGTAGGTGACGGTGTCCACGCCCGGCCCACCATCAATGTTATCATCTCCCGGTCCGGGGCGGATGTCGTCATCCCCGGACAAGCCATCATAGGTATCATTTCCTGCACGCAAGAAGACCAGATCGTTTTCGAGGGTGCCGGTCATCTCATCGTCGCCATTGGTGCCATTGACCGGATCAGGGCTGGTGTCGACTGTGCCGTCATTGATCAACACGAAGGCAGGATCAATGGTACCAAAAAACAAGGTGCCGACAGCTGGGGACAGGGCGACCTGCAACGTTTCGGTGAGTTCCTCGACCTCATCCGCGTGGACTCGCAGACCAATAGCCGCCGAAGTCTGGCCCGGCAGGAATGTGATGCTTTCATCCAACAAAGTGACATCGTCCCCGCCTGTCGCAGTGTCGCTCATCAAGCTGGCGTCAAACGTCATGCTGACTGAACTTGGCTGGGACAGGCGCACGGCCATGTGGACATCTTGAACACCGGACGCAGGTTCGGTGACTTCAACAAGGGCAAGGGCAATCGCTCGGTTCGACGAGATGCCGTCATTATCCAGAATGAAGCCTGCCGCTGCAGCTTCGGAAGCCCCAAAGGCAAATGTCCCATTCACGGGGTTGGATAGTTGGACAAAGAGGCTTTCGTCCCGCTCGTTCAGCGAGTCGTCTCTGAGCGTGACGAACAAGGAATGAGACGTGTCGCCCGGGGCAAAGACCAAGGTGCCTGACTGCAGCCCGAACCGTAGGTCTGATGCGGTTGCTGTGCCGCCTCCAACGCTCCAATCCACACGGGTTTCTTGAAGGGACGGATTGGACAACGTCACAACATAGCGCAGGACATGATACTCTCCTTCGACTGTTGCGCCGCCGGTGATGGTGACTTGGGGTGTGTCACTTGTGTCCGTGTCCAAGATCAGTGCCTGACCTGTTGCGGGAGCCAGTTCATTGAACGGGGTCACCAATAGCGAAAAGAGTTCCGCATTTTCGGCAACATCATCACCAAGGATCGGGACGGCGACGCTGGCCGTCATTTGCCCCGGAAGCACGGTTATGGTGCCGCTCGTTGCGACATAGTCTGACCCGGCTTTTGCCGAGGCATCGACAGTTTCATAGACCAGATCAAAGGCTTGGTCAGCGGGCCGGGACATATCAATGTGAAACACGGCCAGTGACTGGCCTGTGTCAGTCTCCACCACAGTTGGGCTGCGGACATGCAGAACACCGTTTGGCGCGGTACCCTCATCATCCAGAATGAACCCGGTTGAACGCAGCGCAGGCGCGCCACCAGAGAAAACTGCGTTTGGCGCTGCATTGAACAGTTCAAGCTGGAACGTTTCGTCCAGCTCATCGAGGTCATCACCTGCCATTTCGATCAGGATCGACTTGGAGGTTTCGCCCGGCAAAAACGCGAGGCTACCATTGTTGGCGGAACTTGCAGCAATGTAGCGTAAATCGGTGTCACCTGCTGTGCCGGTTAACAGGCGATAGTCCATCGTGACCGCTTGCGCCGAGGCTTCGGACAACGTGACTGTGAACCGGACCTTCGCGCCACTGGCTTCGAAGGTCTGCCCACCCGTGACAGAGATTTCAGGCAACGGGCTGGTGTCCGTGTCGAGCAGGGTCGCCGTGCCAAACGCAGCCGTGACCCCGATGTCTTCGTTTGGCGGTGTCACGATCAGACCAAATTGTTCAACCGGTTCCGCCGCCACATCCGCCACGACTGGCACCATAACGACCTGAAGGGTTTGGCCGGGCGCGAAAGTCACGTTTCCAGCTTGCGCGATGTAGTCGCTACCGGCCTCAGCGCTGATATCCTGCGTTGTGTATCCAAACGTCAGGGCTTCGGACTGCGGGCGCGACAAAAGGATTTCGAAGACCGCGTTGGTCTGCGCGTTGTCGCCTTCGATCAGGATGGGGTTGGAGACAAAAACGGCCAGATCATCAGCCGCCCCATCATCATCGTAGATGATCCCAGTCTCGCGCAAGACAGGCAATCCGCCCTCGAACACTGCGTTTGGATTGGGGTCGAACAGCTCAAGCACAATCGATTCATCCCATTCGTCCTCTTCATCCGAGGCGGGTTCGATCAGAAGTGTTGCGGTTGTTTTGCCGGGCGCGAAGTAAAGCGTGCCGTTGTTTGCGGGATTGGTTGTGGAATACCGCAGGTCTTGATCATTTCCAGAGCCGGGCAGCACACGATATTTCACCGACACTGTTTGCAGGGATGCTTCGGAAAGAGAGACGGTGAACCGCAGATACTCAAGCGAGGCTTCCACGCTTGGTTCCGCCTCTACGCTGATTTCTGGCAGGGGGCTGGTGTCTGTATCAATCAGCTGCGCGATCCCTGTCGCACCAAACGTTGCGATGTCGGACCCGGGCGGCGGGGTTACTGTCAGGGCGAAGTGTTCTACCTGTTCTGACGTCATATCTCCAAGAACAGGAATAAAGACAAACGCGGTCTGGCTTCCCTGCGTCACCAAGACGGTGCCTGCAGAGTCCACGTAATCCTGCCCGGCGATAGCCGACATATCCGAGGTGGCGTAGTCAAGGTACAAATCGCTCGTCGCGGGTCGTGACAATGTGATGTCAAAGCGAACAAACTGTTGACCTGCGTCCGGTTCAAGCAAAACCGGGTTGGATACAAAGAGCGACAGGTTCGACCCCGCCCCATCGTCGTCCAGAATGACTCCGGTGCTTCGCAAGACCGGGACATTTGCCACGAAAGCTGCGTTCGGAGATGGGTCATGAAGTTCCAGAACGACAAACTCGTCCACCTCATCCACGCTGTCTGGGGCCGCTTCAACG
>CAZDXI010000031.1:0-17227 GCA_964509095.1 uncultured Rhodobacterales bacterium
CATGTGCCCCACTCCAAGCCGGTCATGATGAATAGCGTTGCCAGGGCTCCCAGCGGAGCGACGACAAATAGCATCGGTACTTTGAATGGTCGGTCGATTTTCGGCTGATTGATTCTCAGCACAAGCGTCCCAACGCAAACGAGAAAGAAAGCAAATAGAGTTCCGATACTCACTAACTTGGCGAGCACGCCGATCGGAAAGAGTCCGGCGCCGATCATGACGGCAACTCCCGTCAAAATCGTTGTCAAAAACGGGGTTCTGAAACGAGGGTGTAGCTTGCCGACAAACGCGGGAAGTAGTCCATCTTTCGACATCGTGTAGAAAATTCGTGACTGCGCCAAAAGCATGACAAGGATCACAGAAGATAATCCGGCGATGGCGCCGATTTTCACGGCCGGACCCAAAACAGTAATCAGCCAATCGGGATAGTGCGGTTGGAGAGCATCGATTCCTTTCGCGATCGGTGCTCCCGTGTTGAGCTGATCGTAAGTGATATAGCCCTTCTCGCGGGCCTCGCTGATCATCTTCTTGACCGCGGCTTGGCTCATATCAAGAGAATGGGCCTGATCCTGATCGTCGGTCTTCGTCTCGTCGTTGTCCTTGGCAGCCATGCAGCTCTCCTCGTGCGCACTCAGAGTTCGGGGTGATTCGCAATAAAAACGAATCAGACATGATTCGGGTGATTCGGCCACCCGTTTACCGGTATTTCCTCAAGTTTTTCTCAATATTGCGGCCAGAATGCGGCGCATTTTTTGTGTCAGTCCGTGACTTAGCGCCCGGGCTTAGAGAATCGAATCGTTTCCAGCAAATCATCCAGTGATTTGCGTTCGTCCCGATTGATCTGCGCTCCGTTATCCGCGACATCATATTCCGCCGTGTCTTCCTGAGCCGCCTTTTGTGCATTTGCCATGGCATCCGTGGCCTGACGCAGACGCCATGTCAGCGCCTCTTCGTCACTGGCGGCGAGGTCTTCTTCGGCTTCAATGATCTCCGCTTTCAGTCCGCGTTGTGCATCCAGTTTCGCTAATTCTTCGGCCACTGTCATGCGGGCCAGGTCCGTCTCTCCGGGTTTGCGAATGCAAGGCACCACGCGGAGATGGGATTGCGACAGGAAGTCGTCAAGAGCGTGCGGACCAATAACTTCCGCAACCCGATCTTGCAGGTCAGCCGCGCCCAGATGGCGCAGGACCGCGCCGCGCACGTCGCTTAGGTCTGTGCGAGTGCAGGCAAGTCGTTCCAGCCCCGATTCAAAGTCTTCGGCGATCTCGGGGCAGGTCAGCACTGCGCCAAGGATCACGGCTTCGCGCAACTGCTCTGCCACTTGCTCTGGCCCTGACGCGAGCGCGGACGCCCGTGTGCTGGCTTGTGCAGGGGGCGGCGCGCGCCAATCCCGTCGTGGCCCACCCATCTGGCGAGGCCGCCCAGCAGGGCGGAAGAGCTGCCACCTTAAATCCTTGATTTCCTGACCATAATGCTGACGGATCGACGGATCCTTGATCAGCTTTATCTTTTCCCGCAACGCCTTGTCGAGACCGGCCTTGCGCTCCGGGCTGTCGAAATTCTTCCCGTCCGTTTCACGCTGCCAGAGCAATCGCACCATCGGCATCGCAGCTTCCAGCACCTTTTGCACCGCACCCGGACCGCTTGCACGCAGCAGATCGTCCGGGTCTTGTCCTTCCGGCATTACCGCAAAGCGTAGTGACTTTCCCGCCTCCAGAGCAGGCAGCGCCAGATCGACCACCCGCATCGCAGCACGCAAGCCGGCCGTGTCACCGTCCAGCGCAATAATCGGCTCGTCCGAGATCCGCCAAAGCATCGCAAGCTGATGCTCCGTCACTGCCGTGCCCAACGGAGCCACGGACGCCGCGAAGCCAGCCTCCGCCAAGGCGATCACGTCCATATAGCCTTCGGCAACGATCAGCGGCTGACCTTTTCCAGCGGCCTCACGCGCGTTCTTCACGTTGTAAAGCGACCGTCCCTTGTCGAACAATTCGGTCTCTGGTGAGTTCAGATACTTCGCCTGATCATTGGGGTCCATCGCACGGCCCCCAAAGGCAATGCAGCGTCCGCGCGCATCGCGGATCGGGAACATGATCCGCCCTCGAAACGTATCATAAGGCTTGCCGCCCTTGTTCGATGGTTTGGCCAGCCCGCAGCCGAGGATCAGATCATCCTCAACGCCCTTGTCCTTCAGATGATCCCACAATCCCTGCCAAGCATCCGCGGCAAATCCGATTTCCCAGCGATCTTGGGCGGCCTCGTCCAAGCCTCGCCCGGCAAGATAATCCCGCGCGGCCATCCCCGCACCAGCCCGAAGCATCATACGGAAATGGCGCACCGCCATTTCCATGACTTCGGCCAGTTGCGTGCGCCGATCTGCTTTTTCCTGTGCCTTTGGGTCTCGTTTGGGCACCTGCATGCCTGCTTCACCGGCCAAAATCTCCACGGCCTCGATGAAGCTCACATTCTCCGTCTCGCGCACAAAGGAGATCGCATCCCCTTTCGCGTGGCACCCAAAGCAGTAGTAAAACCCCTTGCGGTCATCCACGTGGAACGACGCGGTCTTTTCGTGGTGAAACGGGCATGGTGCCCACATGTCACCCTTGCCTTGATTGGACTTGCGCTGGTCCCACATGACCTTGCGCCCCACAACCTGTGTCAGGCTGAGGCGGGTCCGTAGTTCATCCAGAAATCCGGGTGGCAGGCTCATAGACCTTATATTGGCCGCCGCGCGCCCAGAGTCTATGTCAGTTTTCGACCGAGTTCTTTAACGCCTGAATCTGATCATAATTTTCCAGACAAGTTGTCAGGGTATCGGCGGCCAAATCGACCTTCTTCAGGTCACGCCGTTTGATGCCATAGACATACTCAACCACCGGCGACATAGCTTGCGCGGCCCCTTCGGGCCATTCTGGGTTGGCGGCCAAAACCGTTTCTGATGCTTTGGCCTTCTTCACGCGATCCAGCCGAGCCGTTTGCACTGCGCCAATCAGGTCCGCCTGAAATTGGCATTGTTTTTTCTTTTCTGCCTGTGTCGCGGCTGTGGCGGGAACAGCCAGCAGGCTGATGGCGATTGCTGTCAAAACTTGTCTCATAGGTCCTGTTTACCCCTGCGCCGCCACAGTTTCCATGGCCTCCGTCAGGTCATGCACCAAAGTGTGCGCCATGGAGCGAAACACCATCAGCAAAAACCGATCCGCGTCCAGCCGCGTGACTGAGCCATTCATGTGCTGAATCATCGTGCACAACGTGTAGTCCTTTTTGAAGGACGCCAGACGGACGTCCACTGGAACCAGCCGCGACAACACATCTTCGGCTCCCGGCCCCGTCAACGCCACGCAAGCCCAAGCATCACTCTGATCACTCATCGCAGCATGCTCGGCAAGGCCGATGTCGGGCGCTGGCCCGGCAAGCAAAAATTGGTCCTGTCCGAACCAGATGGACCGCGCGCCACCGTTTGAGATCGACCGGTTCGCTGCTGGCACGCCCACATCATGAGCCGCCTTAATCGCCCGGGCGAGCGGTTTCAGCTTGCCTTCAAAATGCTGGATCGAGGTGAGATGCCCCAAATCGACTTCCACGGCTTCCAGTTTCCCGATCTTGATCGGCAACAGGTCCGCGCAGGGGCTTTTTGCAATCAACTCAACCACGGACGCGCTCCCCATCTGGATCGAATTGCACAGGGTTCACGATCTCTACATCGGTTTCGACACCGCGCAGGTGATCTACCATCCGCATGACGTCGCCTTCACGTTTGGTGCCGCCACGTACGAAGCCCAAGCCAACATAGTGTCCCAGATCCGGCGACCAACCGACCGAAGTGATGTATCCCTTATCATGCACCCGGTGTGCCTCAGCGCCTTGTTCAAAAAGATGCGCCCCAGCTGTCAGTTTCTTGACCGTCCCAACAGGCTTGAGCCCGACAAGCCGTTCGCGGTCCTCATCCAAGAGCCCTTCGCGCAATGACATGGTCTTGCCGATACAATCCTTCTTGGCCGACATCATGCGCTCCATCCCGATATCAAAGGCCGTCACCCGCCCTGTGATTTCCGAATGGGTGATGAAGCCTTTTTCGACACGCAGTACGTTCAACGCCTCCATCCCGTAGGCCCCGCCTTTCAGCGCTTCGGCTCGCTCCACAAGCACTTTGAACATACTCTCCCCATATCGCGCCGGGACCGCCAGCTCATAGGCGTGTTCGCCCGAAAACGAAATCCGGAACAACCGGCCTGTCACGCCGCCAACGGAGACGGGCCCGCACGCCATGAAGGGCCAGCTTTCCCGATCAATGGGGTCATCCAGAAGCCCGTTCAAAAGCTCTCTGGCCGAGGGCCCGGCGACGGCAAACTGCGCCCATTGTTCGGTGACAGACGCGAACTTCACGTTCCAGTCCGGGTGCAGCACCTGACAAATGAACTCCAGATGCCGCATCACCTGCCCGGCCGCTGCCGTGGTCGTGGTCATCACATAATGCTGATCGCCCAAACGTGCGGTGGTGCCGTCATCCATGACATGCCCGTCTTCGCGCAGCATCAACCCGTACCGGACCCGCCCCACTTTCAAGCTGGAAAACATGTTGGTGTATGCGAAATCGAGTAGCTTGGCTGCATCCGGTCCCTGAATGTCGATCTTACCGAGTGTGGACACGTCACACACCCCGACCGCATGGCGCACATAACCCACCTCACGATCGCAGCTCTCACGCCATGTTGTTTCCCCTGCTTTCGGGAAGTAGCTCGGCCGATACCACAACCCGGCGGTGATCATTGGCGCGGCCATTTTGAGGCTCTCGGCATGGGAGGTTGTGAACCGTTCTGGCGCGAACCCCTTGCCTTGCGCGCCCGCCCCAAGTGCCGCCAAAGCTACTGGCACATAAGGTGGACGGAATGTGGTCACGCCTGTTTCCGGTATCCCGCGCCCTGTCGCATCTGCCAACAAGGCCAGCGCCTGCATGTTGGAGTTCTTGCCTTGATCCGTCGCCATCCCTTGCGTGGTGTAGCGTTTCATATGCTCCACGCTGCGATAGTTTTCTTGCGCGGCCTGCTTGATGTCTTTCACGCTCACATCGTTCTGGAAATCAAGCCACGCGCGCCCCTTGCCCGGCACGGCCCAAAGCGGTTTTAAGCGGTAGGGATCATCCTCCGCATCCGGCAGATCGACCTTGGCTTCAACGCCCAACGCGCCTTCAGCCGCCATGACGCCAGCCGCCAGACATCCAGCCGTGGACATGACACCATTGCACGCCCCGGCTGCGATCATTCCAGGGATGGCTCCGTTTGCGGGCACAAAAGATGCAATCTCTTCAGACCACTCCGGACGGCCATTCATGTGGCACGTCATATGCACGCTGGGGTTCCACCCACCGGAAACGGCCAGACAATCCGTCGCGATCCGCTCAGTCCCGCGTTCTGTTTTGACGGTGATCCCTTCCAACCCCTTGCGCCCAGAGGCGTGAGTGACCATCGCACCGGTAAAGCTCTGGAAACCGCCAGAGACCTCGACGCCCGGACGGCTATCAATCACAGCCGCCACATGCACCCCGGCCCCTTCGAGATCCTGTGCCGTGCGATGCGCGCTGTCGTTATTGCCAAACACCGTGACCGTCTTGCCCGGTGCCACGCCCCAGCGATTGACATAGGCGCGCACCGCGCCTGCCTGCATCACACCGGGACGGTCATTATTCTGAAACGCAATCCCGCGTTCCAACGCCCCGGCAGCCAGAACACTTGCTTTGGCCGTGATCCGCCAAAACGTCTCCAGCGGCGCGCCATCGCCCCGGATCGCCCGGTGGTGGCTAACCCGTTCGAGCGCGCCGTAGATCCCGCCATCATAAGCCCCAGTGACCGTCGTGCGGGTCATGCGCCGGACATTGGGCATCCCGTCGAGTTCGGCCAGAACCTCATCGACCCAAACGTGCCCCGGTTTACCGCCGACTTCGTGAGTTTCGACCAACAGGCGCCCGCCCATACGAGCGTCCTCATCTGCGAGGATCACATCCGCGCCGCTTCGTCCCGCTGTCAGCGCGGCCATCAGGCCCGTTGGACCAGCCCCAATCACTAACAAATCGCAGAACAGATACCCCCGGTCGTACTTATCCGGGTTTGCTGCGCCACTGATCGCGCCCAACCCAGCCGCGCGCCGGATCACCGGTTCATACAACTTTTCCCAAAACGCTTTTGGCCACATGAAGGTCTTGTAATAAAATCCCGCCCCCAGAAACGGCGCAAGCAAATCATTCGCGCCCATCACATCGAACCCAACGCTGGGCCAACGGTTTTGACTGACGGCTTCCAGACCGCCAAATAGCTCTTGTGTTGTTGCTCGGATATTCGGCTCGGCCCTCGCGCCCTTGCCAACGGTTACCAACGCGTTCGGCTCCTCCGACCCGGCAGAGTATATCCCCCGTGGCCGGTGATACTTGAACGACCGTCCGACCAGCCGCACGTCATTGGCGAGCAAGGCCGAGGCCAGCGTATCGCCGCGAAACCCTTCGTACAAATGCCCGTCAAAGCGGAAGGACAGCGGCTGGCTGCGATCAATCAGACCCTTGTTCTTGATCCTCATGCGCGGGCCCTCTTTTCCGCCATCTCAACTTTGCGGATTTCGTGGGTCGAGACATTCCTCTCCACCACAAGCCATGCCCTGCATCCCGCCTCGTGATGCCACAACTCTTCGTGCCAACCCGCCGGGTTTTCGCGCAGATGCACGTAGTCGTCCCATGCCTGCGCCCCGGCATCCGGCTCGGGTCGCTGCAAAGCCACTGCCGCGCCCTGATAATAGAACTCCCGCCGATCCCGGCTCCCGCAGATGGGGCATTCAATGCGCATAGTCGTGTTCCGTTAGCATTTGTCGATCCGGCTTTCGACCAAACGTCGCCCAGACGGATCGGCGAGCCGAAAGTCCATCTGTAAACCAGAGTTGAACAGACTGCGCACGTCAGCAGTGCTGCACATTTCATCTTGGATGGATGCGGTCAGCAGTTGTTGCGTCAACCGAGGTTGCGATCTGAACAGTTCAACCGCCTCTTTGTCGGTGGTCACAAAATCAACGATCACCCGACTGCCAGAACGTTGTACACGTTTCACGATCAGATCGTCTTCTGCAGGTTTGCCGATGTCTTTCTTGATTTCGGCTTCCAACAGCTTTGCCGCGATCTCAATCGTCGCCGGGCTGTACCGCACTTCTTGCTGTGCTGGCTCAGTACATGCCGCCAACACCGTCGCTACGCCAAAAGCGACTCCAACCTTCATCTTGCAAAAAATATTCCCGCCGGAGGCATCCATACCCATCCACCCCTTAATGCAAATTGTGCTGAGACCCAGTGGCCTCTTCATCGATAATCCCACGCCCCGTGCGGAACCGGTCTAGCCGGAAGCCTGTCGCGTTCGGATGATACTGCCCTGTCGCCAGCAGATGCGCCATAACATGCCCGCCGCCGGGCACCGCTTTGAAGCCGCCATAACACCAACCGCAGGACACAAAGAGCCCTTCGATATGCGTGCGATCGATAATTGGAGAGCCATCGGCGGACATATCCATGATCCCGCCCCAACTCCGCAGCATCTTGGCCTTACCGATCATCGGCATCAGCGTCATGCCTGCTTCAACAACATGTTCCACCATCGGCAGGTTCCCCCGCGCGGCGTAGCTAGCATACATGTCCAGATCGCCGCCAAAGACCAACCCACCCTTGTCGGACTGCGAGATGTAAAAGTGACCCGCGCCATAGGTGATCACATGATCGATACAGGGTTTCAGCCCTTCGGTCACAAAGGCCTGCAAGACGTGGCTTTCGATGGGCAGACGCATACCCGCCATCGCTGCAAGCTGCGAGGACCGCCCCGCGCCCATCATCGCCACTTGCTTGGCTTTGATTGCTCCGCGTGTCGTCTGCACGCCCGTCACGATGCCATTTTCCACATCAATGCCGGTGACTTCACATTGCTGGATCAGATCGACACCGCGTGAGTCCGCCGCCCGAGCATAGCCCCAGGCCACCGCGTCATGGCGCGCGGTACCTCCTCTTGGATGATAGAGACCGCCAAAGATCGGGAACCGTGTCTGATCATAGTCGAGATACGGGATCATCTTTCTCAACTCATCCGGGCTCAGCAGGATTGCGTCATCGCCCTGATTGACCATCGCATTCCCGCGCCGTGCGAAGGCATCCCGCTGCCCATCGGAATGGCACAAATTGATGATCCCGCGTTGGGAATGCATGGCGTTGAAGTTTACATCCTCTTCCAAGCCTTCCCAAAGCTTTAGCGAATGCGAATAAAACTCTGAATTCCCGGGCAGTCCGTAGTTGGCGCGCACAATCGTGGTATTTCGCCCCACATTGCCGCCGCCGATATAACCCTTTTCGATCACCGCAACGTTGGTGATGCCGTGCAAAGAACTCAGGTAGTGCGCGCACGCCAATCCGTGCCCACCTCCTCCGATGATGATGACATCATATTCCGGTTTCGGCTCCGGGTCGCGCCAATGAGGCCGCCAACCCTTGTTGCCGGTCAGCCCTTCCTTCAGGATTTTCAGTGCCGAAAACCGCATGTCTCCCCCGTGGATGCAAAGCGCGCTGCCCCAGTGGTAACAAACTGTGCGTCAGGCTCCAGCCCTCTTTTCGACAGAAACCCGTCTATTGGCGACGCCGCTCTCAACAGGCTCGTGGCATGCAGAAGCGTACCGGAGCTTTCAAACGCGATCGGGGAGCACGTTTGCTCCCCGATCTCAAAAACATGTCGTGCGGCGTCAGCCGCTCCGTTTGGGTACAGGCGCCTAAAGCCCTTTGGCGCGGTAGCTTGCGGCGACCTTTTCAATTGCGACCAAATACGACGCCGTCCGCAAGTCGGGACAATCATCGCGCGAGTGCCACACCTCACGCATAGACTGATACGCAATACGCATCGTGTCATCGAGGCCCGAGCGCACCAGTTCCAGTTCACCTGCTCCGCGCAGGTACTTTTCCTTGAAGTTCGGGCTGAGCGACCAGCCGAGGTCTTTGTCCTTGGATAAGCGCTCCAATTCATCGACGACCAACTGGTGACGCGATTCCTCCTGACGGCGTTGCATCCGTCCAAACCGGATGTGGCTGAGGTTCTTGACCCACTCGAAGTAGGACACTGTCACCCCGCCAGCATTGGCATACATATCCGGAATGATCACTGTGCCCTTCTTTTGCAGCACCTCATCCGCACCCGCCGTAACTGGTCCATTCGCAGCTTCGATAATCAGTGGTGCCTTGATCCGGTCTGCGTTGCCCATATTGATCACGCCTTCCAGCGCTGCGGGGATAAGAATATCGCAGTCCTCTTCCATCACAGCCGCGCCTTCGGCATGGTGCGTCGCATCCGGAAAGCCGGAAATCCCACCATGCTTGCCAAGCCAGGCGCGGACCTTCTCGACGTCCAGCCCGTCCTCGTTAAAGAGCGCACCGTCGCGTTCGATGATCCCGGTGATCACACAACCATCTTCTTCGGACAGGAACTTGGCAGCATGATAGCCCACATTCCCAAGGCCCTGAATAATCACGCGCTTGCCATCCAGTGTTCCATCCAGCCCGGCCGACTTTACGTCATCGGCGTGGCGGAAGAACTCTTGCAAAGCGTATTGTACGCCTCGCCCGGTGGCTTCCGTGCGTCCCTGAATGCCCCCTGCGTTGATCGGCTTGCCGGTCACACAAGCGGCGGCATTTATGTCGGTCGTGTTCATACGTTTGTACTGATCCGCGATCCACGCCATCTCACGTTCCCCCGTTCCCATGTCAGGTGCAGGAACGTTTTGGGAGGGATGGATCAAGTCGCGCTTGGCCAGCTCATAGGCGAAGCGGCGCGTGATCAGCTCCAGCTCGTGGTCGTCGTATTCGCGTGGATCGATCCTCAAGCCCCCTTTGGAGCCGCCAAACGGAGCCTCAACAAGCGCGCATTTATACGTCATCAGTGCGGCGAGCGCCTCGACCTCATCCTGATTGACGCCCATCGCAAAACGAATACCACCTTTCACAGGCTCCATATGTTCGGAATGCACAGACCGGTATCCGGTGAATGTCTGGATCTGCCCGCGCAGCCGCACACCAAAACGCACCGTGTACGTCGCATTACACACCCGGATCTTTTCTTCGAGCCCAGGCGGCAGGTCCATCAGCGCAACCGCGCGACTGAACATGATATCAACGCTTTCGCGAAAAGACGGTTCCTGCGTGGCTGACATATTTCAAACTCCTTGCTGGTAAAACCGACTCACATCGGCATGGTTTTTTCGCTTTTTGCCTTGAGCCTATGACGAGTTGGTTAACAAGAACACGGTTTTCTAAACCTTACCGAGAATCCGATCTTTCGAAACACGGCGTATTGTTCCGGGTTTCCGCTACAAAGCGGGTCTTTCCAGGACAACATTGCCTATGCTTCAACAAACAGCGCCAAATTGCCATCGCTTTGCCCAATTCCGGCCATGTTTTGGTGGCCTAACAAACTTGAGTTTTTGTCTGAGGATTGAACCGTGTGGGGCGGTGCCTTCAGGAAAGGTGGACGGGATGAAACGTAAAGAGTTGGCGATTGAGCTTGCCCTGCACATGTCACGCTTTAAGCGGGATGAGAGCGGAGTCGCGACAATCTTCGCATGCTTCATGATTATGATGATGGTGCTCGTGGGCGGCATCGGAGTTGATCTGATGCGCGCGGAAATGGAGCGCACCAAGCTTCAAAACACATTGGACCGCGCCGTTCTGGCAGCGGCCGACCTCGATCAAACGCTGACTGCATCAGATGTGGTCATCGATTACTTCGAAAAATCCGGAATCGAAGATCTGATCGGGACATCCAATATCACCGTTGATGAAGGCTTGAACTACCGGGTTGTTACGGCGGGTGCGACGACGCTCGCTCCGACGCAGTTCATGCATCTCATGGGTGTCGATGAGTTAAAAGTGCCTGCACTTGGCACCGCCGAGGAACGGATCTCCAATGTCGAGATTTCCTTGGTCGTCGACGTTTCGGGCTCCATGGCCTGGGATGGCAAGATGGACAACTTGAAAACAGCGGCCAAAGAGTTCGCACGGGCTGTCCTGCGTCCTGAAACGCAGGACTTGGTGTCACTGACCCTTGTTCCCTACTCCGAACACGTCAACATTGGATCCCGCCTGTTCAGCGAACTCAACACGACCAACCGCCACAATTTCTCCTATTGCGTTGAGTTCCCGGACGCAGAATTTAGCTCTGCAGCTCTGGATACGTCGCTGACGTATGATCAGGTTCAACACTACCAGTGGAACTACGACGGTTATAACAACGACATCGAAGACACGGTCTGCCCGCAATACGAATTCGAAAGCGTCACGGCGTACAGCCAGTCTGTATCCGATCTCGAAACTCAGATCGACCAGCTGACACCTCGTGCCGGTACATCGATCTTCCTTGGTGTCAAATGGGGCGCTGCGTTTCTTGATCCGTCGACACGTCCGATTGTTACAAGCCTGATTGGCTCCGGTGATGTCGATGCACCTTTCGCTGGCCGTCCCGTCGCTTACGACGACGCGATCACGCTCAAGACGATGATCGTCATGACTGACGGTAAGAACGACAGATCAAATCGTATTGCCAACTGGGCCTACAACTCTGCATCCGAGTACGTGCACTGGTCCAACTATAACTTCTGGCACTACATGAACAGCTATGTGCACTACTCGTATCATAGCTACTACTACTGGCAGAAATACGATGCGGCGTCCGGCGACACTCTGACAGACTCGATCTGCACCGAGGCCAAAAACCAAGGTATCGTGATCTGGGGTGTCGGGTTCGAAGTGGACGACCATGGAGCTGATGTTCTGGAAGATTGCGCGTCGTCCGAATCTCACTTCTTCCGTGTGGAAGGCGTGGAAATCAGCGAAGCCTTCAAAGCTATCGCGAGCCAGATCAACCAACTGAGGCTGACACAATGATGCGGAAGCTGACGCAGAAACTGCGCGGGTTCAAGCGCGACGAAAATGGCCAGATGGTTATTGAATTCGCACTGCTGATCCCGCTGATCTTCACGATGTTCATGACGTCGGTGGAACTGGGCATCTACCAGATCCGTCAGATGTTCTTGGACCGCGGTCTGGACATGACCGTGCGCCAGATCCGTCTGAACACGGGCACGCCTTACAGCCATGACGATCTGAAAACCATGATCTGCAACTTCTCCGGTTTCCTCGACGATTGCGACACGCAGCTGGCGCTGGAGATGGAAACCGTGGATATGCGCGCCTTTTCTGGGCTTAGTGGTGGCGCTGAGTGCGGAAACGTGCCTCTGCCGATCGTACCGCCTCCGGGAACTTTGAAGTACGGTGTGTCCCACCAGACCATGGTTATGCGCGCGTGTTATGTGTTCGATCCGGTCTTTGACAGCTCCGGCTTGGGATATCAGTTCGAAAAAAGTGGGAGCAACGCCCGTATGGTGTCCGTTTCCGCCTTTGTTCAGGAGCCTTGATATGTTGAAACTCTGCCCCCTGACAGGTGTCCTTCGCCGGTTTGCCCGGGACGAAAAAGGCAGCATCGCAATTGAAGCGGTGATTATCCTGCCGATGATGTTCTGGACGTTTCTGGCTCTTTTCGCATCGTTTCACTCCTATCGGACTTACGCCGTAAATCAAAAAGCGGCTTACACGATTGCTGACATGATCTCGCGGCAGACAAACCCGATTGATGATGCATATATGGTCGGCGCAAAGCAGCTTTTGGGTTACATCAACAATGCCAGTTCAAGCGACGTGTCTTTGCGCGTAACGTCTGTGCAGTATGATGGTGACAGCGACACTTACCTTTCGGACTGGTCCGAGGCCAAAGGGGATGTATCCCCTGTGTCCGACTCAACCGTTGCCACGTGGGCGAACCGGTTGCCCGTTATGCCCGATGGTGAGCGCGTGATCGTTGTCGAGACATTCCACGACTACGATCCGCCGTTTAACACCGGCCTTGTCGACCGCAACGTACGGAACTTCGTGTTCACACGGCCTCGCTATGCCTCGCGCGTTTGCTTTGATACGTGCCCGCCCGGCACCTGATCAACGACACAAGCGAAATCAACCGGCCCGCGCATTCGCAGCGGGCCGTTTTATTGTGACCAAGCAATATGTTAGCTGTTGTCGCGCTGAGCGATGATCGTAGACAGGATTTCGCTGGCAAACTTGGTCTGATGTCCCGGCGTAACGCCACCGACACCGATTGTGCGCCCAAGACGCCACCACAGGCCTGGCAACCAGCGCCGCTTGCCCACAGGCGCGCGCGTGCGCATCAAAAACCCATTTGAAGGTTTGAACGCGAAAAACCCGCGATCCACGCTTTGAATATCATCAACAAGAGCAATGACTTCACCAGAGCTGTCCCTCAGCTCAGTCTCTGTCAGTTCAATCACCCGTTCCGTCGCGCGGCGCAGAGCATCTCCAAGCCACATGGAGCCAGCGCCAATCAAGATCAGGAACACTTGCCAACCCAACGCCGGCGGCTGCGCAAATGCAATATAAATCAACAGGATACCCAGGCCGAGCATCGACAAAACCGCGATCCAGCGGCGCGTCGTTGAGGCGTAGATCGTTGCCAGAACTTCATCATCTTGTGACATGACTTGCGCTTACCCTGCACCGGAGGTGCCTGCAAGCACCCGTCAGAGCGGTTCCCAGGCGAATGCATCCGCCTGCGCCTGCACCCGCCCCAACGACGGCAACGCGAAATGACTACCAAAAACCACATGCCCGCCTTCACAACTATGTTCCAGCAAGGTGCGGCGTGCGTGGACTGCTTCATCTGGGTCTGCGTCGAACCGAAAATGCCATTCCGGATGCCAGCACTGCGCGGTAGAGTGTATCGCATCGCCTGTGATTGCTGCGCGCTCCCCCTGACTTTCCAGAAGGATAGAAACATGACCCGGAGTATGCCCTGGGGTCGGCATCAGAGTGATATGATCCCCAATACCATGGCCACTTTCGACCATCTCCGCCTGACCTGCGGCGATGACGGGCAGAACACTTTCAGTGTAGAGTGCGCTGTTTTCCGCACGTTGAACGGCCTCATCAGCCGAGGGCAAGAGATACCGCGCATTTGGGAAAGTCGGCACCCAGCGCCCATCCAGTAGCTGCGTGTTCCAGCCCACGTGATCCATGTGCAGATGCGTGCAAAGCACATAATCCACATCATCCGGCGTCACTTCCGCCGCCGTCAGCCCGGCCAGAAACCGAGTGTCCTCGCGCTGATGCCACTCAGGCATACGCGGCGCTGTTTTGTGATTGCCCACACAGGAATCCACGAGCACCACGTGATCCGGGGTTTTGAGCAGGAACCCCTGAACGGGCAGGATCAGGCGCCCTGTCTTCGGGCACAGGCCGCCCGGCACATGCTGCGCGATTGTTTTCGCCACGTCCGGTCCTGCGGTCGGGAATAGGTCTTCGGGCGTCAAGAACGGCGCGTGGATATCAAGCACACGCCAGACTTCGATGTCTCCAATTCGGTACAACATGCCTGGGCCTTTCTTGCCTATCGCCGGACGATCACCTCTGCCCCGGTTTCTTCCGGTTCGTCATCTACCATTTCAGCCGGGAAGCCGGGGGCGGTCACATCCAGCCCGGTCGCATCTTCCAGCCGTTTGATGATGTTGGGGCTGAGTTCGCGCTCACCATAGCGCTTGATGGCGTCCTGAAACAGGGAGATCAGCAAGGGGTTCAGATCAAGTGGCACACCCGCGCGGTCCGCTACGTCCTGAAACAGCCCAATATCCTTGGCAACAAGGTCCATCGTAAACGAAATATCGCGCGACCCGTTCAGGATCACCTGACTTTCGGTTTCATGTACAAAGGAATTGCCCGAACTGATGCGCATCGCCTCGAACGCCACACCAAGATCCATGCCAGCCCCCTTTGCCACGGTCAGCGCCTCGGCGCAGGACACCAGATTTGCCGTGGCAAGGTAGTTCGTCAGCACTTTCAGAACAGAGGCGGAACCAAGCGGTCCGGTGTGCAATATCCGCCGTCCCATGATCGTCAGCGTTGGCAAAATGCGTTCAAACGTGGCTCGATCACAGCCCGCAAAGATCGAGATATTGCCGGTGTCCGCACGGTGGCACCCGCCAGAGACCGGGCAATCGACAGCCGCGCCGCCCGCTTCAATCACTTGCGCGCCAATGCGCTTAACCTCTGCCTCGTCAGTGGTGGACATTTCCAGCCAGATTTTTCCGGGACCAACATGCGGCAGCATTTCTGCCATTACAGCGGCACTTGCAGCAGGGCTCGGCAGACAGGTGATCACCGCATCACAGGCCTGCATCATGTGCGCAGGCGATTCTCCGTCCGTCGCCCCGTCACGAAGCTTGGCCGCGACCAGTTCAGCGTTCAGGTCATGAACTTGCAGATCTACGCCATTTCGCAACAGGCTACCCGACAGTTTGCCGCCCACATTTCCAAGACCGATAAAGCCGATTTTCATTCTGTTCTCCTTAGCATTTACCGCAATGTTTGATGTGGACCGACGAACGTCGCGCCTGATTACGACCATCAAAGCTGTGATTTGCGCCGCGCTTGCGCGCGCCGCCCAGGGACTGCCCCTGATCCTGGATCTACGCTTGCGTGTTGGCGACGCTGCCGTTTACGCTCTGGGCATGAAAAAGCGTTCCAGTTCCAATGTCTCGCGGTGAGCTGATCATGTCCTATCCATCCAATCAGCCTCCAACGCGTGACGATGATGCAGACGCAGGCATCGACGTTACGGACACGTTTGAACCCTTCGCGCAACGAAATGACGTTTTCTCACGCGCATTTTGGGACGACACGGTGCGGAACGCGCAGACAGATGCGTTCTTTGCCTCTTATCGTATGGAAGCTGCCCCCCGGCGAGGCGATGGGTTCACGCAAAAAGACTTCGCTTTGCGCAACGCCTCATGGCTGATTTCCGATGTCATGACCGACCGGCACGCGGATCAAGGGCGGCGCGAAGGCTTTCAGGCGCCGATCAGCTACGACACGCCCGTCGCTCCCGAGACGGTGGAGGTCGATGACCCAGCCCGCATGTCTGCGGAAGTCAAAAAAGTTGCGTCGTTCTTTGGCGCCGATCTTTGTGGCATCACGGATTTTGATGATCGCTGGCTCTATAGCGCCCGGGTCGATATTCGCGACTTTTCTGATGCTGAGCACGACCTGCCCGGAGGTCTAACGACCGTAATCGTTCTGGGTCATCAGATGGACGAAGACCTCGTGGCAACCTACCCCTCTGCACTGGCGGGGGCCGCAACCGGTCGCGAATACAGCCACGAAGCCTCCGTCGTGATGCAGTTGGCCGCCTACATTCGGAACCTTGGGTATGAGGCCGTGCCATCCATGAACGACACCGCCCTTGTTATCCCCTATGCGATCAAAGCCGGGCTTGGCGAATACGCGCGCAATCAGATGGTCATCACACCCGAATTTGGCCCGCGCCTTCGGTTCTCCAAAATCTTCACGAACCTGCCCCTTGCGGTTGATCCCCCACGCAAACGTGGAGTTCAGGAATTCTGCAACATTTGCACCAAATGCGCGGAAGCTTGTCCCGCGAACGCCCTGCCCTTCGGCGCACCTGAGGTCGGTGGCAAGAACATCTCTGCGATCCAAGGCGTGCGCAAATGGACCTCTGATGCCGAAGCTTGCTTTGGCTTTTGGGCCAAGCTGGCATCTGACTGCGCGATCTGCATGCGGGTCTGCCCATTCAACCGTGACTTTTCGCGCTGGTATCACAAACTGTGGCTGCGCCTTGCGTTGTCCCCTTTGCGGCGCATCGCTCTTTGGATGGATCGCAATCGCGGCGCGCGCGTAAAACCCTCCACTTGGTGGAGCGGCTGACCTGCGCGTCTGCGCACACCGATTGATCGGTTCAGAGCCATTGTCGCCTGGGGCAGCGACCTCTAAATCCTGCGCAAACCTTGTTACAGGAGACAAACCATGTCCCTCAGACCCACTTTAGAAACGCGACGCGCCCAGCCGACGCTGGAAGGCGCTGGCGTCAAATTGCACCGCGCCTTTGGCTTTCAGGACCCCAGCGAGCTGGACCCGTTCCTGCTGTTTGATGATTTCCGCAATGAGCGCGAAGAAGACTTCATCAAAGGCTTTCCCTGGCATCCGCATCGCGGCATCGAAACCATCACCTATGTGCTGTCTGGAACCGTTGAACATAGCGACAGTCTGGGCAATTCCGGAACGCTCGGTGCTGGCGACGTGCAGTGGATGACCGCAGGG
>CAZDXI010000032.1:0-16877 GCA_964509095.1 uncultured Rhodobacterales bacterium
CCTTTCACATTGGAACTGACGCAAACCGACGCGGGTGAACAGTGGCGGCGCAGCTTTGATGGGCATGACACGGTGTCTGTTTTGCGCCACGTCGACGGGGATATTCTGGAAGAAACTTTTGGTCCTGTGACATTGCACATGCGCCCCAAGGTGAAGGTGGAACAACTTGCCTGCGATGTTCTGGGCGCCAAGCTGTTTGGCAAAATTTCGGTTCCGGCAGCACTTGTCCCAAGTTCTGATGTGGCTGTGTGGCAGGATGAGGCTGGGCGCTATCGCTTTGATATCAAAGGGCGTTACCCGATCTTGGGTGGAGCGATCCGCTATCGCGGGTGGTTGCTTCCGGCCGAAGCCTCACCGCTCTCGCGGGCGTGATTGCGATTTTATTGGCAAGCACGGCTCCGCGCTCCTACCTATACATCATGAACCGGAGGGAGCGACCCATGCGTACCATCATCAGCATCGCCCTGGCTTTGGCCGTGGCCACCCCAGTCCTTGCGCAGGACTTCCGCGCAAGCAACCACATGCGCGTGAACGCAGGCGCTAATGGCACCTTTGTTGTCAGCGGGGTGCCGAATTTCGGGCCACAGGACTACTGGTGCGCTGCAGGAGAGTACGCGCAACGCGTGCTGCGCCTGTCGCCCAATGACCGGATTTACATCGTAGGCGATTACCAGCGCGGGCAACGCAGCTATACGTTCTCGCCAAGCCCGAAGGGTACCGCTTCCGAATTCGAGCGTGTGCGCGGTAGCGCAATACGCAAAGACGGCAGTAACCTAAAGACCAACGCGGCGCGGGCCGAATGCTACAACCGGTGGTACCCGAGCAACTAACGCCTTTCCTTTTCCCGGCTTTCACGACCAGATAGGGGCATGCAAACGGACTTCGAAATCGCAACGCGCGGTGTCGGCCTGACGGAGTTTACCGATCAGGTCGCAACGTGGATTGGCGGGCAGGGGGATGGGCTGGTGACTTTGCTGGTCCAGCATACTTCGGCCTCTTTGCTCATTCAGGAAAACGCGGACCCGCAAGTGCAGGGCGATTTGATCGCGTTCTTTGATCGTTTCGCACCGCCCTCCGATCATCCCAGCATGGCTTACCTGCGCCATACCTATGAAGGGCCGGACGATATGCCCGCGCACATCAAGGCGGCGGTGATGCCCGTCAGCCTGTCGATCCCGGTGCGTGCCGGGCGGCTGGTTCTGGGTACATGGCAGGGCATTTACCTTGTTGAGCACCGCACGCGACCCCATCGCAGACGCATCGCAGGTCACTTCTTGGCGGGTTAGCAACACTTGCTCGTGGGTGCGAATTCCCCTCTACCCAAAGCTGGGGCGATGTTCTATAGCTTGTGGATAAGTGGGCACAGAACCCCACATCAAGGCAGGAAATGAACAAAGGACGTCCCGGCTATGCGCTGCCCGTTTTGCGGAAATATCGACACTCAGGTGAAAGACTCCCGACCGGCGGAAGACCACGTGTCGATCAGACGTCGCCGGTTTTGCCCGGCCTGTGGCGGACGTTTCACCACTTATGAACGCGTACAACTGCGTGATCTGGTGGTCATCAAGTCCAACGGTAAGCGTGAAGATTTTGACCGAGACAAGCTGGAACGCTCCATCCGGATCTCCATGCAGAAACGTCCGATTGAGCCGGAACGCATCGACCAGATGATCTCCGGGATCGTACGGCGACTGGAATCCATGGGCGAAACAGACATCCCATCCACCACAATTGGTGAGATTGTCATGGAAGCACTGGCCCGTATTGATACAGTTGCCTATGTGCGGTTTGCCAGCGTCCAGGCCGCGGACGACTTCGACAAGTTCGTGCAGGAGCTTCGGCCCGACGGCCAGCCGGACGAGTGAGCACCGACAATCGGTTCATGCACATGGCCCTGACGCTTGGGCGTCGGGGACAAGGACGCGTGTGGCCGAATCCGGCCGTAGGCTGCGTGATCGTGAAAGACGCCCGCGTGATTGGTCGGGGCTGGACACAGGATGGCGGACGTCCCCATGCCGAAGTTGTGGCTTTGGCACAAGCCGGGTCAGACGTGCGGGGTGCAACGGCTTATGTAACGCTTGAACCTTGCAATCATCACGGCAAATCAGGCCCATGTTCCGAAGCGTTGATCGAGGCTGGCATCACCCGCGTTGTGATCGCGTGCCAAGACCCGGACCCACGGGTGAATGGAACCGGTATCCGTCGATTGCGCGATGCTGGGATCGAAGTACTAACAGGCATTGAAGAAGCTGCGGCCACGCGCGACCACGAAGGGTTCTTCCTGCGCGTGCAAGATCAACGTCCGATGGTGACGCTGAAACTCGCGAGCTCTTTTGATGGGCGCATTGCAACAGGCTCGGGACAAAGCCAGTGGATCACCGGGCCCGAAGCACGCCGCGCCGTGCATATGATGCGGGCGCGACATGATGCGGTTATGGTCGGGGCCGGGACCGCGCGGCAGGATGATCCGTCTCTCACCGTGCGAGACGTCGGGATTGCGCACCAACCGGTCCGTGTTGTCGTGTCCCGTCGGCTTGATCTTCCGCTGATGGGCAAACTGGCGCGAACGGCGGACCAAGTGCCTTTGTGGCTATGCCATGGACCTGACGCAGACGCAGAGCTGATCCGCACATGGGAAGGTCTTGGAGCAAAACTGCTATCTTGCGAGGTCCGAGGCGGTTTCGTTCAGGTGCGTTCTGTCTTGGCAGAGTTGGCCGAGCAGGGCCTGACACGCGTGTTTTGCGAAGGCGGCGGGTCGCTCGCCGCGTCCTTGTTGGAGGCGGATACGGTCGATCAACTTGTTGGCTTTACGGCAGGCCTCGGCATTGGCGCCGAAGGCTTACCGTCCGTCGGGGCGATGGGCCTAAGCGACCTATCAGCCGCCCGGCGGTTCCAATTGTTGGAGACGCGCGCCGTAGGCGCGGACGTAATGCATGTGTGGACGAGGGCTTAGTCCGGTCACCATCGCCACAGATACGCATAGCTCGACAAGAGCCCCTGCAGTTTGGATAAGGTGCGCAACCCGGCACCGCGCGGGGCCGGTACACCGTGGGCAAGGCGTTCGATGATGACTTCCACGGGGCAAGGGCGCCCCGTAACGGGATCAAAATAGCGCGGGTAATCAATAAGAACTGCGTGTACCAACCCTTCAAGCGACACGTCGTGCCGGCGTCGCGGAGGCACATCCCCAAGATCGGTCGTCAGCCCCCAACCTGCATAAAACGGTGCGCCGAGCGTCGTGACGGGGACGCCTCGCAACAGGGCTTCGAACCCCAGAAGGGAAGTCATTGTCCAGACTTCCTGCACCTCTCCCAACAGTGTGCCCGGATCAATCCCGTGCAGCGTGTCATCGGCCAGATCACTGGCGTCGATCGCTCCGGGACGAAGGCCCGCCTCCACATCGGGGTGGGGTTTGTACAAAATGCGGGCTTTCGGGTTCGCTTTCCGTGCAGCCTCTAACAGAGCGAGGTTTGTATTGATGTCGCCTGTCCCAAGGCGGATCGACGCATCGTCTTCGACTTGTCCCGGAACAAGAATGCGGTGACCTGTCGGAAGATCACGTGGCGCGTCACCAAGGTTGTATTTCGTCACGCCGGAACTTGTCAGCGCGCGGATCAGACCTTGGGCGCGGACGACTTGATCAGGCCGCATCTGTGCGCGTTCTGTGATGAGGTGTTCAAGTCGAGATGGCTTGTTTGGGTCGTAGTAAATCCCGAGATCGTCCGTCACCAGCGACAAGGCAGGGATCAGGTTGGCCCCAAGTCCCCGTGATCGCAGAAAGCCATCCTCCACCCTTACCGCACCCTCATGTACATCAGTGGCTTGCGACGCCCAAACCATCCAAGGGCGATCCTTCATGCGTGCCTTGGCAGAGTTGTTCTGGAAAACCAACGGCTTGTAGCGCCCAAAAGCGCGGTTCAGCGGGCGTCGCTTCCACAGGCGCATTTCAGACGCCACCCAGCCTTGGTGATCTGCGGCCCAAGCGCGGGTCTCTTCGGCCATCGCTTCGGCGGCGTCTTCCCATGAACACAATCGATCTCGGTTGGGATCGTACCATGTTGGATAAAGCAACATCGCTGCCGCAAAAAGCTGTGCGCGCGTCAGGTTTCTTTGGCGCCGTTGAACGGGAAATGCATCTTCTGTCAGGCCCCATCCGGCATAAAACGGCTGCCCATACACGTTCGGTTTGTGCCCGGCAAAGATCGCCTCGAACCCCATTTGTGAGGACACCGTATAGATCGCGACGGCCCCTTCGAATAACTGCCAAGGCGAATAGGGCGCATCAATCAGTGTCACACGATCCGAGGCATCCGCGTCCGAGAAGTAACCGGGACGATGGCCTCGCGCTGTTTCAGGGTGGGTTTTGATCAGGACGCGCGCGCCGGGGTGGTTCTCCTGCGCCCAATACAGCATCTCGTGAAATCGGTTTTGATCTGCGCCGGATGCAGTGACAGATGCATCCCCGCGCGTCTGATCAATCACCAGCACATATCCCGGTTCAGGCTGGGGCAGGGAAGGATCACAAGCGGTATACTTGGTCAAACCGGCTTCGATCATGCGCACAATTGCGCCGCGTGCTCGGTTCAGAAGGGCCGTGTCATCCAGCGGGTGCGTGGCCAGAAGTTCTTCGAGGTCGCTAGGTTGCGCGGGGTCAAAATGCACGCCCTTGCGATCCAGCAGCAGACCAATGGGCGGGGACTTTCGCGTGCGGCCCGGAAAGAGGGAACGCATCCATGCGTCTTCGACCCAAAGCAGCGATGCTCCGCTTTCCTTGGCGCGGGCCAGGCCGCGATGCGACGTGGGAGACTGCCCCCAAACCCCGATCAGATCATCTTCTTCGGGCCGACCAATCGCGACGCCGAACCCGGCGAGCCTCAGGATGCGTTTGATCCGCGCATTCCACAGGAAACCGCCGTTAAAAACGTAAAGCCGCCGGAGAGTTTCCTCCCCGGCGGCTTGCGGGCTATGCGGGCCCGGTGTCAATTCAGGTTAGTTCCCGGCCAGCGTGTTGATCGCGTTGATCGACTGAGCGGTACCAACAAGGTTGGAGATGGTTTTGTTCCACTGTGTGAACGGAGCTTCCGTCACATAAAGCGTGTCGCCATCGCGGATCACAAAGTCACGTGCTTGGAACATGCCATTCGGCTGCGTCAGATCCAGCACATACACGACGCGCTGCTCTCCGCGCAGATCGCTGCGGCCCAAAACGTTGTTGGCGATGTCGGCCGGTTCGTTGCGGAACACGAAAACACCTGTCGGATCAGCGGCTTGTGCGTTCAAACCACCAACTTGCGCAATCGCTTCCAGAGCGGAGAGCGTTTTGCTTTCAAACGTGACCTGCGCCTGTCCACCAGTAGCACCCAGTGCGGTGAAGGAGCGGCTGTCCTCTTCAACAAGGATCAGATCTCCGTCGCGAAGCGCGATGTCGTTGTGATGGTTTTCATAAATATCTTCGAACCAGATTTGACCACGCTGATGGCCGCGCAATACGACGACCTGAGCGATTTCCGGCTGGATCGTCACGCCACCGGCGCGCGCCAGCATGGCGGCCAACGTCCGAGTCGGACGTTCAATCGGGTACACACCCTGTCCGCCAACCGATCCCATCAGGGTCACGGTGGAGCCATCGCCCGCAAGGCGGCGTACCTGCACTTGTGGGTCGGGTGTTTGTTCTTCCAAGCGGCCCGTGATGATGCGGCGCACCGCTTCGGGGCTGTTGCCTGCGGCTTTCACGCGGCCTGCATACGGAATGAAGATAAAGCCGTTGCCGTCCACCTGAATTTCTTCAAGCGTGGCGAACGGTGCGCCTGTTGCACCAAGAAGCGGCTCATCCACGTTTTCCCAGACCGAAATGCCCAGAACGTCGCCGGGGTTGATCGTATCGGAACCCACGCGGCCCGCGCTCATGAACGCCCGGCTGAAGCCAAGTGCTGGAACGACAGCGGTCGCTGCGGTCACACGGTCGTTAACTTCGACAATGAAGGAATCGCCTTCGCGCTGGACGGAGCCTGCGAAAATCTGGCGTTTGTTGGGGCCAACCTGTGGCAAACCGCACGACGCAACAATGCCAAGGGCGGTAATAAGGGCCACGGGACGGGCCCACCGGGACATGATGGAACTCACTGCTCGGTCTCCTCGACCTGAATTTCTGCCTCAATCAGCCGGTTTTCCGGTCTGCTTTTTGTTTGCGTACTGGAAACAATGTTAGAAATCCAGCACTTTGGAGCAGGCAGTTCAGGTAACGAGCCGCAATTGTTGCCTTGGTGCCGCAGTCCCCCGCGCGAGCGCGTCATAGGGGTCTTCGTCCGAAAGCATCATGTCCACCACCTGCCGAAGCAACTGGCGACGACCCCGGGCAGAGTAAAACCCACCCGGCAATTGCGACGTTTCCAACAGATACCGGCGGTAATCGCGATAGGCTTTGTTGTCCGGACGTGTCGCACGGGTAAAGAACTCGCCCAAGGGCTGGTCAGAGACGAACTCGGGTTTTGAATACACTGCGTCCCCAAACACCTTCAGCGGAATACCGCGCCATAGCACCTGCTGTGCCGCGGTTGAGTTCACCGTTACGGCGCTCCGGCAATCACCCAAAAGCTGCGCGAGTTTTCCGCCACGCACGAAATGCACACGAGATTTCACGCCTGCCGCCCGCGCAAGGCGACGAATCTCACGGCGCAAGGGAACACGCCCGTCTTCAAGCGGATGCGCCTTGATCACAAGGTGGTGGTGCGCCGGTGCACCCTTGGCAAAACCGTCGATCACGAGTTCAAGGAAATCGGTCATGGTGTCGAACGGAGAATGCTGCTGGAACGAACTGTCATGCTCCAACTGCAACAGGGCGAGGTGATACGGAAAGCCCCCCATGCGGATGCGCGCGGTCGAGATAATCCGATCAAGTGCCAGATAAGGCATCAGCAGTAACCGCTTGAGGTATAGCTGAAATTCTTTCGTCACTGGCAGTGCGCGATGGGGCCGGAAATTTCGGTAATCCCCATTTCTGAACATGACGAACCAATGATACAGCGCCCCGTAAAAGATATGCTGTCGCATGTCGCCCCAGCTTGCAGGCGGCAAGGGCGCCTCCATATCTGAGCCTTCAAGCGCGCGTTGCATATGTGTCAGCGACATATCCATCAGGCGCGAATTGCCGTTGGATCCTCCGCGTTCGTAAGTCACCCAATAGGGGCGCATGTAGCCTTCTTCAAAGACATGGATGCGCAGCCCTTTTTCACGGGCATAGGCCACGGCCTGTGCGTGCACGGGGCGCACATCACCATAAAGGACAATGTCGGTGACGCCTTTTTCAAGGACCAGATCGGCAAAGCTGTCGGCCCATTCGTCCACTATGCCACGATAGGCGATGTAGCTTTTGGGATGGAACCAGAACGCGCGATCACCGGCATTGAACCCAACGCGCCACACCGTGCTGCCCGCCAAACGCAACATCTTGCCAAGACGGTTAAAAAACGGTCCGTGCGGTCCCTGCAAAAACAGGAACACCCGGGAGGATGGCGCGATACCAGACATTCTGTCCTTGTAGATGTCCAACTCTTCCATCCTGGTTAATGGCCGTTTCAGGCGATTTTGTGGCTCCTGTGTCCTTGTTCTCCCGGCTGGGGCTGGATAGGTCAAGTATTCAAAGGAAAAGGACCCGCCCATGTTCACTGGCATCATCACCGATATCGGAACTATTCGCGCGTTGGAAAAGCGCGGGGACCTAAGGGCAAGGATTGGATGCGGGTACGACACAAATGGGATCGACATGGGCGCGTCGATTGCATCGGACGGAGTGTGTCTGACGGTCGTTGGATTAGGGGACGATTGGTACGACGTGGATGTATCGGCAGAGACGGTGGACAAGACCAACCTCGACGCTTGGGAAGTCGGCAAAAGGGTCAATTTGGAACGCGCGCTGCGGGTCGGGGATGAGCTTGGCGGTCACATCGTTTCGGGCCACGTTGATGGCGTGGCCGAGGTGGTGTCCGTCGTGGATGAGGGCGACAGCACACGGGTGCAGCTCCGCGCGCCGAAAGAGCTGGCGCGGTTTATCGCGCCGAAAGGATCGGTCGCGCTGAACGGGACGTCGCTGACTGTGAACGAAGTCGAAGGCGATGTCTTCGGGATCAATTTCATCCCGCACACCAAAGACGTCACCACATGGGGAGACGTCACAACCGGTGACAGGGTCAATCTTGAGATCGATACGCTCGCCCGCTACGTCGCGCGGCTTGCGGACAGCATGGCCTGAGCCTCTACCACATGTCGCCGACGGTGAAGCCGTTTGGAAATGGGTCGGTCGGGTCGAGCGTGTAACGGCTCGAGCCATAGATCCAACCCTGCCCCGATAGACTAGGGATAATTGCTGGGTAGGGTCCGATCTGCGTCGTGTCTTCGATCATCGCAGTGAAGGTGGTGCCCAACGGCCCTGCATTCACGTACGCCTGCCCGATGTCGATCAAGCCCTTGGCATGCAGCACGGCGAGTTTGGCACAGGTGCCGGTGCCACAGGGACAGCGGTCCAGAATACCGGACGCTTTGTCCGGATGTGCGGGATCAAACGGGCCTGTGGACAGCGTAATCGCGCCTCTGCCATTTGTGCCGGGATCAACGGGTGCTCCATACAAATTGGTGATGGTCGGCCCAACAAGCTCGGGATTCTCGGGATGCATCACAGGCAAGAGCGCGCGCGCCGCGTGACGGATAGCTTCGGAGACGCGGCAAATCTCGCGCCCATTGGCGGCATCCAACGAAATGCCCAGAGCATCCGCGTCTGCCATGACGAAGAACATGCCGCCCCACGCGACATCGACGGTGATGGTGCCCAAACCCGGCACAGTCAAAGGCGCATCCAAGTGCATCGCAAACGCAGGAACATTGCGGAATTTGACGGAGGTAACTTTACCCGCGCTGCAAGACGCCTCCACCGTGACCAACCCGGCTGGGCTTTCCAGTGTCAGAGCTGTCACCGGTTCCACTATGGGCAATATCCCGGTCTCCAGCAGGACCGTGACGACACAGATCAGGTTTGAACCAGACATGGGCGCGTATTCGGACTGTTCCATCACGATGAACCCGGCATCCGCGCGTGGGTCGCAAGGCGGGACAAGAATGTTGCAACACAAGGACGGATACCCCCGCGGCTCACGCAGCATCGACAGTCGGATGTCGTCCCGGTTGGCCTCAAGCCATTTCATTTTGGCAAAGACCGTGTCGCCGGGAATATCGGGCACTCCGCCTGTGATCACGCGTCCGGGTTCACCTTCGGCATGGCATTCAACAGCGATGAGCGTTTCGTCAGGTGTCATACGCTTAGGATACGGCTTGCGTTCCTTGATGGCACCTGTTTTCAGACCCCATGCGTATCCGGGACGCCCATATCGACGACGCGACCAGTCTTGCAGCCCTTTCGCTTGAAGTCTGGTTGGGCACATATTTGCGTGACGGGATTGAAAACCGCTTTGCCGAATTTGCGTTGAACATGTTCCAGCCCGACCGCATGCGGAAGGTTTTGGAAGACCCGAAGCAGTCCGTTCTGGTCGCCGAAGGAACGGCCGGGCTCACCGGCTATGTCCAGATCTCATGGGCCGCCCCAGCGCCGGTCGGAGACTCCCAGGTCGAAATCGCGCATCTCTACGTACGGCCTGGCCAACACGGGCAAGGGATCGGGCAGGCGCTTATGGCGCGTGCGTTTGAAACAGCCTGCGATGCGCGGTCGGTCTGGTTGATCGTCAATCAGGAAAACACCCGGGCACGGGCTTTCTATCTTGAACAGGGGTTTACGGTCGCAGGTGAGGCGGGGTTCGAAATTGACGGCACGTCCTATCCGCAGGATGTGATGATCCGCCGCCTCTAAGCCTGTCGCGAGGGGTGGTGCTTTGTCGGGCGGGGGATTATGTCCCTCACGAACGCTGCCAGAGGACGCCAACACAATGGCTTTTGAGACTCCCGGACCTGTCGAGGCCTCGCTGAAAGACGCGATCTCCCCGATTGAGGACATTATCGCCGAGGCGCGCGCCGGACGCATGTTTATCCTTGTCGATCATGAGGATCGCGAGAACGAAGGCGATCTTGTGATCCCGGCCAATTTCGCGGACGCCTCAGCGGTGAATTTCATGGCCACCCATGGGCGTGGGTTGATCTGTCTGACGCTTCCGCCAGAGCGGGTGGATGAGCTGGGTCTGCCCATGATGGCAACTGCAAATTCTTCGCGTCATGAGACCGCTTTTACCGTGAGTATTGAGGCGCGCGAAGGCGTTTCAACTGGCATTTCCGCTGCGGACCGCGCTTTGACCATTGCCACTGCGATTAACCCGCAGGCCGGCATGGCCGATCTGGCAACCCCCGGGCATGTGTTCCCTTTGCGAGCCAAGCAAGGTGGAGTGCTGGTCCGGGCGGGCCATACCGAAGCCGGGTGTGACGTCGCGCGTCTTGCCGGGCATTTTCCGTCCAGCGTGATCTGCGAGATCATGAAAGACGATGGCGAAATGGCGCGCTTGCCTGAACTGGTCGAGTTCGCGCAGACGCATGACCTGAAGATCGGCACGATCTCTGATCTGATCGCTTACCGGCGGATGCATGACAATCTGGTACGTGAAACCGCAAGCCATGCCGTGACCTCCGAACATGGTGGCGACTGGGAGATGCGGATCTTCACCGACTTCACCCATGGGATCGAACATGTGGCGTTGGTCAAAGGCGACATCTCAAGCGGTGGTCCGGTACTGGTGCGCACGCATGCGCTGAACGAGGCAAGCGATGTGCTGGGGCTGGGGCCGAAACCTGCCGGAGAATTGGCGCAAGCCATGTCCCTGATCGCACAGGAGGGGCGGGGGGTAGTCTGTCTGTTCCGGCAGCCTCGCAAGGAGCTGTTCGCCACCGAAGACGACGATGACGGCCCGCGCACGATCAAGACAATTGGCCTTGGCGCGCAAATGCTGGTCAAGCTGGGTGTGTCCCAGCTGATCCTTCTGACAGACAGCCCGACGACGCGCTATGTCGGTCTCGACGCGTTTGGCATTACCATCACGGGCACGCGCCCCATCATGGGAGAATAACATCATGGCAGGTTCAGAAGAGCATCACGTTCTCGAAACCCCAAAATTCGACAAACCGGTCAAGCTTCTGATCGTTGTTGCGCCTTATTACAAGGACATCGCTGACAATCTGGTGGCAGGGGCCTAGGCAGAAATCGAAGCAGCAGGTGGGACATGGGACCTGATCGAAGTGCCCGGTGCTTTGGAAGTCCCCACCGCGATTGGGATCAGCGATCGGGGCAGCAACTTTGATGGTTATGTCGCGCTGGGCTGCGTGATCCGGGGGGAAACGACGCACTACGAAACGGTGTGCAATGACAGTTCCCGCGCGATCCAGTTGCTGGGTCTGCAAGGGTTGTGCATCGGCAATGGCATCCTGACCGTGGAAAACCGCAAGCAGGCGGACGTGCGTGCAGATGTGGACGGTCAAAACAAAGGCGGCGGAGCAGCAGCAGCGGCCTTGCACCTGATCGCACTGGCCCGTAAATGGGCCGGCCAGCGCTCGGGCGTGGGGTTCAAACCCATGACTGAAGACATTCTGCTGGCAGGCGATGCAGAAGGACCGACCACCGCATGACCCTGTCGGGCAATCAAAAACGCAAAATGAAATCTGCCGCGCGGCTTTATGCGGTGCAGGCATTGTTTCAGATGGAAAGTTCCGGGCAGACAGTTGATGCCGTGAAACGCGAATTCCTCGATCACCGCTTTGGGGCGACCTACGACGGCGACGAATTGATCGAAGGGGATATCGATTTGTTTTCCCGCCTTCTGGATGACGCGGTGAATTATCAGGCTCCAATTGACCAAATGACCGACCGCGCTTTGGTTGCGAAATGGCCCATTGCTCGCATTGATCCGACCCTGCGCGCCCTATTCCGTGCCGCAGGTGCCGAATTGCGGGACACGAATACGCCTCCTAAAGTTGTTATTTCCGAATTTGTGTCCGTGGCTGGTGCGTTTTTTGCCGAAGGCAAAGAACCGCAATTCGTGAACGCCGTCTTGGATCATATGGCGCGTGAGGCTCGGCCAGAGGCGTTCTAGATTGCGTCGCGTCAACTCGGCGATATCGCGGCGAAAGGGAACTTTTTCACACCCATTGCATATTGTCGCCAGCCAGCGAAATTTACGGCCTGTAAAAGCAGCATCCCGGTGTGATCCCGAATGCCTATGACAGACCGGATGACAATGCGGCCTCCACAACAACGTCTTGATTGATAATCCGGTTCTGCCATACGGGGTTTGTTAATCGCCCGCTCGGGCAAGGACAGTTGAATATCAAGCCGGAGAAGACCAATGCCTAGCGATCTAAAATTTGTAAAGGTGAACGGGGCGAATATGGCTTACCGGTTTGACGGGCCGGCCGATGCCCCTGTTCTGATGCTCTCCAACAGCCTGATGTCGACCCACCGGATGTGGGACCCCCAGATGACCGCATTTACAAGCGCGTTCCGCGTCTTGCGCTATGACACCCGAGGGCATGGGGCGAGTGAAACGACCCCCGGTCCCTATTCGATTGAGCTGCTGGCCGAAGACGCCGCTGCTCTGATCGAGACACTGGACGTTGGCCCGGTGCACTTTCTGGGGCTTTCCATGGGCGGGATGATTGGTCAGCGACTGGCGGTTTCTCGCCCCGATCTCGTGCAGCGTTTGGTGCTGTGTGACACCGCGTCTGAAATGCCAACCCTTGAGATGTGGAACGAGCGTATCGCGATTGCAGAGCGCAACGGCATTGAGGGGCTCTTGGCCAACACGATCCAACGCTGGTTCACCCCGTCTTTCGTGCAGCAGTCTCCTTCGGCTGTTGGCTTTGTCGAAGGCATGATCCGGGACACTGGTGCGGACGGCTATATCGCATGTGCGTCAGCTGTCCGTGACATGAGCCAAACCCACATTCTAAAAGACATTGCCGCGGACAGCCTCGTGGTCATCGGTGAAAGGGATCCCGCCTGCACACCCGAACAAGGGCTTGTGTTGGTCAAAGAAATCTCTGGTGCGCAAAAAGTCGTCATCGCAGATGCTGCGCATTTGTCGAACATCGAAAAACCGGTCGAATTCAACCGCGCTGTTTTGGACTTCCTCACGGCGTAGCACGCTCCCTAAGCCAAGCTGGCGATCTCGTCAGTCTGGGTGCAACCGGGCGTGTTGGCTTGCTGTGGCCTAAGGATCAGGCACCTTAAACCTCACTCCTTATACAGCCGCTCCGCATCGTTATACGCCATGCGCTCTTCGATCTGAGACAAGGACAACTCGGCCAAAGAATGCGCGGCCAAGGCCTCTGAGTAACTCGGCAGGGCATCGATGGGCGCAGCACTGTCCGGGTGCCAAAGGCGGGAGCGGATGATCGCCTTTCCGCAATGGTAGAACGCCTCCTCGACAGATACCAAAACCGCCAAATCCGGGCGGTGGGATTTGATCTGCATCTGATCCAGCAATTCCGCATCCCGCACGATCCGGGCGGAGCCATTTACGCGCACCACTTCGTTCCGGTTTGGCACAAGAAAGATCAATCCGATGCGACCCGTCTGCAAAAGGTTGGAAAAGCTGTCAAAGCGATGGTTTCCCGGCCGGTCCGGGATCGCCAAAGTGTGCGGGTCCAGCACCTTTACGAATCCCGCTGGGTCACCTTTCGGCGAAACATCCACGTGCCCCTCCGCGTCATAAGTCGCCATGATCAGAAACGGAGACGTCTCAATCCAAATGCGGCATAACGGGTCCAAATGGTTGAGGATTTTCGTCGGCTGTGTCGGGTGCATGTTTGGCTGCAGGGCGCGAATTTCGTCCTCAGACGTGACAATGTCCTTGGGTTCGTAAGGCATCTGATACTCTCCCCTCGTAGCGCTGCGCGTAGCGTACGTCGTTGCGGCGCAAACTCAACCCTTCTGGACATGGGGGGCGTGTTTGCCTTCGACGAAAGATCAACGGTTGCGCGGGTGGGTCTTCGCAACACGCTCATTTCCGCGTCGGTAGTTGCCTGTCAGGCGTGCCATTTCTTGTTGCTGTCCGGCGAAGTCCAATGCGTCCATGTCGCTCAAGAAGCGTCTGGACTTGTCTTTGCGCAGAACAGTTGCGCGTTTGCCAAAATGAAAGATGACAACTTCGGTGTCCGCTTTGGATCGGTAAGTGAAGCCCAAGTCGTCGTCGCGCATCATGGTCTCCTTCGTCGCCCGCATTGTGCCAACGCGGAGACACTTAAGTCAGCCAGACATGGCGTCCCCGGCATCACAAAAACATACTGAGGATGAGCCGAAGCCTCAGAGTTCAGTCAAATCTGTGGAAAACGACGGGAACCACCACAACCGTGCGGTTCTCTCATTCCCGAGGACCTGTATATACAGGTGGGCGCCAGGTAACCGGACCAGGATCCGGACAGAGCCAGCTCCCTCGGAATTGCTTAAGGCCACCGGAATGCAACCTGTTCACGAGAAGGGCAGAACCCGCCACTGCTCTAGGTAAGGCGTGTGGCAGGTTCGGGCAAGAGCTATGAGTCCGTAAGGTTACGCAATTCCAACAAAAATCCGTGCCAGCCTTTGTCGAGCGCCAGAACCAGCCCGTAAGCTTCTGCACTGGCAGGCAACCCTGTGTGTTCCAGCGTCAGACGCACGCCACCTGCCGTGGGTTCGATGTGCCATTCCACAGTCGTCATCTCGCCGTTCAAAGGCCCGACCGAAAAGTCCCATTTCATGTAATGGGGCGCGCGCATCTCCAGCACTCGGCCAAAGCACATGCGCTCCCCGTCTTTCTGAGACACAAGCGTATAATCTTCACCTTCCGCCAAGGGCGCTTCAGCCGGGTGGAACCATTTACCCAACAGGTCAGGTTGCGTCAGGTGATCCCACGCCGTCTGCGCATCACAAGGCAGGTGCACGGATTTACGAATAATTTCAGTCATGTGTCTGATCCTTTTCAATGGTCTGTTTTAAGGCCGACAGGCGGTCATCCCAGAAGCGGTCAAAGTAGCCGAGCCAGTCGCGCACCGGAGCAAACCCAGCGGGTATCAGCCGGTTGATCCTTTCCCTGCCGCGCGCTTCAACTTCGATGAGGCCTCCATCGCTCAAAACGGTCAGGTGCTTTTTGACAGCCGCTCGGGTCATCTCGAACTGGTCGGACACTTCGGCAATGGTCATGTCCTGTCTGGACAGCATCAGCAGAATGTCTCTCCGTGTCGGATCTGCGAGGGCGCGGAACGTGGCTTGGCTCATCTCTGATCTCCAAAATGATACCTTTCGGTTTCATTTATATGATACCAAAAAGTTTCACGTCAAGGTCGCGTCGCCTCCTTGACGGATGTTCACATTTTGTTCATTCTTTGCGGATGGATGATCTGATGCCCCCTGACGCGCCTCTGATGCCCGGCCAATTGCTCGCCCGGGGTGTCGCGCGGCATCTGGTCAGCCACGGTTTTGCCTGCATCGAGGAATTCGTTCCCGCGCGCGGGCTGCGCGTGGATGTCATGGCTTTGGGTTCCAAGGGAGAGCTTTGGGTGGTCGAGTGTAAATCATCGCGTGCCGATTTCACCTCAGACAGCAAGTGGCAGGGGTACCTTGAGTGGTGCGACCGGTTCTTCTGGGCTGTGGATGACGCGTTCCCGACCGACCTTCTGCCAGAAGACACGGGTCTTTTGATCGCCGACGCCTATGACGCTGAAATTCTGCGCATGGCACCCGAAGACAAACTCGCCGCTGCGCGTCGTAAAGTCATGATCCAGAAATTTGCCACCCATGCCGCGCGTCGCCTGCACAGCCTTCGTGACCCCGGTGCTGCGCTGGAATACTAGGAGCCTGCAATGATCAAATACATCTACCCAGACGGGACGCATTGCTATCGCGCGCTGCACACAACACATGCTGTATTCCGTAACGATGCAGGCCAACTCATCGCTCGGGCTGACAAAGCAGATGGCTCCGGGCCTTACGAATTCGAAATCACCGGCTTTGAACTGCTCGCACCGGGCGTGGTCTACTGATGATCAGCGTGCCTTGGCGGCCGCGGCTTTGGCGGCGCTCAGAATCTCCTGTGCGATTTCCTCGGCCTCTTCAGGATCAAAATCCATGGGAATTTCAACGCCTTTGGCCTCAATATACAATCGCACCATGCCCTGATCCGTCGGGCCAATCTGCAAGTTGGCTTCAATATCGCTTTCGCTGTTGATCCCCATGGGGCTGGCTCCTCGCATCTCGTTGCTGCGCCGTATACGCTCTTCCCGATCAATAGAAAAGTGCGCCCGCTTTACCTTTCCTTCGGCTTCCGGTTCACTCCTCCTATGACCGATACGCACTTTCGCTCGTTTGATCCCTCGGACATCGATTGGTTGGTCGAGCAGCACCAACACCTCTACGCATCGTCTGAAGGGTTTGACGCAACATTCGGTCCGTTGGTTCGTAAAATCCTGACGGAGTTCAGCTTGGATCACGATCCAACTTGTGAAGCAGGCTGGATCGCAATGCGGGGCACTGAACCACTCGGTTCCATCTTTTGCGTGCGTTTTGACGACACAACGGCAAAACTTCGTCTGTTTTTCCTGCGACCGGAGGCTCGAGGATCTGGCCTCGGTCAACGCCTGCTGGATCAATGCCTCACATTTGCGCGGGGCGCAGGTTATTCGTCCATGACCCTTTGGACCCATGAAAGTCATCTTGCGGCTTGTGCGCTTTATGCAAAGAACGGCTTCTCACTTGTCTCCTCCAAACCCGTGCACTCCTTTGGTGTTGATCTTGTGGAACAAACCTGGACCCGTGCCCTTTAACGCTTCATCTGTCCAAAAGTACCTTCGGGGAGAGTTTGAGAGGGGCAGACAGCCCCTCTCAACCCAAGAATCTCTTGCGCGGCACGCGCTCCGTTTGGTCA